>NZ_JBQFPV010000005.1:0-353043 GCF_056536565.1 Ruegeria sp. CK3
GCCCTTTAACGAGATCATGCTCAAATAACCTGTTCGAAAATTAATCGACTAGTACAAAAAACTCAGATCACCCAGGCTCGTCAACTATACCTCAGAGTTTGCGACACATCCGCGAAGAGGCGATGAAAACCAGCGCGATCGAAGGTGAGATGCTGGATCGGCTCAGCGTGCAATCATCCCTGCGCCGACATCTTGGACTGGCTCCCGACAGCTATCCGTCCAAACCGCGCGAGCAGGGCGTTTCCGAAATGATGGTGGACGTTTATTCCAACTATTCAGAACCACTGTCACACGACACCCTGTTTCAGTGGCATGACATGCTTCTGTCCCATGACAGGCATCTGGAATCGATTGGATCATACCGGAGCCATGAGGATGCGATGCAAATCGTCTCAGGCAGGCTAGACCGTCCAACGGTTCATTTCGAAGCGCCACCTTCACGTCAGGTTCCGGCTGAAATGGACCAGTTCGTAACCTGGTTCAACCGGACCGCACCGGGTGGTCCCGAACCATTGCGTGCACTGATCCGGGCAGGATTGAGTCATCTTTATTTCGAGAGCATTCACCCCTTTGAAGACGGCAATGGCCGGTTGGGTAGGGCGCTGGCTGAAAAGTCCCTGGCACAAAACATTGGTCAGCCGAGTCTGATTGCACTTGCTTTCACGATCGAGCGAGAGCGGAAGGCATATTATGATCAGCTTGAACGCCATCAAAAGACGCTGGACGTCACGCCATGGCTCGTTTGGTTTGCCGAGACAGTCCTTACAGCACAGCAGGTGACGCTTGAGCGGGTCGGCTTCTTTATTACCAAGACGCATTTTTACGATCGGTATCGTGATCAGTTTAACGCCCGCCAAAGCAAGGTAGTCGCCCGTTTGTTCAAGGCTGGACAGGACGGGTTCAAAGGGGGGCTCAGCGCCGAGAACTATATCTCTATCACGGGAACGTCGCGCGCCACGGCGACGCGGGATCTGCAGGACCTGGTAGAAAAGGGGGCGCTGAGCCGAACAGGTGAACTCAGATACACCCGCTATTGGTTAAAGTTGGATTGGGAAGGGTAGGGGGGTGAAGTACGACACGAAGGGCGGGAACCGGACCTTCGCTGCGCTTAGTGCCAATGACCGCAATGCGGACAAAGCGGTCTGTGGTTCTCCAATCAAATCGACCGACCTTGGGTTTACAGTACACGGTTGTGGAGAGTGAGAAGGATTAGTTGTCTTCACTTCCGGAAGTATAGTGTCTCAAATGGCACCCTTATTGCATGCTGAGCAGGACGTTATGGCTCACGAGCGTCCAGATACCCTCCGGTTAAGCCCTTTTGAGTGTCAGATGGTATCGTCCCAAAATTAGGTTGTTGGTTGTTCGGGTGCGTCACCTAGAGCCAGCAGCAAAAGAATAGCCAAAAGGGGTGATCCAACCAGACCGATCAGGAACCAGATCAAACCGGATCGGTTGCGCCGCCCTGCCATCGTGATCGGCAGGATATAAAGCCAGATCACGACGACCAGCAAGATGAGCATAAAAATCAACTGGATAACTGGTGCGTCCATGAAATTTTGCCTTTCGTATCTTGACGCCATTTTTAAAACGGCTGATCCGGTTAGATAGACAATGGCCCGAAAGCGTTTTCGGGTATTAATTTAGCCCAACATGGGTCCCGGGCGTCCCAACCCTCTCCCTTTGGGTTCCTTGGCTATCAGATAGTGCCGTCCAAATGTTTGGTGCTTTCCGGGTCACAAGGTAGCAAGGTCGGCAAAACGGATAAAGTGGGTGTTCAAGGAACCTTTTAAAGCGCCTTTTCAATGAACTTTGAAAAAAGCTCACCCTGCGAGTTGATCCTAAGTTTCGCGTAAATGTTGCGTCTGTGGATGCGGACTGTGCCTGGAGAGATGCCGAGAATTGTGCCAACAGCTTCTGCCGAATGGCCCTTCAATGTGAACTCAACGACTTCTCGTTCTCGTGGCGTCAGAACGCCATCGCCAAATGCCTGGAATGCTAGATCAACGCGACGACTAACGCCATTCGCTGCGGCGCCGCGGGCCATCGTTGGAAAGTCACTCCAATGTTTGCAGCAGGCTGCTCGAACGAGCGGCCATAGAGCGTGCAAATGACGAATTTCCTTGGCGGAAAAAGGCTTCTCTGCTCGCATGAGCGAGACCACAATCATCCCAGCGCCTGGGATATCGATAAAGTAGCCAATCTCCTCTGCTAACCCAGTCCTTTTGTAATAGCTGCGATAGTATTCGCCCTGATAGAACCTGTCCGGTGCGATATCGCGCATGCGATACAGACCCGGTGTTATTGGCTTTGTCGCGGCCAAAAAAAATGGATCAAGTACGTAGGGCCCGGCTTGGTAATCCTCAACAAAAATACGCCGTTTGCTTTTTGGGAAATCGTCGTGAAGGTCTATTGGTGCTTCGGTTCCGACATGGCCAAACACCACCGTAAAATCAAATGGTGCGACCTGCCGTAAGCCATCTGCCAAAGCACATGGAAATTCTGGGGTTCCGATCTTCTCCACGACCCTGCCGGCCTCTTCCATCCAATCGTACACACGCCGCTCCAGATTTTCGAAAAGCACCTCTATACCCCAATTGTGGTATATACAGTTATTCCGAGTTATTGTTACTTTTTCCTTGTTTGAGTGGTATGCCAACAAATGCCAAAAAATCAAGCAAAAGGAAAACGGCAGTATATGAGCTTTGACATGAGCGTCACTATGCAGACGATTGCGGAACTCCGAGGAGTGACCAAGACCTTCGGGAATGTGGTCGCCGCCAAAGACCTGAATCTTTCCATTGGGAAAGGAGAGTTCCTGTCGTTCTTAGGCCCATCTGGTTGCGGCAAAACCACTGCGCTTAGAATGTTGGCAGGTTTCGAGAAGCCAACCGAAGGTCAGGTGTTGCTCGATGGAGAAGTCGTCAACGACTTGGATGCGCACTATCGCCCAGTCAACATGGTGTTTCAGCACTATGCTCTTTTTCCTCACCTAAGCGTGTTCGACAACATCGCGTACGGCCTGCGCCAACAACGACCACGCGTAGACAAACAAACAATCGCGACAAAGGTTGAGCAAGCGCTGGAAACTGTCCGTCTTGGTGGATTTGGCCCACGTCGCATCTGGGAGATGTCTGGTGGTCAGCAGCAACGCGTCGCTTTGGCGCGTGCGATCGTAAACGAGCCCAAGCTTTTGCTGCTTGATGAACCAATGGCTGCTCTGGATCGAAAGCTTCGAAAAGAAATGCAGTTTGAACTGCAGAACCTGCAACGACAACTGGGAATAACTTTTGTCCTCGTCACGCACGACCAAGAAGAAGCGCTTTCAATGTCCGACCGAATTTGTGTGATGGAAGGCGGCAATATTGTGCAGGTTGGCAGCCCACGCGAACTCTATGACATGCCCCGTAGCCGCTACGTGGCTGGATTTGTAGGCACCTCAAATTTCTTTGATGCAACTGTGACTGACTCAGCAGCCGACCAAATCACTGTGCGTTTAGCGAGTGGCCAAAAGGTGCACGGAACTCCGGAGATTCCAATAGATGCAGGGCAGGAAGTGTGCGTTAGTATCCGTCCTGAACAGATCACGCTGACCCGCGCGCTACCCACAGCTGAAATCGCTCTGCCAGTTACCATTCAAAATCGGATCTTCCTTGGTGAGCACACAGAATACCTTGCGCGCAACGAAGCACTGGGTGATTTCCACGTACTTGTGCCAAGGCAAGCGGAATTGAACGAGGGGACGTTCAATGCAGGAGAGCAGGCCTTTGTTTCATGGGGCGAAGGCGCACTGCTGATCCTGGAAAAATAACAAATCCCGCAATCCAACAACAGAGAGGTTCACAATGACCAAGGATAATGGGACTATTTCCAAGCAAAAGTTCATGGAAGAGCTTCGCCGGTACCAAAAGGGTTCGGTTACACGGCGACATTTCTTAGGCGTGACAGGTCTTGGGATGGCAACGGCCGTTCTGGGCACGGCCGTTCCTGGGTTGCGTCCACGCCCGGCATTTGCTGCCGGGGACATTGGCGACCGAGTGATCCTCGCCACATGGCCGAACTACCATGACGAGATGAACTTCGAAGCCTTCACGGAAGCCACTGGCGCCCATGTTCAGGTCAATGTTTTTGGTTCGAACGAAGAGATGTTGGCAAAACTACAGGCTGGAGGGTCTGGCTGGGACGTTTTCGTTCCAACCAACTACACCATCACTACGTATGTGGTTGAAGATCTGATCATCCCGCTCGATACGTCCAAACTGCCAAACTACGACGCAGGTTCATTCGAACAGCGCTTTTCCGATGCCGGTTCTGTCGATGGCCAGCTTTACGCGGTGCCAAAAAACTGGGGCACGACTGGCTTTGCAGTGAACACCAGCAAGCTTGACGGCGCTCCGACTCCAACCACATGGAAAGAGTTCTGGGACCTTACTATGGAAGGTTACTCAGGCCGGACAATGGTGCATGATTACCAACTCACCACCATCGGTAATGCCCTGAAATACTTCGGCTACTCCTTCAACTCGGTCGATGAGAAGGAACTGGCGGATGCCGAGAAATTGTTGCTGGATGCCAAACCGCATCTGTTTGCAATCTCGTCGGATTATCAGCCACCGATGCGTAACGGTGATGCCTGGATGACGATGTTCTGGACAGGTGACGGCAAGCAGATGAATGTCGACATGCCTGAAATCGCCTACGTTCTGGGGACTGAGGGCGGTGAACTCTGGTCCGACTACTACGCTATTCCTAAGGGCGCACCCCATATGGATGCCGCTTATGCCTTGATCGACTTCCTGCTGAACCCGGAAGTTAATGCGAAAGAAGTCCTCGCTCACGGCTATCCATCGGCTGATGCTCGCACCAATGCGTTGCTGCCGAAGGAACTACTGGAAGATCCGATCCTTTATCCGGCAGCTGACCTTCTGAATGCACTCGAGTTCGGCGCGGCGGCTACACTAACCGATCCAAACCGTGCCGAGTTGCTCGCCCGCTTCAAGTCGGCCTAGGCGGCAAGGCCGCCAATATCGGAAAAGACGAGGACAAAATGACCGAACGAGGCAGAAAAGCACTGTTGCTGGCTCCAGCAGGAATATGGCTTTTGGTAATGCTAGCCCTTCCTCTGCTGGTCGTCTTCGTCTTTTCCTTTGGCGAACGGGGTGCCGCCGGAGGCTACGTTCCAGCGTTCACGTTGGAACAATATGCCAACCTTCCTGCGCGATGGACGGCGTTTAAGAACACTTTGATCCTTGCACCTCTGGGGACTATCGCTGCGTTGGTAATTGCCTACCCGCTCGCCTACTTTCTTGCGGTGCGTTGTTCACCAAAGTGGAGAACTTCGCTGTTGATCCTAGTGATCGTGCCGTTCTGGACATCGATCCTGATCCGGTCATACGCTTGGATTTTCATCCTTGGGGGGCGTGGCTTGCCCGCTTTACTGGAGTCGATCGGCATCGATGATGTCCGCCTGATAAATACGCCGTTCGCTGTGCTTGTCGGGATTGTCTATGGGTATCTACCTCTGATGGTTTTCCCGATTTTTGTAAGCTTAGACAAACTGGATAAACGCCTTCTGGAAGCATCGGCTGATCTCGGCTCTACCCCATGGCGTACGTTCCGTCAGGTGACACTTCCTTTGTCGGTACCTGGTATCGCAACTGGCTGCATGCTGGTCTTCATCTTGCTGATGGGCGAGTTTCTGATCCCAGCGATCTTGGGCGGCGGAAAGGTTTTTTTCGTCGGAAATGCGCTGGTGGACCTGTTCCTGCAGTCTCGGAACTGGGCGTACGGATCGGCGGTCGCAATGACTCTGGTTGTCGTAATGCTTGTCACTGTTTCAATTTACATGAAATTCATCGCGCGCCTGGGTGGCCAGCGCGAAGATGTCTCGCTGATGTGAGGGTCCGATGCGCTTATACGCGATTTGCGTCTACCTTTTTCTCTATATTCCAATCGGCATCATCGCGCTTTTCAGCTTTAATGCCGGACGACACGCAAGCCAGTTCATGGGGTTCTCGACCCAATGGTATGGTAAAGCGCTCAACAACCCATTTGTAATGGACGCGCTCGAGACCAGTCTGCTTGCGGCATTCATAACTGCTTGCCTCGCATCCACTCTCGGAACCATGGCGGCCATCGCTTTACAAGGGGTTAAGGGATGGCTCCGAACTTTGTTTGATGCGATGATTTATATTGCGATAATGATACCCGGTATCGTCATCGGCATCGCGACACTCATTGCTCTGGTCACCGTATTCGGCTGGCTAAACCCGCTTCTTGCAAGCCTATGGCCCGATGGAGCAAATCCCCCGCAACTTTCCATGGGGATGCCCACGCTTGTCGCCGCACACACCATGTTCACAATGGCGCTGGTCATAATCATCGTACGTGCAAGGCTATCGGGTATGGACCGCGCGCTCATGGAAGCTTCGGCTGACCTCTTTGCGACGCCCTGGGGCACCTTTCGACAGGTGACCCTGCCGTTGATAGCACCAGCAATTTTGGCAGGCTTCCTGCTCAGCTTCACTTTCTCATTTGATGATTTCATCATCGCGTTCTTCGTAGCTGGCTCAGAAACAACCCTGCCAATCTACATATTCTCATCCATCCGGCGCGGCGTAACACCCGAGATCAATGCCATCGGCACTATGGTTATGGGCGCGTCGCTCTTGCTGCTCGTTGCAGCGCAGCTGCTTTTGCGCCGAGGCGCCTCAAAATCGAATAATTAAATAAGGGAGCCAAGTGACATGCGGCTTGCAGGTAAGGTCGCGCTCGTGACGGGCGCGGGATCAGGAATTGGTCGGGCGGGTTCAATGGCAATGGCACAAGAGGGTGCGCATGTTGTGGTAACCGATCGCGATGCAACACTTGCTGAAGCCACTGTGGCCGCGATCGATGCGCAGGGAAATCAAGCATCTGCCATACAGCTTGATGTGACCGATGACGATGCCCTTACCAGAACCATAGACGAAGCAGTTAAAAACTTCGGTCGGCTTGACGTGTTGCACTCTCACGCTGGGTTGCAGATCGAAGGAACACTGGAAGAAGTGGAACCAGATGGAATGGATGCTTCTTGGGCATTGAATGTCCGCGCTCACTTCATTGCCGCGCGTGCAGCCGTCCCCCATATGAAATCACAAGGTGGAGGCAGCGTGATCGTCACGGCCTCCAATTCTGGGGTTCAATATGACCGGGGTATGATCGCCTATGCGACTACAAAGCACGCTGCTGTTGCGATGGTCCGGCAGATGGCAGCCGACTACGCTGTCCATGCAATCCGTTTCAATGCCCTATGTCCAGGATTTGTAGACACCCCTTTCAATGCAGGCTTCGAAAAGCAGATGGGAGGCCGTGCCAAACTGGAAAGCTACATCGAGCAGGCGATCCCCATGAGTCGATGGGCGACAGTTGAAGAGATTGGCCATGGGATCGTCTATTTAGCTTCAGATGAATCCGCTTTTATGACGGGGCAAGCCCTGGTTATCGATGGCGGTGAATGCATTTAGTGGTGGGTTAGACCGCTCAAGAGAATGTCTATCGCCGCAATTCATTTTGGCGAGCACATTTCAGTCCGCTTTGGGCTCAAGCGGTCGTTATCTGCAGTTGCTATGAAAGACCACTTTACGGACTTTGCTGCCAATGGCCCGCTTTCACCGAAGGACTGTACACAGCCTAAAGCGGACATTTCAGATCTGCGGTTCGAATAGAGAACCGAACTTTGTTGCGCGCACAGACCAAATTGAACGCCGGCAAGTAAGCCGACATTCAAAGGGTGGGTGTCTCAGGATCTAAGCTGCGCTAACGCAAGTCGGTTCTACATCCAATCCAAACAGAAATTAGAGAACTATCGATCGGGAGATTCATCGCGGAGTAGATTGTAGACTCTAGTAACTCAAGGTTTATGGAGCCAGTATTGGCACCTGAAGCAAGCGAGAAGACTATGTGGTTGCCTAGTCTTCGCTTGGCCTACAGTGTTGTTGGGAAACTCTCCCACCGAAAAAGGAGTACCTATGTCTCGACTTTCAGAACGCAGAGACTTTGCCACCGAAGTCTGCGAGGAGGCTGGGCTACTTGCCAAAAAGTTCTTTGCAGATCGGGTCAATCTTAAAGTTGATCAAAAAGGCGCTCAGGACTGGGTGAGCGAGGCGGACAAGAACGTCGAGACTTTCATTCGTCAAAGGATCGCGGAGGCGTGGCCCAACGATGGCGTATACGGTGAAGAGCATGGCGCGGTAGCGGGAGAGAGTGGCTTTGACTGGGTTATTGATCCAATTGATGGGACCACGAATTTCGTGAACGGTATTCCTGCATGGACCATTGTTCTGGCTGGTGTCACTGAGAGCCAAACGGAAATTGGTGTGATCCACGATCCAAACGTGGATGAAACTTTTGTCGCAACTCGTGGAGAAACTGCGACACTTAACGGATCACCGATAAGCGTCGCGTTAGGAGTGCCGTTGCAAGATGGAACAGTGGCTGTGGGATACTCGAACCGGATTGAGAGCCATCATGTCTTACCTGTTATCGAGGATCTGATCGAGCACGGGGCGATGTTTCACAGAAACGCCAGCGGAGCGCTTTCATTGGCTTACGTCGCTGCAGGGCGCCTTTTGGGTTACGTGGAGGAGCACATGAATGCATGGGATTGTCTGGCTGGGCAATTGCTGGTCTCGGAAGCGGGTGGCGTTGTCGAGGATCAGGACGCCGATGCGATGATCCGAGACGGCGGGCGCGTGATCGTGGGGACACCAGATGTGTTCGAGACGTTGCGTGAGATCGCAGAGAACGCTTGGAACACTTAACGCCTATGCCAAAGAGACCCAACGTGATTCAGGCTTGAGCGTAACTAGATCTGCCTGCCAGAAATGGCCTTGTGAGGGTTGGTCGTGCCTGCGGTCTATCGAACAATTCGAGAGTGCGCACCAAAGCAATGTGCCCACTGCTCCGTGCGTCACAATTGCAAGATCCCCGGCATCATGCGACCGGATAATCTTAGTGACTGTCCGAAGAATGCGTATCTGTGCTTCGATCGCTGGTTCCCAACCGCGATAACTACTTTCCGGCTGAGCAAAGAAAGCATCGGCCGCGGCTTCGAAATCTTTCAGCGGCAAGTAACCGGTTGCGCTGCGGTCATTCTCACCAAGATCCAAGTTGCATTTCACTGATAGCTTTCGTGGTGCAGCAAGAATCTCGCCTGTTTCGCGGGCCTTCCGCTCGTCGCTGGTCCATATCTGAGTGACATTGGACAAGACTCCACTGGATGCAAATTCAGTAGCGCGCTTGCGGCCCACAGCATTCAAGCCCCACTCAGTTATCGGGACGGCCGGATCGATAGAGACCTCAGGGTGAGTGATGATAATGAGTTTCGGCATTTAATCCGGCAGAAGAACGGGCCCTTTGTCGGCAAAACCCATTTTGATTTCGACGCCAGGATCAAGCGGCGCATCGACGTCATCGTGTACGGCAAATACCTGACCGAATGCACCGATCAGCGTATATTCCATCCTAACGCCAACATAGGTCGCCTTCGCCACCTTGGCCGGTATGCCTTGGTCTGAGCCGATCACCAGACGTGAGGGTCTCACTGCAATGGTTGTGGATCCTTCCGACAAACCGCGATGTGGCAGCGTATAGCGGTAGCCTTCTATTTCTATGGTTGCCACGTCGCCATCGATATCAACAATCTGGCAATTCAAAAGGTTTGCCTCGCCTATGAAATCGGCAACAAACCGGTCGTTCGGGGCATCGTAAAGCTGGCGTGGAGTGCCTATTTGAGCGATCGCTGCGTTACGCATGACGACAATCTCATCTGAGACCGCCAGTGCCTCTTCCTGATCGTGGGTCACGTAAACAACTGTCAGACCAAGGTCTTGCTGGATGGCCCGAATATCCTCACGCACCTGACGGCGAAGCTTGGCATCGAGATTGGACAGCGGTTCGTCGAACAGCAGAACCTGCGGCTCAAGAACCAGCGCCCGGGCGACGGCAACACGCTGTTGCTGCCCACCTGAAAGCTCAGAGGGAAGGCGATTGTCGAACCCCTGAAGACCAACCAGTTCCAATCCATACAGGGCGCGGCTGCGGGCCTCGTCCTTTGCAAAGCCCGAGAATGTGAGGCCATACATCACGTTTTCGAGCACGGTCATATGAGGGAACAGAGCGTAGGACTGAAATACCATGGAAACATCGCGGTCGGTGGCAGGCAGTTTGGTCACGTCTCGGTCACCAATCAGGATCTTGCCCGAGCTTGCCATTTCCAACCCGGCAATCATGCGCAGTGTCGTTGTTTTTCCGCAGCCTGACGGACCAAGCAGTGTGACGAGTTTTCCTGCCTCGACATGCAGGTTGATGTTGTCGACGGCGACGACGTCCTTACCGAATACTTTCGACACGTTCTCAAAGCGTACCGGGGCGGCCTTGGAACCGATTTTGGTGTCGGTCATCGCGATGTCTCCGTTCCGTGTTGCGTGCGTCGACCAATCTGGACCCGGCCAACGAGTAGTTGCAGTAAACCTACCGCCGCGAGCATCACAAAGATCAGCGTCGTCGAATAGGCGATCGCAAGACCATAATCGTTATTCTCGACCCGACCGATGATGTAGCTGGTCGCCATGTCATATTCTGCGCTGACCAGAAAGATGACAGCCGAGATCGCCGTCATGGCACGGACAAAACTGTAAACAAGCGCAGCAAGTATCGCTGGGCGCAATAGCGGCAGGATGACGTTTCGGAACGTCTGCCACGAGTTTGCACCAAGGGTCAGCGAGGATTCATCGAGGCTTCGATCCAGCTGCGACATGCTCGCGATGCCCGCGCGAACGCCAACCGGCATATTGCGGAAGATGAAGCTGACAACAAGGATGACACCCGTGCCGGTGATTTCGATTGGCGGAACATTGAAGGCCAGGATGTAGCTAACGCCAATTACCGTGCCCGGGATCGCGAAGGACAACATGGTGCCGAACTCAAAGGCGTTCTTGCCTGCAAAGCTCTGCCTGGTCAGCAGATAGGCCGTTACCAGTCCAACTGCCGCGGTTAATGGCGCTGCAATGGCCGCGATTGTGATGGTGGTCCAGAAACTGTCCCAAGCGGCTCCGGTCCAGCGTATACCCTCTTCTTCAAAACGGACTGAGAACGCGGTGATGTAGTGCTTGATTGTCAGCGAGTTATCGACTCCCCAGAGCTCAACCACACTGCCGTAGATGATCATCGCGTAAACAACAATTGTGAACAGCGCCCAACCCAGAGCGATAAGCAGTACAGGTACAGAAAGCCCCGTCGGCATCAGAGGATGAACGCCAGCATCCCCTTTGCCGGTGACAGTTGTGTAGCTTTTCTTCCCCAGCCAAGCACGCTGCGCGTAAAAGGCGGAAAGAGTAAAGAACAGCAGCACCATGGCCAGAACCGCGGCCCTGCCTTGATCGTATTGAGCGCCGACGATGGCGAAGAATATCTCAGTCGAAAGCACATCGAAATTCCCGCCCAATACAAGCGGGTTGCCGAAGTCAGCCATGCTTTCGATGAAGCCCAAAAGAAAAGCATTGGCCAGACCAGGCCGCATCAGAGGCAAGGAAACCGTCTTGAATGTCTGCCATCTGCTGGCACGGAGCGTTTGGGCTGCTTCTTCCATCGACGGAGAGACGCCTTCCACCACGCCGATCAGAACAAGAAACGCAATTGGCGTGAACGCAAGCGTCTGTGCGATCAGGATGCCCGGCATTCCGTAAAGCCAGCGTGTAGGTTGTGTGCCGAATAGCTCGGCAACGAAGCGGGTGACAGACCCGGACAGGCCAAAAAGCAGGATCAGCGCCAGGCCGATCACGAACGGTGGGGTGATTATTGGCAGAACGGTCAGAGCCCGCAGCGCGCGCTTATGGCGAAAGCCTGAGCGCGTCACGACCAGTGCAAAGCAAAGACCCAGGACCGTGGTGATGACACCAACAAGGATGGCAAGGAACAGTGAGTTCCAGGCGGCACCGCAGCGCGCACCCTGAAAGCACCCCAAACCCCAAAGTCGATCATCGAAAAATTTTGAGAAGAAAACTGCAATAGAATAAGCGCCATCTTCGGTGATGAAGGCAGCGAAAAGCATCTTGGCGATGGGAAAAAAGACGAAGGCCGTGACAATTGTAATCACACCGCCAATGGCACTGACGACGAAGACGTCGCCGTTGATGGCACCTCTTGCCGCGATCCCTTGAGTGAGTAGGAACAGAAAGCTTGAGGCGCATATCATCGCGCCATAACCCATTCCGAACTGACGGTCGCCAAGTTCGCCAAACATCGTCTCCAACCAATTGAAGTTTAAGCCTCTGATGCCAATGCTGAACCCCTGAGCGATCAGCCAGCCGAAGCCAAGTGACCCTGACAGAATCAGTATTCTAGCGTACATTGGATCAGATTTAGGGCGCTTCAACACTAGAAGCGGCAAGGTGAGTGCGATCAGTAGCGGAGCGAGCCAGAGTTTTTCGCCTTGGCCGATCAGAAACGCGGCCGGCGCAAAGTCCTCGTCGAACGGGTAGCCGTCCACCAGCCACTCGAACGACCACAGGCCACCGTCGACCATGTACCAAGGCAACAGGCAGAATCCGACCCACCCGGCGATGATCCAGAAAATCAGGACCGGATGGGTCGTTTTTGAGGTTTGGTCAGTCATTTACTGCGGCAGAGTCGAAACCTCTTCGTCCCATTTCTGCAACAGACGCTTCCGTTCGTCTGAGGAACCATACTTTTTGAAGTCATAGTCAATCAGCTTGATCTGACTCATGTCAGGCGCGCTATCCGAAGTTTCTGCGCCCTTATTCGATGGCACTTGAAACGCGTTGACCTGAAGAGCGAGGTTCTGTGCCTCGGGTGACAGGGCCCAGTCATAGAACTTTTTCGCTTCTTCTTCGTTGCGGGCTCCTTCAATAATTGACATCGAGCCAATTTCGTATCCCGTGCCCTCGCACGGTGCGACGACCTTAATCGGGAATCCTGAAACGGCCTGCTTCACAGCGTCATGCATAAAGACGATACCAATGGTGTTCTCACCACGACCGGCGGCCTTGATCGGCGCAGAACCAGACTTGGTGTATTGGTTGATGTTCGAATGCAGACCTTTCATGAACTCAAAGCCTTCATCTTCGCCAAAGATCTGCACCATCGACGCCAGCGTGGTATAGGCCGTGCCTGATGAGTTTGGGTTCGCCATCTGAACGTGGCCCTTGTATTCGGGCTTCAGCAGATCTTTCCAGCAGGCTGGTTCGGGTAGGTTATTGGCAGCGATGAGATCGGCATTGTAGCCATAGCCGAGTGCGCCTGAATAGATGCCGATCGTCTTGTTACCCGCGCTTTCTGCTTGGGATATCGCCCAATCATGAAGCTGGTCGCGCATCGGTGACACGTATTCCATAGTCAGGCCTTCTTCGGCGGCCTGCAAATGCGGATCACCCGTACCACCCCACCAAACGTCTCCTTTCGGATTCGAACTCTCGGCGCGAATTTGCGCAAAGGTCTCGCCTGATGATTTTCGAGTCATGTTGACGTCGATGCCCGTCGCATCTTCAAAGCTGCGTGCCATAAGCTGGCACCAATCTTCTTGCGCCGAACAATAGAATGTCAACTTATCGGCCTGTGCCGCCGACAGTGACGCAGCCAGGGCAATCACCGATCCAACTGCAGTGGATGTCAATTTCCTCATTTTTTCCTCCCTTTGAGCTTAGTGCGTCCGGGTTTCCCGGTTCTTTCATGCCCTTCCTCATGCAGCCTTTCGAAGTTTCTTTTTGACAATTTTGACTTCTGGATCGTCCGTTAGATTATGCAGCAAATCTGACAAGTCTCTTTCCTGAACCAACTTTGCGGCCTTTGCCGGTGAGAACCAATGACGCGTTCGTTCACCTTCTTCCTTCCAGCGTCGCTTCAACTTTTCGACGACCAGAGGATAAAGGGTAACGCGGCAGCGAACGCTGCTTCGCCCCTCGTATCGTTTATCATAGTAAAAATGACCGATTGGCCGTTTCGATATGGTGCCGACTGCGCCTGCTTCTTCTTGAGCTTCTATTTCTGCTGCATGCCATGGTTTTTTGCCGTCCATTAGCCATCCTTTTGGGATAACCCACCGGCCGGTATCCCGCGAAGTGACCATAAGAACGCGCAACTTGCCAGTCTTATCCCAGCGCATCGGAAGCGCCGCAATCTGATTTGCCGTTTCGCTGTCGCCCATGCCGCCCCTCAATGCCACACGATCAAGAACCAAAAGGAAGCTGTCTGATTGGCAGGTTGGCCGGTTAACGCTTTGCCTTGGCTCGTATTCTGAATTTGATCAACCTGTGCATCTTCGCTTTGCGCTTCGCAATTACTTGTGTTCGCTCGAATTCTCACAACCTTCTGAGGGTTATGCAACAAAAAATATTGCATTATGACCGAAAGCCCACAAAAGTAGGTTTCGAAGCCTAATCGGGTCGTCGGATGTCCAAAACAAAAACGCGCGGCAAAATGTCTGAAAAGAACCAGAGCCGGGTAAAAAAATCCGACCGGCGCCAACAGATATTGTTGGAACTGAAGCTGCGCCCGCACGTTCGCATCAACGAACTGGCACAGCGGTTCAACGTCTCCAACGAAACGGTACGTAGAGATTTCGATGCTCTGTCGAACGATGGCTTGATAGCGCGGGCACACGGGGGGGCATCAGCCGCTGCGCAAGGGCACTATCCGGGTTTGGATGAACGAACAAACGCTCAGGTTGAGGAACGCGAACGGATAGGTGCAATTGCGGCAGAACTGATCCAGAGCGGTGAAACGGTCATGATCGATTCCGGCTCGACCACAATCGAAATGGCACGGGTACTGGCTTATATTGGTACTCCTTGCACGGTAATTACAAATTCCATTCCCGTAGCTATGACCCTTGGCCATGGGGCTGCACAAGTCCTGTTATGCCCAGGGGAATATTTGGCAACTGAGTCTGCAACTATCGGAACCGAGACGCTGGAATTTCTGTCCCGTTTCAACGTCGACAGGTGCATGATCGGTGCCTCTGGGTTGTCGACAGAAGGTCCTTCAGAAACAGTGCGGGGCTTTGCGGCAGTAAAGAGGGTGATGCTGACGCGTGCCGAGAAACGGCACCTTCTTGTTGATTCCGGGAAATTCGGCCGGAAAGGCTTGTCTCAAGTAGGAGACCTTAACGACTTGGAATCCATAGTCACCGACAAAAAACCAACAGGAGAATTGCGTAACGCTATTGAGGGCGCCGAGGTCGACGTTCTCGTCGCCGGGTAGACATAAAATGATTGATTAACAGCGGACAAAAAGTACCGCACATGACTGGGAGGAAAACATGAAGATCGATATCAAACTATTGCTTGGGGCATCTGCAATCGCACTCATGTCGATGAGTGGAATAGCGTCGGCGCAGGATTGTCCACGCGGTGACTTGGATGAGCGTTTTTGTGATGCTGACGGGGATTTGATCGCGGATATCCCTACAGATTCTTCCGAGCAAATAGATCCAGACACCTTGATCTTTGCTTACACGCCGGTTGAAGACCCCGCCGTATATAAAACTGCGTGGTCAGACTTTCTCGACCATTTGAAAGCAGAAACGGGCAAGGACGTTGTCTTTTTTCCAGTCCAGAACAACGCAGCCCAGATCGAGGCGATGCGTTCAGGGCGCCTGCATATTGCGGGATTCAACACCGGCTCCAACCCACTTGCGGTAAACTGCGCAGGGTTCCGTCCATTCACAATAATGGCTTCGAAGGACGGTAATTTTGGTTACGAGATGGAAATCATCACCTATCCGGGTTCGGGCATCGAAAAGGTTGAAGACATCAAGGGAAAGCAACTGGCTTTCACATCCCCCACATCGAACTCGGGATTCAAGGCTCCTTCCGCGATCCTGAAAAGCGACTTTGATCTTCTGCCCGAACGCGATTTTGAGCCTGTCTATTCGGGCAAACACGACAACTCGATCCTAGGTGTTGCCAACAAAGACTACTTAGCGGCCTCAATTGCGAACTCCGTTAAATCGCGGATGATCTCTCGTGACGTGATCAATGAGGATGATGTCATTACGATTTATAAGTCGCAGACTTTCCCGACCACTGGGTTTGGCACCGTCTACAACCTGACACCCGAGCTGCAGGAAAAGATCCGCAATGCCTTCTTCAATTTCGATTGGGAGGGGACGACACTTGAAGCTGAGTTCTCAAAATCAAACGAAGGCCAATTCCTGGAGATGACTTATCAGGAATTCTGGGACGTCATTCGTAAAATCGACGCAGCAAATGGCGTTTCCTACGCCTGCCAATAACCTTTCACTAATCCGGCGGGCCTGAATGGGCCCGCCGTTCACCCTAATCTGGTGCATTTCATGCTGCGTCTTCAAAAGCTGACGAAAACATACAAGACCGGGGATCAGGCGCTGAAGGCAATCGATCTTGAGGTTCCAAAAGGACAGGTTCTTGCGTTGATTGGGCCCTCGGGCGCGGGCAAATCGACGATGATCCGCTGTGTCAACCGGTTGGTTGAACCTACAAGCGGCGGTGTCCTTTTGGATGATGTGGACCTGACCAAACTCGGATCGGGGGCATTACGGAAGGCACGCCGCGAAATGGGCATGATCTTTCAGGAATATGCCTTGGTTGAACGCCTCACAGTGATGGAAAATGTATTGTCCGGCAGGTTGGGCTATGTCGGGTTCTGGCGCAGCTTTCTACGGCGGTATCCGCAGTCGGATGTGGACGAAGCCTTCCGGCTACTCGATCGGGTGGGGCTTTTACATATGGCCGACAAACGGGCGGATGAACTGTCCGGTGGTCAACGCCAAAGGGTTGGCATCTGCCGCGCCTTGATTCAGAACCCGAAACTTCTGCTGGTCGATGAGCCCACAGCGTCGCTTGACCCAAAGACCAGTCGCCAGATTATGCGCCTGATCACCGAGCTGTGTCAGGAACGCGGACTGGCGGCCATTATCAATATCCATGATGTGGCGCTTGCCCAAATGTTCGTTCCGCGCGTCGTGGGCCTCCGCTTTGGCGAAATTGTGTATGATGGACTTCCGACAGGCCTTACCCCTGAGAAGCTGACCGAGATCTATGGGGAAGAAGACTGGGAAGCAACCATCGAAAAAGTTGACGAAGATGAAGATGTCGAGGCTGCAGAATGAGCCATCGAGAGTTAGACGACATGCTGGGAAAAGGCTGGCGTAAGCCTGCCTTTGTCAAAAACCCATTACTCCGCTGGGCATTGCTCCTTGGCTTTTTCGCCTACCTGATCGCGGCGTTCATGACCATCGAAGTTGATTGGGGCCGTGTCTATGAAGGATTAGATCGAGGTTGGGCGTTTGTGCTTGCGTTCACCAGCCCAGACTTCATTTCACGGTGGTCAGACATTTGGAGCGGCCTTCTGGAAAGTATCATAATGACCGTGGCCGCGTCGGTCGTGGGCATCCTGATTTCGATCCCGATTGGGTTGGGGGCTGCCCGCAATATCGCACCATTGCCAATCTACATGATTTGCCGAGGCATTGTCGCGATAAGTCGGGCATTGCAAGAGATTATCGTTGCCATTTTGCTTGTGGCTATCTTTGGCTTTGGCCCGCTGGCCGGATTTCTCACGCTTTCTTTCGCCACCATCGGGTTTCTCTCAAAACTTCTGGCCGAAGATATCGAAGCCATGGACAAGGTTCAGGCCGAGGCGATTAAGGCCTCTGGAGCGCGTTGGCCACAATGGATCAACTATGGAGTTCAGCCCCAGGTTATGCCGCGACTTGTGGGCCTTTCCATGTATCGGATCGACATCAATTTCAGGGAAAGCGCAATTCTTGGGCTCGTGGGCGCTGGCGGTATCGGTGCAACGTTGAACACTGCGTTTGATCGCTATGAATACGACACGGCAGCAGCCATTCTTATCCTCATCATCGGGATCGTCATGGCACTTGAATACCTTTCCGGAATTATCCGCGCGAGGGTTCAATAATGCCGGTACTTGAACGCGACGACACACAAATCTGGCGCCGGCGAACGACGGGTCAAAGTCTGGTTCGATGGTTCGGCTGGTTGCTGGGCGTGGCGATCTTTGTTTACTGCTGGCAGCTGATCTCAGAGTCGACGACTTGGTTTTTCGTTTGGGATGCGCCCCGCATCGCCAACGATATTTGGACCCGTGCAACGCCTCCTAAATGGGATTACATCACCCAGTTGGGTCGCCCGATTTGGGACACGCTAAACATTGCCACCCTAGGAACCATAATTGCGCTGTGCATGGCAGTGCCAGTTGCCTTTTTGGCGGCCCGCAACACCACACCATCGGCCTTTTTCATCCGACCGGTTGCCTTGTTGGTCATTGTCTCGACCCGCTCTATAAACTCGTTGATCTGGGCGCTTCTTTTGATTGCGATTATTGGTCCCGGAGTGTTCGCCGGTGTCATAGCAATCGCCATTCGTTCAATCGGGTTTTGCGCAAAGCTTCTTTACGAAGCGATTGAGGAAATTGATCACACGCAGGTCGAAGCAATCACGGCAACCGGTGCTTCACGCTGGCAGGTCATGGCCTATGGGATTGTACCGCAAATCCTACCCGCTTTCGCGGGCATTGCCGTCTTCCGTTGGGATATCAACATCCGCGAGTCCACGGTGCTCGGGCTGGTTGGCGCCGGAGGTATCGGGTTGCAATTGTCGGCTTCGCTCAACGTACTGGCTTGGCCGCAAGTTAGTCTGATCCTGATTGTAATTCTGGTCGCGGTTATGATCAGCGAATGGGTTTCGGCGAAAGTAAGAGGGGCCATCATTTGACCGGTTTCTCCGCGCAAGAGGCTTTTGACGCCTACGAGGCTGTAAGACATCGCCTTCCGCAACCCAGATCAACTGAAGTGAGCTATCGACAGGCGGACACGCTGGAGGACATAGCTCACGAGTTTGACGTGTTCCTCCTCGATGCCTTCGGGGTTCTCAATATTGGTGATACTGCAATCCCAGATACACCAGATCGGGTCAGGTCGCTGACAGCCGCCGGCAAACGTGTTCTGGTCGTATCGAATGCTGCAGGGTTTCCCCACACAACTCTTATCGAGAAATACTGTGGGCTTGGCTACAACTTCGCGCCACAAGACGTGATCACCAGTCGGGCCACATTGTTGTCTGAGCTAAACGGTCAAAGTGAATTGCATTGGGGATTGATGGCAACTCCAAGTGCCGGCCTTCGCGATCTGGAGGAGTTGAAACTATCCTACCTGGAGGATGACCCTAAGCCCTACGAAACCGTCGACGGATTTTTGATGATTGGGTCAGCTGTTTGGAATGAAACGCGACAAGCCATGTTAGAGGCCGCTTTGCTGGAACGTCCCCGCCCGGTATTGGTGGGCAATCCTGACATTGTCGCTCCGCGCGAATACGGTTTCTCCAAAGAACCCGGTCTTTACGCGCACCGGCTAGCAGACCGGACAGGCGTCACCCCTCAGTTCTTTGGAAAACCTTTCGCCAACATCTATGATCTTGCATTCAATCGTCTGGGGCACATCGACAAGTCCCGGGTTCTGATGGTTGGCGACAGCCTGCACACCGACATTCTAGGTGCACGAAATGCCGGCATAGCCTCCGCGCTCATCTCTGGATTCGGTTTCTTCGCAGGGCATGATGTTGAAACAGCGATCATGAAGGCAGGGATAGTGCCAAGCTTTGTTGTAAACCGGCCTTGATATTGGGGCGCTCCGCTTAGACACGTCTTTCTGTTAACTCGAACGTCGGGTGAATCAGCGTTGAGCACATCCCGACCATGTGAACGAAGCGCCGCGTATGAACGGCAGCTTTGGAGAACCCTCCGCAAAAACTTAACTCTAAACTCACGTCCGGATTGGGCCGAACTCCGAACTTTGTAAAGCCCGCTTTCTGCACATTGCTGTCATTGGAGCTTCGCGCAGCATAGGTCAATTCGGACTCAGTTTTGCCGTTCTCTGCGGCTTGCATGATTGGCTGGTCACAGCCCTATTCGGACATTCGGAACAAAGTTTTGCAGTTCCGGTTTTTAGCCTGACGCTGTCAGAGATTGATGGGAGGTGTCGTCAGACTGGTTAAGGTCGCCGTTGCCAGCAGGATCAGGACAACAGCCAACATCTCCATCGAAATCGACCGTCGGAGCGCGATAGTCGCATCATGCTTCTCAACCCTGAGAGCCGGAACAAGTTTCAACTTGTTCAGTGCCGCGAGGCCAAGAAGGGCAGAAACGATCACGACTTTGACTAAAAGTCCCAATCCATAGGCCGTTCCAAACAAGGCGGCCAGTGAGCCCGAAAGCAGCCATCCGAGCGCCGCGCCTACTACAATCAGGACGGCAACTCCGTAAGCAGCGACATTGCCAAAGTGATGCAGTAGATCGGCCCCAGTTGGAGTGAGCACCGCTTTGCGCAAAGGCAGTAGAGCACCGACCCAAAACGCGGCAGCCAGAAAATGCAGAACCAGCAAGATTGCGAGAGCCGCCCTGGGCTCTCCGAGCGAGTGTCCCACTTGAGTAAAGGAAATCGCTATGGCAAGGCTGCCCGCCAAAGCGATCCACTGCCCGACGCGCGGAAGCAGAATTGCCAATATCGCGAGCTCACCCATTCCTCGCCAAATCGCGGCGGTACCAAGTGGACTGTCCCAGACAAAGCCAAGCATCATTGGGTCCGTCGCGCCATCAAAGCCCATCCCAGATATCCGCGCCGCTCTGATGCCGAAACGTAGAGCAAGCACGACGAGACCGATAATCGCGGCTACGATCGAAAGGTGCCGTGCTAGGCGCAGAACTGACGCGTCGGCGCGGGCGGCAAAGAGAAAGGTGAACAGGATGCCACCCATCGCCAGCAGCGCCGCGCCGTAGCCAAGTGCTTTCGCCAAAATGGCCAAGACGACAACACCGTCAATGGGGGCCAGTCCCGTCACTTAGCGACTGTGAAAGAAAAGCCGCCCTGCATCGGGTGACCATCTGAAGCCATACCTCTCCAGTCGAAGCGGTAGCTTCCGGGTGTGAGCTCCTCCAAAGGCACAGCCCGGAACTCTGTGGCGGGGTCCATACCCGTTTCGCGTTCAATTTCGACGTCGCCATCGGGTGAAGTCAGCGTAACTGAAATGATGCGCATCGGATCATCGAACCGCATGGTAAGCTCAGGCACATCCGTGACCGTCGCGCCGTCAGCCGGTGTTGTTGCTTCGGATTTTGAATGCGCAGCCGCAAGCATTGGAGCCATTGCTACGGCCAAACCGAAAAGAGTTTGTTTGATCATCTGAGTTGTCCCCTATTCGGACTGGGCATTCAGTTCATCGTGGTACTCACGAAGGTCATCGGGCCAGGTTGATTTGATAAAGGACAGCACCGCAATGATTTCGTTATCGCTGAGCACACCTTCATAGACCGGCATGCCAGTTGCGGGCGCATTCTCCATCAGCCCGGCCAGGCCAAATTTGGTCAAGGTGAAGAGCGTTTCATCATCGTGGTGCCACGTATGCCCTGTGTCGTCATGCGGAGGTGCTGGAAGCAAACCATCCTCGCCGCGAGACTGCCAATTTGGCTGTCCTTCCAGGCGCGCTCCGTGGCAGGCAGCACATTGCTCCGCGTAAATATCTTTGCCTGTGGCGACCAGTTTGGCGTCATCCGGTGTCAATAAACCGACCGCTTCGGAGGGCTGGGCCACAACGAAAGCTACGGCGAAACCGGCGAGCGCAAGCCCACCGGTAACCAAGAGTGTTGTGCGCCCTAGCATCAGGTGTCGAACGGCTGCGCGGTGCCCGCACGGTAGTATACTGTACCGGCCCCAGCCTCTCCCCCAAATGCAATGACGTCGTAACGGGCGGACGGATCATCGCCCATACCAGGGGAACCCATTGGCATGCCAGGAACAGCAAGCCCTGTGATGCCAGGCCGATCCCTCAAAACGGCTTCCAGTGCTTCGAACGGCACATGGCCTTCAAAGACATAACCATCGGCTTCAATGGTGTGACAGGATGCGAGGTTCAGCGGGATACCCCCCGCTGACTTCTGTGCCTCGGGGTCGGTCAGTTCCTCAACGGTTACGGCGTAGCCACGTGCGCGAGCCAAGTCGGCCCAGGCGTGACAACATCCGCAACCTGGTGAGCTGAGCACGTGCATTGGGGTGCCTGCACGGACGGGAAGAGCGGTCGCGATGAGCGCAGTTGCAGATAGTTTGGTGAAGTGACGACGTGTGATCATGTCTGTCGGTCCTTTGACGTGAAATTTGAACGGATTGCGGGCGAGAGCCCGTCGCCGTTCAAGCTTTCGGAGGACCGGTAGGGACACCCAGTGCGAGGCCCGAAAAATCGGCTCCAGCGTACGTCACACCACCCACTGAGTTCACCAATGGAGCAATCGGAGAAATCCCCGCCGTGGCGACAAGATCACCAAAACAGGATGCTGAACCCATGCCGCTGGTAGTGTCGCAACAATCCGCAGCAGCTTTCTCGGTATCAGCCAACGGATCGTCGCCCGCCATTTGAGCATGATGACCAGAATGATCCGATCCATGGGTCAAGCCATGCTTCACTGACGCAGCGGACGCGCCAGAGAATGCAACAACAAGAAGTATCGAAAGGAGCAAGCGAAACATACCAAATACCTACTGGCGGTATGAGGTTTTGACAAGTTTCGAGGATGTTTCACCGCATACAACCTAGTTGCACCCACTATGGGTGCGCCACATCTCTGGATCATGTCCGTCCGAAACAGTGGAACATGGATCATCTGCATATCCGCGTAAGACTGAATACTGGCTGACTTGCGCATCAGTCAGCAACGTCAATGTCAGCAGGTGAGCGTTCAGATGGACGAGGCGCAGGGCTGCTCGCGCCACGCCCGCTTCGACAACCAGTCCTTCAAGAGTTTCTGCCGTCAGAACACCTTGCTGAAAAGCCAAGTCAAGCGCCTGTTCCATTTCGATAAAACGTTTGCCTGCCAGTATTGCGTCTGCCTGCATATGCGCGCAGATCACTTCGATTTCGTGGAGCTGCTCTTCGGTCAAACCAATTTGATCGGCAAGTTCGAGAAGATGCGTTGGCCCCGGAACGCCGTTGAGCTCCGCTGCTCGGGCGAGACCCCATCCACCACCACGCGCGATCTCCTCCAGGTCTTGTTCCGACAGAGTTTTGATGAGGCGTGTTTTTTCACCCGCATAGATCGACGGTGTCGTGTTTTGGCTCCCAGAGTGGGTCTGGGAAAAAGCCATGGAGGGCGAAATCGCTACAAGAAGTGCCAAACGCTTGGTCGCCATGTTTAAAATCCTCGGTTGAGACAGCTTTGGCACGTAGGGATTGCATGGAAGAGGCAATGCGGAACATGATAGAAATCATGTCGGGTCATTGGCTTCATTGTTTTGACAACGCACCAAAGCGAACGTTGGTAGAAGGCGAAACTCTGTTTCGGCGGGATGACAGAGTGGAATGGGCTTTCCTGGTTCGTAAGGGGCGGATCTTCCTTCGGCGAGCGCTGCAAGACGGCGGGCTTTTGACGCTACACACAGCCAACGCTGGTGATCTGGTCGCTGAAGCATCCCTGTTCGCAGACCGCTACCACTGCGACGCTGTGACCAATCTTTCTACGACGGTCTTATCCCTCCCGAGGGACGAGTTGATGACGCATTTAGAGAATGCAACTTCATCAAACCATCTTTCGATCATAGCGTTTGAACGAACAGCGAGAGATCTTCAGACTTTGCGAATCCGCATTGAAGTCATGCGCCTGCGAAAGGTATCAGATCGGCTGGCTGCCTACCTCGAACTCTACGGTCCCCCTGAAGAAGGCGAATGGGTGCGCGTCGCCGATTGGATCGGAGTAACGCCCCCCGCGCTATATCGCGAGTTGGCGAAGCGTCGAGCGAAAAATGACACTCGCCGTCTCGCAGCAAAATCGTAGGTATCGGCTTAGTGTTGCCATTCTCCAAGGTGACCAAGGTTGGCTGTTCGCATCCCGAAGGTGACCTTCAAAACTGAGTGCGATGACTTCTAAAATACGGGACAAAACCGATATTCGTTTTACCCGCAACAGCTATCGCCCGTTTGGATTGGTGGACACGGAACGGTGGCGTAAGAGCAGTATACACACCAGGTCCAGCCTTTACTTCCGAATTCAAGGACAAAATTAGCCAATCGTTGTATTCAACTGCATAGTAACCGCGACGATCTGGTCCAGCTTGCGTTCCCCAGTAGTCGTAATACGCAAAAGCGCTGGGGGTCCGATACTCATGGTTTCCTGATGCCGGCAACGTCCTTGAATTCAATTCTCCCCAGATCGGTTCAAAACAGTTGGAAAACTCTCGCGGAGACCCACTGCTGTACACAATATCACCCAATGCAAGAATAGGTGCCATTGGCCAGCCCTTCGCAAGCGCGACTTTCGTTGAAGCAGCAACGTAGGATTGCTCTGCTGGAGAAGCAAATCCCGCCCATTAGGTAAGTGTCTCGAAATGTCGACCAATCCACTGCGTTTTTGGGCAGCCAACAATGTCACCCACGGCCAGAATGGAAATAGATACATCTGGGGCAATCAGCGCTTTTTCAAACACAAAGCTAGGTTCACGACCGTTCTCAAGGTAAAGATCTTTGCCTACCACAGCCAGTTGTGACACTCTCAACAGGTAGCCAAACCAGTTGAGTTCAATGGCAGCGGCAACCAGCAATACCGGCAGAACGGTCAATGTGGTTTTGGTGACTATTGCGAACAGCTTTTTCAACGGATTCCACAGTTTTGATTAGCCCGCGTGGAACATCCTGGTTATGAAGCTACCTTTCGGAGCAGTAGACATAGGCGAGTTGCGAAACGGTTGATGCAACTATGCCGATTAGCAACATATTGAGGGAGGCTAGACCTTGTTTGAATACTAGCGACCGCAGCTCGTTAAGCAGACGTTACGAGGACTGTTCCTGTGAGCAAAAAAACCTACTCTTTTTCTTCAACTAACAGCTCTTCAATGAGAACACCCAATAGTTGCGTTCTCGATTTCACTTTGGCCTTTTTGTAGATTGAGTTGTTCTGAGATTTTATTGTGCCTTCACTGGTTTCACGCAGGCTAGCTATTTCTGCGACTGACAATCCTTTGACAGTAAGCAATGCTACGTCCCGTTCTGCGGTACTTAAGCCCCATTGATTGAATTGTAGTTCAAGCATCCGAAAAAACTCACCTTGAGCCATCCGCAGGTTATGCTTGATTTCGTGATGACGCCGTAAAAAAAGTCTGTGGCTTTGCCAAATCAACAATCCCCCAATAGCAAAGCCGAAAAGTGCTATGATTGCAGTGATTTCGTGCACCACCCAACTAGCAGAAAAAAGATAATATCCAGTGATTTCACCAATTAGTTCGATCAAAAATGCCAATGCGGAGATCGCATAAAGTGCGATCCCCACTTTGAACATGACTTCCTTATTTAACCACCCGTTCAAATCTAAGGGTCGCCAACTCGTATTTGGGATTGTGCACTAGTCATCATCTCCCTCTCCATCGTTGCCTTCGCCATCGCTGCCTTCGCCATCGCCTCCGCCACCGTCACCCTCGCCATCGCTGCCTTCGCCATCACCTCCGCCACCGTCACCCTCGCTATCGCTGCCTTCGCTATCGCGTCCGCCATCATCACCTTCGCGATCGTCGCCTTCATCACCCTCGCCATCGTCGCCTTCATCGTCTCGTTCGTTGTCGTCCCCTTCATCGTCGCTTTCGTCGTCGAAGCCTTCATCGTCATCTTCGTCGTCAAAATCTCTATCGTCGTCTTCTTCGTCATCGAATTCATCGTCACGTTCAGACCGATCCCGAACAATTGTTCCGTCTTTTCCCAGTATGACTTCTCTTTCAATCCCAGGCCCCGTCGCCTTGAAGCGAAGATTTCCAAACAGTGTGTTCGAAATTTCAATTCTCTTGAAACCTTGCTCGGTAAGCTCGTCGACAACGTCTTGTTTGGTGGTTTGGGACAATGCGGTTGTGGCCATCAAAATAAAAGTCGTCGTTGCGCCAATGGTGTTCTTTTTCATGGTCCGATCCTCAACGTTTGCACTTATTTTATTAGAACAATGGCGGTCGAGCCTGGGAATATAACTTTGGATGGTTTTGCCGGGCTTGATCCAAAGCTCTATTTCTTCAACGATACGAAGATCTCAAAAAGCTATGTCATCGAAGGGGCTGTAAGAGACCAAACCCAATCAAGCTTACGCTATTGCGCTCAAAGGGGGCGAACTGAATCGACACTGTATTTTTTCATTTGAAGGTAACACGAAGAATATGCCCGAAGCCAAAAAATTCGAGAAGCTATTTTCCACCCCGATGATGCGCTTGGAAGTGCCCAACAGCGCGGCCTTAAATGCTGCTTTGCTGTTTGAAGCAGAAAAGATGCGCGACGAAGATGAAGGCGTCTCAAAGTCCAACCGAGGCGGGTGGCACTCAAAAGGGAACCTCTTTGAGCGGGATGTTCCCTCGGTCAACGCCCTGCGAGATGAAGCAAGAAGTGCAGTCTTTCAGATAACACGAAAGGTCTCGGACAGGGTTGATCCAGAGGAACTGCGCTTGAAACTATTCGGGTGGATAAACGCTAATCCCGTCGGAGGTTACAATGCGCCGCATACTCACCCCGGAGCGCATTGGTCCGGGGTTTACTATGTTTCCCAACCCGAGATCGAAGAAGGCTCTTCTGGGATGATCGAATTTCTCGATCCTCGGAGTGAGCTACATCACTGGGAGATTTTAAAGGCAAGCGCGTTTCGGAACAAAAGAAAGCTTAGGCCGAAGGCAGGCGAACTGATCATATTCCCGTCTTACCTGACCCATTGGGTACATCCCAATCAAAGCAAGTCCAATCGCGTTACCGTGGCCTTCAACGCAACTTTTCGGCGACCGAGGCATGACTGAACCATTAAGCCTGAGAAGGCTTAGTCTGATGGCTGAAAGATCAAACGCAAAAGCGTGGTGATTTTGGGCAGATCACTTGAATCCATATCAAACCCGATTGTGAATTGATCAAAAGAGCCCCAGCAAGAAACCGACCCCAAAAACTGCGATTGAGAACAGCCACAACGGGAGCAGCGAGTACCGAATGTGTCGCCCCATGCTTGCACCGGCCAATCCAAGTGCAAGCCAGAGGGCGGGCGAAAATGGGCTGATGAAGGTGCCAATGATATTGCCGATGAGCATCGCATAGACAATGCTTTCGGTCGGTACGCCAGTTGGTTCCACAATTTCCAGCATCACCGGCATCAAACCAAAGTAAAATGCATCTGTGCTGAGCACCAACTCAAGCGGAGCGCCGATCAGCCCGACCCAAATATGCAATGTTGGTACAACGCTTTCAGGCAAGATCTCGACCACCTGCTCAGCCATAACCCGGAGCATTCCTGTACCGTCCATAAGGCCCAGGAACGCCCCAGCAGCAAAGATAATCGTAGCCATTGTCAGCGCGGAAGGTGCGTGCGCTTTCATCCGGTTTACTTGGCTGTCCACGTCGCGGTAATTGACGATTAGAAGCAACGAAAGAGAGATCATAAAGAGAAACGCGGGGGGCAGTATGCCCAGCACAAGCGCGACTACTGTCGCCAAAAATAAACCCCCATTTACGAAAATGAGTTGAGGGCGTTCCAATGCCAATTCTTCGTCAGTCACCTTCAAGGCGTATTGTGCCATGCTTCCTGTCGGGTTCTCAACACCTGTTGTCTTGGACATTATGCGTTTCTCGCGAAGTCCCATTAGGACTGCGAAGCCGGCCAACAGAACCAACCCGACAATCTGAATGGGTATCAGAGGGTGCCAAAGCACTGTCAGATCAATACCCGAGACAGCAGAGGCCCTGCCCAACGGCCCGGCCCAGGGAAGCATATTCGCCAGACCGGCACCCAAGCATAGCATCATCAACATCAAATAGCGGTTCATTCCGAGCCCAACATAAAGTGGTAGCAGGGCCGGAACAGTTAGAAGAAATGTCGTTGCGCCAGCGCCATCCAGATGGGCCAGAGCGCCGACCATTGCCGTTGCAACGGTAATCGCCACCGCATTGCCCTTGGTCACCCCAATGATCCAATTGATAATCGGGCGAAAAAGCCCTGTATCTTGCAAGATGCCAAAGAAGAGGATCGCAAAGATGAACATCGTGGCGACCGGTGCCACACGAAGTAGGCCTGAGTTAAAGAACTCCGACAAATCTGTAGGACCGAAACCCGCCAATAACGCTCCTGCGAGCGGAAATAGTATTAATGCTATGACTGGAGTTACGCGGCCTGTCAGGAGAGACACAACAACGAGCACAATCGTTGCCAATCCAATCCACGCCATATCGCTAAGTGCCTCTTACAAGATATCAAACCAACACTTAGTCAATACATGAGCGTCATTCAGGTCAAGAAGGTCAGGTTCAAGATTATTGATATTGAGTTTTCCCTAGTAGCGGCCCAATTCGTTTCCCTGGTCCGAGACCGAATTGATCGCCACATACGCATATACACCAAGGTATCTAAAAATCGCCCCATTGGTCCAAGAGCAAGTCGTAAGCTTTGAGAAGTTTTTCAGTCAAGGTGTTGTGGACTATCTTCGGTTTTTACTCTTTCTGTCTTTCCAAAATACCAAGTGCGCAGAGACAATATGGCTACCAGCAATAGGGCCGACACACTCAACATGCCGACCACTATTGCTGCATGATGGGTCATCCACGGAAGTAAAGGGATGTTCTGTCCGAGTTTGTATGTAAGTTTTGTCCAGAAGAGTACCCAAATGCATGATCCAATAGCATTGGCCAGAACAAATGTTTGCAAACGCATTCCCGTCGAACCTGCCACAAGCCCATTTAGCTGCCGAAGCAAGACAAAGAAACGGGCTGAGGCAACAACATATGCTCCATAGCTTTTTGTTATTTGCTCCGCTTTTTCGTATTTCGTCTCAGTGATGCCGACTTTTGGTCCATACAAGAGGACGACACTACGACCATATCGGCGACCAACAAAATACGCTACATTGTCTCCCGCCATCGACGCAGCGATAGAGACAGCTATAACAGCAAAGATGTTGAGTTCGCCTTGGCTAGCAATCGCAGAGCTGGATATCAGAATGGTCTCACCGGGAACGGGTAAGCCCAGCGTTTCCAAAAACAACACAAGAAAAAGCGCTAAAAGCCCGAAGTCCTGCAAAAACGACAAAAAATAATTGTGTAAATCGGACATTGATGGCTTCCGGCTTTGACTTGTCTTCCCTGAAATGGACTATCCTGCGCGACACTCTTGCTTGTTTCAGTCCAATCTAGTTCACCGCCCAGCCACCATGCGTCTAGCTCTATTGCTTGGTAACTAAACGCCCAAGGGATTAACCGCTTTTGGGATGGATTTACACTAGGGCGCTCAAGGGCCAGTCGTTCGACTTTGCAAAGCCAGCTTTCTGCGCATCGCTGTCATTGGGGCATCGAGCAGCATCGTTCGCTTTGGGCTCGAAGCAGACTTTCAGTTAATTCCGCTGAATGTCCGCATTGCCGACAGAGTGAGCTTTCACTGCATCAAAACCAATGGCCGTTTTCTATCATTAGAACAGCTTCGCTAAAATTGGGATGGCTCTTCAAGACTGATCACAAGATGAGTTGATCAATTGTCTTTGGATGATTGGTCACTGGCTCGTAGCCGTCTTGCGTTATGATAAAACTGTCACCGATCTGGGCACGGAAGGTGTCTACAGACACAGATCCATCCACTGCAAAAACCATTCCTGGCTGGAGTAGTGTTGTGTCGCCAGTAACCAGTTGCGGAGTTTCCAGAAAGCTGAAACCTGTCGCGCGGCCACAACGAAAAGGATACTCATATCCTGCACCTTGAATAACTTCTGCATATGCAGAGTGAACGCTTTCTGCTGTTACACCGGGTCGCAACGCTTTAAGCGCGGCTTGCTGACTGGCCAGTGCGACCTCATAGACCGCGGCCTGAGATGGGTCATTAATCTCGCCAATCCAAAAGGTTCGGTCAAAGCCCAGCTTGAAGCGGTGAAAATTGGTTATGCCGCACAAGCAGAGGAACACTGGCTCGCCGCGCCGCATGATACGTGTGGTGGCGCGGTGATGTGTCTTAGTGATTGCCTCGCCCGAAGCCATGATTTGCAGGAAGTGCGTATTCGGCGACATATCGGTGTCGTCGTAATACGCGCTCAGGAGTTCTGCCGCTTTGCGCGTCCCCGCTTGCGATGTGGCAAGGGCTACTTCGTATTCTGGCACACCATCGCCTATGGCAGCGCGACCGGCGTTCATCATGGCGTTTGCGATCTGACCTGCATGGCGGGCAAGTAGTAGTTCTCGGTCGGATTTGATCATCCGCATCTAGGACAGGATCGGTGTGACCGAGGTGAGATTTTGCGCACCAACCAGTTCATCAATGTATGCGCGCACAAGGGCTGGCATGTGATTGGATTCTATTCCAATACGCCTGGCACCTTTGATGGCGGCAGGCAATTCAGCGCGCCATTCCGCACCCATTCCGTCATTCCACGCCGCAATCTTGTCTACACACGCCGCAGATTGAGCAGCGATGAGGTCAATTGTGGGTGTGATCAACAGGCTGGAACCGTCGCGCGGCACCACCAATATGTTCGGGCGGCCAAATTCCATGTGCAAATAGTCGTATTACCCTGTCAGGTAATAGACATTGTCGTCATCGGTGATGAGAGCGACATCAAGCCCTTTTTTTACCCATTTCGACGCGAAGCCTATTCATGCGGGATTCTAACATGGTCAATCGCATCCGTTTCCGGCTACCGGCAGGCGGTCACGCACTAGTTGTGCCCAAAACGCGACCCCAATTGGCAACAGATCATCGTTGAAATCGTAGTCGTCCGAATGGAGCGGTTGGCCGCACGGCCCCTCTTGCCCGTTGCCGAGCAGCAAGAAGCACCCTGGAACAGCGGCCGAGAAGTGCGCAAAATCCTCCGAGAAACTCATGGGTTCGCGATTGCCTTCAGTCTCCAGCCCTAAGACGAGAGCTGCGTCTACGACAGCGCGAGTTTGTTCCGGGGCGTTGATCGTCTCGATGAATTCTGTGTTAAATGTCATAGATACTTTTACGCCGTGGGCGGCTCCGATACCTTCGGCAAGCTGGCGCATAAGCCGCGCGACCTCCTCGCGATCTTCTGGCGTCCGTGCGCGCACATCCCCCTTTAGAGTTGCGACACCAGGTAGGACATTGCGCTGACCATCGGTCAGGAATTCCGTTACCGAAACGACAACACCCGCGCCCGGAGCAAGCTTGCGTGACACGATGGTTTGCAAGGCCTGCACAATCTCTGCCCCGATGGTAATCGCATCCCGCCCAACTTGCGGCATGGAGGCGTGACCTCCTTGTCCTTCGATCAGAATTTCAAACAGGCTTTCGCTCGAACAGATTTGACCGGGCCGCGTGGAAATCTGCCCCACCGGCGCGGCAGGAAGATTGTGAATGGCATAGACTTCCTCAACGGGAAAACGCTCTAGCACACCCTCGGCAATCATGGCTTGCGCGCCCAATCCGTGCTCTTCGTTGGGTTGGAAAATGAACACCACCGTGCCATCAAAATCGGGCTCTTTAGCAAGGGCTGCCGCCGCGCCCAAGAGCATGGTCATATGGCCGTCATGCCCGCAGGCATGCATAACACCAGCCGTCTGGGAGACATAGTCATGGCTGCTGGTCTCATGTATCGGCAGTGCGTCCATGTCGGCTCGTAGACCGATGGCGCGATTGCCCGTCCCGCGTTTAAGGACACCAACAACACCCGCGCCGACATGGGTCTCAATTCCGAGATCTTCAAGGATGCCCGCAACCCGTGCCTTAGTTTTTTCTTCAGCAAACCCGAGTTCGGGCATTCTGTGAAATTCATGGCGTAGTGCAATCAGGTCTATTGGTGGCATTCGTTGTTCTCGCTGGATGGTCTCCAACGACGTTAACTTGAAAACTCGTCAAGGCAGGCCGGAAAACGACCTATGGCATGAAATTTAACAAGTACCTGGATCACCAGCGTTTGATCAAAGCAGACATACGTGCCGGTCGCAGCATTGTCCATTTTGGGTTCAAAGCGGTAGTTCGCTACTCTTTGCTTGAATGACCGCTCTGCAGGCAAAGTCACCATTCAATCAAAGGTCGGGTTTATGAATTCCGGAAGCGATACGCGCGCGCTCGTAAAGACGTGAAAGAAGTGCTCCTAAAAGGTTGAGCCAGGTCATCGGAATTAGAACGACAAGGCCGTGACCCTTTGTGAAACCTGGATTGCGTAGCTTAAAGAACTGCACATCTGATGGATCAAGCCGTTCATTGAGACGTTTTTCTTGCGGTGTTTCGATTGTGACCCATCCGACGTCGCGCACAAACGGGTCTTCGGGACGAACTGCCGGATCAGAGAAGCTTTCTATGAGCTGGCGAGCGATTTCCTGAATATCGCCTGGCGACTTAACATCCGGGTGCGGGAAAATTCGCCGAAAATACTTGCAGAACAGGTGATAGCTCGACGTGTGAACGAGTGTGCCGAGATAGTACACTGGGGTGAATGGGTGGCTTAGTTTTTCAGTTAAAGCACGTACGATGCCGAAGCCGTAAGTTGCGCCGCGCCCGCGAAACCCAGGTGCCAACCCAGCCTCTGCCCGCAATACAATGACGCTGCGCCCATGCACTTGGCGTCGATAGCGGTGAACTGCACAATAACCAATAAAACTTTGGTCTGCCGCGCAGTAAAGCTGGATGGATGTTGCTTCTGCCGGCGGTGCTATCACGTGCTGATGAAACTCTTCGGCGGAAACACCCGCAAAGATCTTTTGATGTACTGAATATAGTCTGTTCGACAGAGCTCGCCGCTCACAGGCCGACAGTTCTGCCGGCACAACAATCCTGCCTCGGGCAATCCTAGGCTCTTTTCCGTTATCGCGTTCCATTTCGATCGATTGTAATGCGAGGATGTGGAGATGTCTCTGCTAGGCTCAGAGCAGTCGTTCGCTGCGTTCTGTCTGAGTGACCGCTTTATAGGACGAAGCGATCATTTTTTCTCCTGCGGCGATTTTTACAGACTTAGCTATGAACGAAGTGCACGCTCGCGAAGTAACGGCGCCAGTCAGCCACTTCGGCGGCGATATCGTCGCCCTTCAGTCCGCGCGCAATCAGAGAAGCCAGCCTGTCGGAGTGATCACACGTCATGCCCCATCTCACCAACTCGGGCGTACCTATGCGCAGACCATTCATATCACCTTCGATTTCCGTCACCGGCAGGCCAATGCCGCAAGACAGAAACCCAGCTTTGCGTAGGGTCTTGGATGCAGCCTGTCCACCGCCAAAGCTTTCTGCCAGAACAGCGAACTGGTGAGAGGCGGTGAAGCCCTCGCGTCCGGCAAAAACTGGAACACCTTGCGCATCGAGGCCCTGGGCCATTGCGCGGGACATTGCGATCATCTCGGCAGCGTAGTCCTTTCCGTAGTCGCGCCAATCAAGCATCGTTACAGCAAGAGCAGCTGACTTCGCGGCGTCGAAGTTCGCCGTCATGCCTGGGAATGCAATGGCATCCAAATCCTTTGCAATCTCCGCATCGTTTGTGACAATCAGTCCCCCAGCAGGACCGCCGAGGCTTTTGTACGTACTCATTGTCATGAAGTGTGCGCCCTCGGCCAAGGGGTTGCGCCAGGCTCTTCCCGCGATAATCCCGCATTGGTGCGCGGCGTCGAACATCACCTTGGCACCGACTTCATCTGCTATGGCCCGTACTTCTTTGACTGGGTGTTCAAAAAGGTTGAGACTTCCGCCGATCGTGATCAATTTGGGACGCTCCCTTCGCACAAGCGCGCGCAATTGGTCGAGATCGACAGTGTAGCCATCGGCATCGGTTGGCGCATCTATTGTATGCAAACCAAACAACCCGGCACATCCTGCGAAGTGATGTGTCACGTGCCCACCGATCGATGCCGGCGGCGCAATTATTGTATCGCCGGCTTGGCAGGTGGCCATGAAGCCATAGAGGTTGGCAATCGCGCCAGAAGGCACGCGGATTTCTGCGAACTTTGCGTCGAAAACCTCCGCGCAAAGCTCGGCTGAGATGACCTCGATTTCTTCGATGGCTTCAAGTCCCATCTCATATTTTTCGCCCGGATATCCAAGCGAGGGGCGCGAGCCAATTCCCGAAGACAGCAAGGCTTCAGCTCTCGGGTTCATTACATTGGTTGCAGGATTTAGGTTGAAGCATTCGTGCTCGTGGATTTCCCGATTTCGGGTGGCTAAATGGTCAATCCGATCCAGCAGAGCCTTGGATGAAGTGCGAGACGTTTCGGTTGCGATCTTCTGGACCAGTGCTTCGCTGTCGGTCGGCACCCAGTTTCTCATTTCTATGGTCATCGCAATTCCCTCCTTGGCTGCACACAGATTGGACAGATCGGAATGACAACGCAAACCAGTTTTGCTATTTCTGGGCATAGAAAAACTAAGGCTGAGATCTATGGCTGTCGCTCCACGTCGCCCCAAAGGGCCGCCCCTCAATGCTCTGCGTGCCTTCGAGGCTGCGGCGAGGTTAGAAAGTTTCGTTTCCGCGGCCGAGGAGTTGTGCGTCACGGCCGGCGCGGTCTCACAGCATATAAAGGCCTTGGAAGGCTGGGCCGGAACTACCTTGTTTGAAAGAGGGGCTCACGGTGTTTCGTTAACCTCCTCTGGTCGCAAGCTAGCAGGAGAGTTCACACATGCCTTTGATCTTCTCGCGGCGGCGACGCAAAGTTTGCGAACCCTAGCACCCAACCCTGAGATCCACATTGCCGCTTTGCCCTCAATTGCGCAGCTATGGTTACCAGCGCGATTGGGCAAGCTGCGCGAGAAGCGTCCCGACCTGAATGTCTCGGTGACAGCAATGGAGAGGCCTCCCAGCCTATCGAGAGAACTATTTGATCTGTCGGTTTTCTTTTCCGTCTCGGCTGAAACACCGGATCAGATCGTGCTTGCGGAAGACGAAATCCTCCCAGTTTGTTCACCAAAGATAGCAGATGGTCTTGATCTAGAGACCGCGCAGTTGCTGCATGACCAGACGTGGCAAGAAGACTGGTCCATTTGGTCAGAGGCGACGGGTGTTTCAGTTGGTGATCCCCAAAGGGGGCCGAGATATTCGCTATACGCCCTTGCCGTAGAAGAAGCGAAGTCCGGTGCGGGCGTGCTTATGGGACACAGTTGCCTGGTTGAGCAGGCGCTTCAGTCTGGACAACTCAAAAAAGTTTCATCGGAAAGTATCGGAACGGGTCGGGTGTTGGCCCTTGAGCTTCCACATAGATCGAGACGCCATCCTGCGATTGATGAGGTCGTTAGTCTACTTCGAGAGGGAGGACCGCACTTCAACGGATAAGAACTGCTGAGATGGCGAGTCTTTCTGCTTTAGGCGCGGCGCAGTCAATCGCTCTTCTTGGCGTGAACGGCCGCAACGCAGAAAGTAAAGTTTTTGCATGCGGCAGGGAAAAAGCCTTTCCGGCGGGTATCAGATTTCTAGGTTTTACGTTTCTGCGACTTCGCTAGCTTGGCATGGATTGGCGTCAATCTCCGTTTGCCGACTTTACCATTCACCTATTGAGGTAACCCTGCCTTCAACCAACCTTCACGCCAGTTGTTTGCGGAGGCTGGAACAGTGAAGATTGGTATCTGGGTTTCCTGTGAAGCGGCAGTCAAGCCTGGGCGCAAAATCTGCAGGTCTTTAATCGCTTTGCGAGCGGCTTCTTCATCAGTCAGGTGCCCCAGAGAAGCGATCAGCATGAGATGACTCATCACGAAGCTGGATCGCACTGACAAAGCATCCCGACAAGCTCCAGCCGCTTCCTCATATCGCTCAAGCTGAAAGAGTGCGCTTGCCTGAGCAAGGTAGGCGGCGTGGCGCAATGGATCATGCGGGCTAAGGTCGACAGATTGAACCGCGTGTTTCAGAGCCTCCTCCGGCCTATCAAGCAGGCATAGGTTAATGGATGCTAGCATGTGAACTGTTGCAGCGTTTGGATTTTGCTTGAGCGCTTGTTTGAAAACGTCCCGCGCACGCGGCAGGTCTCGCGCGAGCATTGAGATGGAATGCGCCGCATACGCCATTGCGATCCCGTCTGCACGATCGCTCATGAGAACCCGTTCAGCGGCCTTGATAGCTTCCTTTGGTCCCTCACCAATAGGTTCAAGCCCTTGAACCATTCGTTGAATATGCAACCAAGCCAATAGCCCGGATGCGGACGTATAGTCTGGATCACGATCCAGTGCGAGTGTTGTGAGTTGTATGGCCTTGCGGTTGTCTTCGTCCGTCAAAAGATGGAAGTGCGATTGCGCCCGAAGGTACAGTTCGTAGGCTTCCAAATTGTCCGTTGGTTTCGCTCGAGCTCGGTTTGTTTCAGCGTGCCTCAGCGATGGCTCAATCGCTGTCACGACCTCAACGGTGACTTTGTCTTGAAGGTCAAAAATATCATCAAGCACACCGTCAAATCGATCTGCCCAAAGATGGCTGCCGTTTTCTGCATCAATCAACTGCCCTGTAATGCGGACGCGCTGACCTGCACGTCTGACCGAGCCCTCCAGAACATACCGCACGCCAAGAGTGCGCCCGACTTCGCGTATATCTGTGCTTTTACCTTTGAACATGAATGACGAGTTTCGGGCCAACACCATCAGCCAGCGGAAACGCGACAGCTCTGTGATGATGTCCTCGGTAATGCCGTCTGCAAAAAACTCCTGTTCGGGGTCACCGGACATGTTGTCGAACGGAAGTACGGCAATCCCGGGTCTGACATCCGTTGTTGTGGAAAGATTGGCCGAAGTGCCTTTGGGCCAGTGCCAAACACCAATTCGGCGTGTGATGTTCTTCAGTTCAGTTTGCTCGCCGCCTTCGAAGTGAGATGCATCACCACGGTCCAAACTGTTGTGCGAGGTGTCTGACATCAGAACTTGATCCGGCTCGGCCAGCGCTTCGAGACGGGAGGCGACATTTATTCCGTCACCAAAAATGTCATCACCATCCGTGACGACCTCTCCGGTATGAATGCCAATTCGAAGTTTGATACCGTCCGGTTTCTGAGCTGACTGTATTGCGATTGCGCAATCTGCGGCATCTGATGTGGATTTGAACTCGGCAATCCAACCATCGCCCATACTTTTGATCAGCGTTCCATCATGCTCTTCCAGCAGACACTGAAGCGTTTCTTCACGGAATGATCTGAGCGCCGCAATCGTACCTTCCCGGTCACGATCCATCAGTGCTGAGTAGCCAACAATATCAGCTGCAAGCACTGTGGTAAGCCTTCTGTCCATTCGTTAACCCCCGTTTCTAGGAACTTAACGCGACACTCAGGTTCTGTCAGCCCGACATGGTCACCATTGAGCTAACCGCCGAATTCCAAGCTTTTTTGATTAACGCCAGCTTTCGGGCCATTTGCAGACGCTGATTACCCCGCCTCTGGGTTGCGGGCTTCATCTCGTCGACCGATAAAAAGAGGCGCGCTTAATCACAAGCGCACCCCAGTCCAACAGGGAGGAGGAAAATTCGCGTTCTCAAGTACACCAACGCTAGTTTCTTAATGCGCTAGTTATGGATGGATCTGCGAAAGAGTGCAGTGAAGTTGGTCACGCAAGCCGCAAATTGCGGTAGCGCAGGTCCCCGCTGGTTGGGCGCTGCTAGTTGCAAGCTGATTGACCAGCATACATCCCTAGTCCAGCACCGGCTGCTGTTGCTAGCGTCTTGCCTGTTCCACCACCAAACCGATTTCCAACTACCCCGCCAAGGGCAGCGCCGCCGAGGACACCCGCCGCGCAGCGTGCGTCGTGCTGTGCTTGGGCCTGCGTTGGCGTTGTCGGCGCTCCGCAAGCAGCCACGAGTAGAGAACCTCCAAGCGCGCAAGCTATCAATGTCTTCTTCATCCAGAACGCCTCTCAAACTTTCGAATTGGTTGTCTGACTAGGTGGCTCCTAGCCATCTATTGTACAAGGCTTCAGCGCCTTTGGGATTTGAGGTTAACCAAATCTTAATAATGAGAACCTGAGGTCCAAGGTTTCGCCTTGGCTTAACGGCCACCTGAAAAACCTGAGATCCGGCCCTACCATTTTCCAAAGGTTGAAAAATGATCCCAAGCGCCCATAGTTCACACCCAAGGCGTGAAGCTCCAACAACGAGAAATTGGGGGACAAATCAGGGGATGTGAACCGTATTTCTTGATTAATTATCAGTGAGATGTAAGTTTAAGTGGTGCCCCCACACGGACTCGAACCGCGGACCTACTGATTACAAATCAGTTGCTCTACCAGCTGAGCTATAGGGGCACTTTTTCAACTTGGTCCTTGAGTGCAAAGCCAGATCTTTTTGTTCAGATCAAGCCACGAAAGGCTAAGTTTCAAAAGTTAGGGCGCTACCTTGAACATTTTGGTCTATGTTCGTTGGGCAACGGCCAACTGGATGAGCAGGCGTATATGGCAAAATTTTTTGGCCCGCAACCCGCTAATTTACTCAGTTTGCAACGTTGCCCATACGCTCCAATTTTTAACTGGAGGCGGCCAATGGAACCGTTGGCATCCTTCTGCCATTGCTTAATCGCATCGGGCTGAAAGACATAGGCGTTCGCCAAAAAACGGATGCTTGACTCACAGCGCCAGCAAGAGGTTCGCGATTGCCGCAACGAGGATAGCTGTAAAGGTCAGAACCATCCCGACCTGGCGCAGAATCACGATCTGGGGGCTGCGGCCAAAGCCGTAGGCGTGCAACAAGCGACCGCTCAGCAGACAGAGCCCCAACAGGTTCAGCATCAGCGCCCCGGCGCCCTGAAGCTCGACCATGGTGATCAGCAGCAAGGCAAGGGGCGTGTATTCGACGAAGTTGGAATGCGTCCGGATGACCTTCAGCATGTCCGGCTTGCCACCATCGCCATAGGAGACCTTGTCACTGCGGCGCTGGCTTATGACCATGAAGCTTAGCACAATGTAAAGGATCGCCAGCAACGCGGCGTAGACTGGGGTGATGGACAGCATATTGTTCCTCCTGAGTACGAAAAAGGCCGCCCGGTTCCCCGAGCGGCCCTTGTGCTTTTGAAAAATAAACTGGTTATTCCAGTTCGACCAGCAGGTCCTTTGCGTCAATCTGGCCGCCGGGCTGGACATGGACAGCAGAGACCACGGCGTCGCGTTCGGCGTGGATGCCGGTTTCCATCTTCATCGCCTCGATGGTCAGCAGAAGATCGCCTTCTTTGACCTCTTGGCCTGCGGTGACAGCAACGGTCGCGACAACACCCGGCATCGGCGCGCCGATGTGGTTGGCGTTGCCGGCCTCGGCCTTCGGGCGGGCCTGTGTGGAGGCTGTCACAAGGCGGTTGGGCACCCGAATGACGCGGGGCTGGCCGTTGAGTTCGAAGAACACTTTGACCTCGCCTTTCTCGTCGGTCTCACCGATGGCCTGACAGCGGATTTCCAGCGTCTTGCCTGGATCAATCTCGGCCGTGATCTCTTCGCCCGGCTCCATGCCATAGAAGAAGGTGCGGGTCGGCAGGGTGCGCACCGGACCATACGTGCGGTGACGGCCCATGTAGTCGAGGAACACCTTCGGATACATAAGGTAGCCGTTCAGATCCTCGTCATCGACCTCTTTGCCGTCCAGTTGCTTGGAAAGGTCGGCGCGGGTGGCCTCCAGATCGACGGCGGGTACGTTTTTGCCTGGACGCTCGGTATTGGGGGCCTCATCCTTGAGGACCTTATGAAGGATCGCAGGCGGGAAACCACCGGGAGGCTGGCCCAGGTTTCCGCGCATCATGTCCACAACTGAATCGGGGAACGCCACATCGGTTGTTGGGCTTTCCACTTCTTCGCGTGTCAGGCCCTGGCTGACCATCATCAGCGCCATGTCACCGACAACCTTGGACGACGGGGTCACCTTCACGATGTCACCGAACATCTGGTTCACGTCAGCATAGGTCTGGGCAACCTCATGCCAGCGCTCTTCCAGCCCCAGAGAACGGGCTTGCGCCTTGAGGTTGGTGAACTGACCGCCTGGCATCTCGTGCAGATACACCTCAGAAGCCGGAGCCTGCAGGCTGGATTCAAAGGCCGCGTACTGGCCACGCACGGCTTCGAAGTAGTCGCTGATCTCACGGATCGATTTGATGTCCAGGCCGGTATCCCGCTCAGTATGGCGCAGCGCTTCGACCACAGTGCCCAGCGTGGCCTGAGACGTGTTGCCCGAGAAGCTGTCCATCGCGCAATCTACCGCGTCGACGCCGGCCTCAGACGCCGCCAGAATGGTGGCGCTGGCGATGCCTGCGGTGTCGTGCGTGTGGAAGTGGATCGGCAGACCGACCTCTTCCTTCAACGCGCGGATCAGAATCTTGGCCGAGGCCGGTTTCAACAGACCTGCCATGTCCTTCAGGCCAAGAATATGCGCCCCTGCATCGCGCAGCTCTTTCGCCATGCCGACATAGTATTTCAGATCGTATTTTGAGCGATCCGGGTCCAGAATGTCGCCAGTATAGCAAACGGTGCCTTCGCAGATCTTGCCGCTTTCAACGACCGCATCCATAGCCACGCGCATGTTTTCAACCCAGTTGAGCGAGTCGAACACGCGGAACACATCAATCCCTTGCGAGGCCTGGCGCACGAACTCCTGCACCACATTGTCTGGGTAGTTGGTATAACCAACACCGTTTGCGCCGCGCAGCAGCATCTGGGTCATCAGGTTCGGCATCCCCTCGCGCAGGTCACGCAGGCGCTGCCACGGGCATTCCTGAAGGAAGCGGTAAGCGACGTCGAACGTCGCGCCACCCCAGCATTCCACCGAGAACAGCTGCGGCAGGTTCGCGGCATAGCTGGGTGCGACCTTGATCATGTCGATCGAGCGCATCCGTGTCGCCAGCAACGACTGGTGACCATCCCGCATCGTGGTGTCTGTGATCAGTAGCTGGCGCTGGGCTTTCATCCAGTCGGCCACGGCCTGCGGGCCCTTTTGCTCCAGCAGGTTGCGGGTCCCCATCTGGGGTTCGGCTTTCTGGGCAGGAGCCTTGGCTTCTTTCAGATCGGCACGCGGCTCGGGGCGATCCTTAGTTTCGGGATGGCCGTTGACGGTGATATCCGCAATATAGGTCAGAACCTTGGTGCCCCGGTCGCGGCGCTTTTTAAAGGCGAACAGGTCTGGCGTCTCGTCGATGAACTTGGTGGTGTATTCATTCGACAGGAAGGTCGGGTGCTTCAGCAAGTTTTCCACGAAAGCGATGTTGGTAGAGACGCCGCGCACGCGGAATTCACGCAGGGCGCGGTCCATCCGGGCAATCGCCTTTTCGGGCGTCGGTGCCCAAGCGGTGACCTTCGTCAGCAGCGAGTCATAGTAGCGCGTGATTACGCCGCCCGCATAAGCGGTGCCGCCGTCCAGACGGATGCCCATACCTGTGGCCGAGCGATAGGCGGTGATGCGGCCATAGTCCGGGATGAAGTTGTTCAGCGGGTCTTCGGTGGTCACTCGGGTCTGCAGAGCGTGGCCGTTCAAGCGGATCTCATCCTGGTTGGCTTTGCCAGTGGCCTCGGCCAGCGTCTTGCCCTCGGCGATCAGGATTTGAGCCTGCACGATGTCGATGCCGGTGACCTCTTCGGTGACGGTGTGTTCCACCTGAACGCGAGGGTTCACTTCGATGAAGTAGAACTTGCCGGTGTTCATATCCATCAGGAACTCGACGGTGCCCGCGCATTCATAGTTCACATGGGCGCAGATACGGCGGCCCAGTTCACAAATCTCGGCGCGTTGTTCTTCGGTCAGATACGGGGCAGGGGCGCGTTCAACGACCTTCTGGTTCCGGCGTTGGACCGAGCAGTCACGTTCATACAGGTGGTAGATCTCACCATGCTTGTCACCAAGGATCTGAACCTCGACGTGACGGGCACGGGTGATCATCTTTTCCAGATAGCCTTCGCCGTTGCCAAATGCGGCCTCGGCCTCGCGGCGGCCTTCCAGAACTTTCTCTTCCAGCTCTTCCTCGGACAGGATCGGGCGCATGCCGCGTCCACCGCCGCCCCAGCTGGCCTTTAACATCAAAGGGTAGCCAATCTCGGCCGCCTCTTTCTTGATCGCGGCCATGTCATCGCCCAGAACTTCGGTGGCGGGGATAACCGGCACGTCAGCGGCAATGGCAACCTTTCGGGCACTGGCCTTGTCGCCCAGGGCGCGCATGGTTTCGGCCTTAGGGCCGATGAAGGTGATGCCGTTCTGAACACAGGCATCCACGAAGTCCGGGTTCTCGGACAGCAGGCCGTAGCCGGGGTGGATCGCGTCGGCACCCGATTCCTTGGCGACGCGGATGATCTCGTCAATCGACAGATATGCCGCGACGGGGCCAAGACCTTCGCCAATGCGATAAGCTTCGTCCGCCTTGAAGCGGTGCAGGCCTAACTTGTCTTCTTCGGCAAAGACCGCAACGGTGCGTTTACCCATCTCGTTGGCTGCGCGCATCACGCGAATGGCAATCTCGCCGCGATTGGCGATCAGGATCTTCTTGAAATCGGTCATTTTGGGTCCCGGTCTTGGTGTTTCGGCCGTGTTCATAGGCGGAGAATACGCGCAGGTGTATCAGTGGTTCTGGGTATAACCGGCATGTTAACGCTCGCAAACGGCCATTGTTCGCGCGTTTCTTGTAGCGTTGCTGCGTCGCAGCATCAATCTTCGTGATGAATCGTCTTGATTTGCGTCAGCTCGGCAAGGCCCATCTGCCCCATATTTGCGAGCATATCCTGCCGTAACAGGTCAATCACATGAGCCGGTCCTTTGGAGCCAAGTGCTGCCAGCCCATACAAAAAGGCACGTCCAAGCATGACGAAATCGGCCCCTTTGGACAAAGCGCGAAGGATGTCCAACCCGCCTTCGATGCCGCTGTCGAAGATCAGAGGCAGGCTGGTGACCCTGCGAATCTCCGGTAGAACTTCAATGCTGGCGGGGGCACCGTCAAATTGACGCCCGCCGTGGTTCGAGACCCAAAGCGCATCCACCCCGGCTTGTTCAAGTACTTCGGCATCGTCGGGGCGCATGATTCCCTTTATCACGAAGGGCCCATCCCATTGATCGCGCAACCGTTTGACGTACTCCATGTCCGGTGACGTCCGCAGCAAGTATCCGACATGGGCTGTTAGCGGCATCGATTTTGTGTTGTCGATGTATTTGTCCAACGTGCGCATTTTGGGCATGCCCTGTCGCAGCATCCCAAACGCCCAAGCGGGGCGCCGTGCGACTTGGGCCAGCAATCTTGGCGTCAGCCTTGGCGGATGGGTCAGCCCTGAGCGTGTCTGACGCTCTCTTCGGGACGCGACAGGAACATCTGCCGTTAGGACTAACGTTTTAAATCCTGCCTGTTGGGCGCGGGCCAGAAAATCTGCCCGAATCTCCGGGTCCCTAGGCGGGTAAAGCTGGAACCAGGCGTTTTCACCCAGATGAGGGGCCAGATCCTCCGGGGATTGGCTGGCCACCGTTGACAATGTGTAGGGCAGAGAGGCCTGCGCAGCCGCACGCGCCAAAATGCCTTCTGCGTCCGGCCAGATCAGACCCGACATGCCGATCGGCGCGATTCCGAAAGGAAGTGGGCAGTCTTGCCCCAGAAAGCGCTTGCTGGTGTCGTATTCCAATTCACCTTTTAGAATCGCGGGGAGTAGTCGCACTGAATCCAGCGCTGTTCGATTTCGGAGCATGGCCGTTTCGGTCCCTGTTCCGCTTTCGGTATACTCCCAAACAAAATGCGGAAGCCGCCGTCGGGCGCGGTGTTTCAGGTCGGCAATGCCGGGATAGGTGCTGTGCAGGTCCATGGCGCTTGATCCAACCTGCGCTGTGATTCGGCAAGAGGATCACGCCGCATCAGGCTTCTGTTTGAGCGATTTTGGCCCCGGACATTCAGCCGCCGAGTCGGTATGACCACTTGCAACGCGCACCTGATTTCGGCCGTTATCCTTGGCTGAATAGAGGGCATCATCGGCCGCTCGCATCAAGTCTTGCGGCATCGTCCCATGTGCAGGGTAATGCGCTACTCCAACCGAGATCGTGATCCGAGGCAGAGACTTGTCGCCATATCTGACCGACACGGCCTCGACCGCTTGGCGCAGGGTTTCAGCCCGTGTCACCGTATCATCCGGCGTGTTGTCGGGGAGAATCAGCATGAACTCCTCGCCGCCGATGCGGCAAGCGATCTCATCGCGGTCGCACCCCTGTTCCAAGGCGGCGCCCACGGCGCGCAGAACCATATCACCCGCGTCATGCCCATGTGTGTCGTTGAACTTCTTGAAATGATCCACATCCACCGCGATCAGGCTGAGCGGCGCACCGGTCTGCTGGCTGCGACTGATTCCCCGGCGGAGGCTGTCGGTCATGTGGCGTCGATTGAACAATCCTGTCAAAGGATCGCGCACGGACTGGTCATGCAATTGATCACGCATCCGCACATTGGCAATCGCCATGCTGATCTGTTCCGCACAAAGCTGCGCCAGTTTCTTGCTGGCGTGAAAGGCCTCACACTTCCCCTCATGGGCGCGCAGGTGCAACAAGCCGACCGTTTCGCCATGAGCGAGAATTGGAAAACAGAAATAGGCCCGCCCGTCATGGGGTTCGGCATGCTCGCAGACAAAATCAATCTCGGAGGCACCGAATTCATAGGTCCGTCCACGGCGTAAGCCCCAGCAGCCCTCGGGGTGGATATGCGCCTTGTGGGTGCCACCGTTCCAACTGGCGCATCCGTCCAGAACATCGCGCGAGTTGGAATAGACATAAACACTGCCCTCAGCCTCGGGCAGGATGTGGGTCATGAAACGTGAGACCATGTCGAACAGCTCATCCAGCGAGCGGCTGGATTGCAGCCATTCATTCAACTCGCCCAGCAGTCGGACCTCGCGCGCGAGGCGCAGTTGGTCATCCATCAACTCTCGTTCTTTCTGCGCACGCACGCGAAGCACGCCCAACTGCCTGCGATTGTTGCGATGCACGATCAGGATCACTGCCGTCAACGCCAGCAGGACCACCGCACTAATCGCAATCAGCGACATTTGAACCCGATCAATGAACAGGTTCCTCACATCAGTGATGTCGGAATAGAACTCAATCGCGCCGAGGAACTTGCCGCTCTGAATCACCGGCGTATAAATTTCGGCCACATGTCGGGTGTTGCTGTCCAGATTCTCCAACTGGTCGGCGTTTAGCGAATCCACCTCGGCGATGGGCTTTTCCTCATGCTTGTAGAACAGGTTGCCCATGGCCACCACGTCCGTGAAATAGGGTTTGGTATTCACCGAACCGACATCACCATCGCGGGTCGACCAGAACACCTCACCCGAGGAATCGAACAGCTTGAATCGGTAGATATCCGAAGTTTCGGGCAGCAAGCTTAGAAAAGCCTCATCATGTTGGCTAAGGATATGTCGTTCGAAGCTGGTCTTGACGTCAAAAAGCTGGCTTTCCACCTTCTTTTCAAGGCGTAGGGCGTGATGGCGCAGATCCGATTCCAGCATGCGGTCCACAAGAGGGGCGGGCAGTGTATATATCCCCCAACAAGCCAAAGCTGTCAGAGCGATCAGCGTTGCCGTGCTGACAAAGACCTTTAGCTTGCCAATAAGGCGTGCTTTTGCCGTCTGTTCCATACCCACATTCTCCCACAAAGTGCGGAGTAGCATCTGTGAGAGGTTTTGACAGAGTGTTAACTTCCTTGCATGTGGGGGCGTGAAAATGATTAAGATTTGTAAGACCCCGACGGAAAATTCGCGCGAACAAGGCGTGAACAAACCCTTTTCCTTTTGGCCCATCCAGCGTAGTTTGCCGATATGAGCAGTTTTGATGAAATGGACGCCTTTGAGGGCGCATCGCTATCGGCGCGCGCCATGGCCGCGCGACCTACGCCCTATCTGGACGGCCTCAATCCAGCGCAGCGCGAAGCGGTTGAGCAGCTAGACGGACCGGTGCTGATGCTTGCGGGCGCGGGAACAGGTAAGACCAAAGCTCTGACCACACGGATTGCGCATCTTCTGACCACTGCCAAGGCGCGTCCGAACGAGATTCTAGCCGTGACCTTCACCAACAAGGCTGCGCGGGAGATGAAAGAGCGGGTGGGCCGTCTTCTTGGTCAGCCCGCCGAAGGGATGCCATGGTTGGGTACCTTCCACGCGATTTGTGTCAAGCTGCTGCGTCGCCACGCTGAGCTTGTCGAACTGAAGTCGAATTTCACCATTTTGGACAGTGATGATCAGTTGCGTTTGCTCAAGCAACTGGTGCGGGCTGCCAACATAGATGACAAGCGCTGGCCTGCGCGGATGCTGGCCGGAATTATCGACGGCTGGAAGAATCGCGCTTTGACGCCTGACAAAGTGCCGGTCGCGGATGCCGGGGCCTATAACAACAAGGGTGTGGAGCTATATGCTCAGTACCAGACCCGCCTGCGCGAGTTGAATGCGGTGGATTTCGGTGACCTGCTGCTGCACATGGTCACGATTTTCCAAACCCATCAGGACGTGCTGGAGCAATACCAGCGCTGGTTCCGCTACATTCTCGTGGATGAGTATCAGGACACCAACGTCGCCCAGTACCTCTGGCTGCGTCTGCTGGCCGGAGGGCACAAGAACATCTGTTGCGTGGGTGATGACGATCAGTCGATCTATGGCTGGCGCGGCGCCGAGGTGGGCAACATCCTGCGGTTCGAAAAGGACTTTCCCGGCGCCTTCGTAGTGCGGTTGGAGCAAAATTACCGCTCGACGATGCATATTCTCGAAGCATCTTCGGGTGTTATCCGAGGGAACGCAGAGCGCCTCGGGAAACAGCTTTGGACCAATGCAGAAAAAGAAGGATGGAAGGTTCGTCTTGTTGGCCATTGGGATGGTGACGAGGAAGCGCGATGGGTTGGCGAGAAGATTGATGATCATGTTTGCGGTAGATCGGTAGAGGCAAAAAACCGATTTAATCCGCGGTTGCAAACCTTCGAGCAGGAGTTGGATAGGCGTGCTAAGGCGGGCTTGGGGCCGATTGACCAGCACGCATACATAAAAAATGCCTTTGAAACGGGAGAAGTCTACTCCGACCTAAAGACTCAGAACTTGGTATTGAAGCTGCTTGAGGGCGATCCCAATGCTGCGAATATGCTTCAATCAGTGGCAGCCAGCAGAGTGAACAAGTTCAGTCTTGATGAAATCGCCATTCTGGTCCGCGCCTCGCATCAGATGCGCGCGTTTGAGGATCGGTTTCTGACGATTGGGCTGCCTTATAAGGTGGTCGGCGGCCCTCGGTTCTATGAGCGGATGGAGATTCGCGATGCCATGGCCTATTTCCGGCTGGTGGTCAGCCCCGAGGACGATCTGGCGTTCGAGCGGATCGTGAACACGCCCAAACGCGGCCTTGGCGACAAGGCGCAGCAGACGATTCAGGTTGTGGCGCGTCAGAACGGGGTATCTCTGGTCGAAGGGGCGCGAATTGCAGTTGAGAACCAGTTGATCAAGGGTAAGGGCGGCAAAGCTCTGCGCGAGTTGATCGACGGATTGGCGCGGTGGAATGGGCTGACGCGCGGGCCAAGGATCGAGGTCGATGACGACTCGGTCATTGAAGACGGGTTGTCGCCCATTCGCTATGGTGCGCCGGAGCACACGCATATCGAGCTAGCGCAGATCATCTTGGACGAATCTGGCTATACGGGGCATTGGCAGAACGACAAGACGCCGGAAGCGCCGGGCCGGTTGGAAAACCTTAAGGAACTTGTGAATCAGCTGGACAATTTCGAGAACCTGCAAGGGTTTTTGGAGCATGTCAGTCTGGTGATGGACAATGAACAAGAGGGCGATGGGGCGAAGGTCTCAATCATGACGCTGCACGCGGCAAAGGGGTTGGAGTTTCCTGCCGTGTTCCTGCCGGGGTGGGAGGACGGTTTGTTCCCTTCGCAACGCTCCATGGACGAATCGGGCCTCAAGGGCCTCGAGGAAGAACGGCGGCTCGCTTACGTGGGCATTACCCGCGCTGAGGAGGTTTGCACGATTTCTTTCGCGGCCAATCGGCGGGTGTTCGGGCAATGGCAGAACGCAATGCCATCGCGGTTCATCGACGAATTGCCCGAGGATCATGTGGAGGTTCTGACGCCTCCGGGGCTGTATGGCGGCGGGCAACCGGCCGCGACGATCGAAACCCGCGCGGCTGAGGCGAATGTATACAACTCTCCGGGCTGGAAGCGGATGCAGGCGCGGCAGGGTCAGTATGGGATGTCCCAGCCGAAAGAAAGTCGGAATACGGTGATTGATGCCACGGCCATTGCCAGCTTCACCTTGGGTGAGCGGGTGTTTCACCAGAAATTCGGCTACGGCGCGGTTACCGGCATCGAAGGGGATAAGGTCGAGGTCGATTTCGACAAAGCAGGCGTGAAAAAAGTTGTTTCCCGTTTCCTGACCGCCAAAGACGACGTTCCGTTCTGATCTCTAGAGGCCTTCGACCAGCACCAGATTGGCCGTCGTTGTCTTGCGTCTGATCTTGGCCAACTCGATATAGTCCGGGTCGTCTTTCCACGCCCGGGCCGCGGCCACGTCCGGAAACTCCATCAGCACGATGCCTTCTTCGGCCCAACTGCCTTCGACAATCTCGACGGGTTTTGACGAAATGGTCAGCAGGCGCCCGCCGTGCCGGTCAAAGATTGGCATGAAACCTTCAAGATACTTCTGATACCCGTCCGGATCATGAATGGAAATCTGGGCGATAAAATAGGCGGCCATGGCGCACTCCTGAAAAAACGTAGCTGCGCCGATCTTAGTCCGTTTGCCCAAAATGCAAAAACGGCGGTTTCCCAGGGAGGAGGAAGGGAAACCGCCGTTCTTTTCTACATCAGGGCAGGGAGGAGGAGAGCCCCGATGTATCTGAACCCGGGTTTGAGCCCGGTATGAGGAAGACGCGGCGACGTCAGGGAGGAGGAAGACGTCACCGCGCGCTTTCAACACCAGGCAGGGAGGAGGAGAGCCCGGTGTGTCTTGGTCCGGCGTTGCAAGGCCGGTATTTGGTGCGGCGACGTCAGGGAGGAGGAGAGACGCCGCCGCTGATTACAGACCCTAAAGGGAGGAGGAAGGGTCTGATCTCGTGTATTCGTTTGCGCTTAACGCGCTGTGAAGTCGTCAGCCGCCTGACGGGCCAGGCCGCGGATCATTGCGCGGCTCAGGCCGAGATCGGCCAGCTCGCGGTTCGACAGCGCCGACAGCTCACTTACCGTCTGGCGGTACAGGCGGTAGCGGGCAAAACGTGTCTTTGCGGCCTCGACCAATGTGGTGATACCGCCAAAGTGAGTGCCTTTGAGTGCCGGTGTGTTTGTTGCCATTGCCATCTTGTTGTTCCGTTCATTCTTGTCTTGCTGACCGGTGCCAGCGTTTGCTTGAGGATGAAAATAAGTGAATGCTGCGATTGCACAATAGCCCGCAACGTCAATGCTGCTATGCAGCAAATGCATGGATATCAGAGCCTTGTCAGTCGCGGTTTGAAATCACCCATGATTTTTTGGGGTTTGCGGGACCTTGGGCGCTAAGTCTTGGTCGAGCAAAGATTCCTTCTCACCATTCGACTTGCCCGGAGTTTGAGCGCAGCTGCGAAAGTTTGTGCGTTTGATGGACGCTTTGTTTCAACTCGATCACGGGAAAGCGATCTTAGATCGTGGCTTGGGAATTCGTGGGAGCAGATCAAAGCGGCCAAATTCCACGCGGTTTCCTTCTGTGTGATTCTTTGCTTTTTGCGTTGCTGACGGGTCTCAGCCGGCATTTATTCCGAGAATTCGAAATTTTTTTGGGAAATCATGGGTGATCGCGGGAGGTTCACGAGGTCACCATATCTAGCGATCGAATGACTTTTGATGTCGATATGAGGTGTGTTGGTTCTGAAATTGGCTCAAAATACACCTTGTTTTCATAGCCCGTATTAGATGGTGCCCAAAAATTCCTGTTGATTTCCATGAATTCCCATGTCATCCCTAATGCATCCGATGAGGACGAGGCAGCAGGGGCAGCAAACGACCCCAACCAAAAATAATCAGGTTTCATACAGGCATCTCGCTTTCATCACTCAAGAGATCCGGCGCGCGGGCGAGCAGACATCCCCCCAGGTGGCGCGTGCAGCTGGACATCCCGCAAAGCGGGCCAATGCGGCGGGTTGATCAGTGGCAGCAGATCAACCCGCCGTTTTTCATCCGGGGGGACGTGAAATTCAAGTGGGGCGCAAGCGAAAGGGACAGTCGTCTTGGCGCGCAGGTTTAGAGGTGAAAGCCACCATAAGGTGGACACGAAGGGCAGGGTCTCGATCCCGGCCTCGTTTCGCCGTGTGCTTGAATCGTCTGACCCCAATTGGCAGCCCGGTGACAATCCTGAGCTTGTGATTGTCTATGGCGACCACCGCCGCAAATACCTTGAATGCTATACCATGCAGGCAATTGATGAGGTCGACGACAAGATCGACGCTCTCCCGCGTGGCTCGATGGAGCGTAAGATGCTTCAACGCATGTTCCACGGTCAGTCCTTTCCCACCAATGTGGATGAAACCGGGCGTCTGGTTTTGCCGGCCAAGCTGCGCAACAAGATCGACCTAGAGAATGAGGCGTTCTTCATAGCCGCCGGTGACACCTTCCAGATCTGGAAGCCCGAGACCTATGAGGTCGAGGAACTCGCCAAGGCCGAGGAATGGATGGACGATCTGCCGGATGATTTCGACCCGATGGTCTACCTTGACGGCGTTGGGGACGCGTAACGGCATGTCCGGCGCGGTCTCTTCATCTTCGAACCCACATATTCCTGTCTTGCTGCGCCCTTTACTGGCGGCGGTATTTCCGGTGGCGGGCACTTGGCTAGACGGCACGTTCGGTGCAGGTGGGTATACGAGAGGTCTGCTTGAGGCTGGGGCCGAGAAGGTGATCGGCGTGGATCGCGATCCGCTGGCATTTGAAATGGCCGCAGACTGGGCAGGCGACTATGGCGACCGCCTTGTGATGCAGCCCGGTGTATTCTCTCGCATGGATGAATATGCGCAGGATCTTGATGGGGTTGTACTGGACCTCGGGGTTTCGTCCATGCAGCTGGATCTGGCTGAGCGCGGCTTTTCCTTCATGAAAGACGGCCCGCTCGACATGCGCATGAGCCAGGAGGGTGAAAGCGCCGCCGATTTGGTCAACACGGCGACCGAGGCGCAATTGGCCGACATCCTGTTCCACTACGGTGAGGAGCGTGCAAGTCGGCGTATCGCCAAGGCCATCGTCAAAGCCCGCGCCGAGGAGCCCATCACCACGACCTTGCGTTTGGCCGAGATCATCGAATCCTGCCTGCCGCGCCCCAAGCCGGGACAATCGCACCCTGCGACGCGTAGTTTTCAGGGCCTGCGGATTGCAGTGAACGCAGAATATGATGAGCTGTTTCAAGGCCTTATGGCCGCTGAGCGGGCCTTGAAGCCTGGTGGGCAACTGGCTGTTGTGACCTTCCACTCCATCGAAGACCGGATGGTTAAACGGTTCTTCCAGTCTCGGGCTGGTAAGACCGGGCGGGCCAACCGCTATGCGCCCGAGATGGAACAGGAAGTGCCGCAATTCACGCTCAAGACACGCAAAGCCGTCGGGCCAGATGAGCAGGAATTGCAGGAAAACCCGCGTTCGCGTTCGGCCAAGCTGCGTGTCGCGATCCGCACTGAGGCTCCGGCGGGGGAAATTGACGCCCGCGCCATCGGGATGCCGCAACTTGGGGGAAGGGCAAGATGAAGAGTATTCTGTATGTGTTGACCGCACTGTCCGTTTTCGGATTGGCCCTGTGGGCCTATCAGGAGAACTATCGGACCCAGCAAGTTGTTAAAGAAATGCAGGCCCTTCAGGGTGAGATCGGCGTGGCGCAGGTTAAACTGGCGGTTCTTAACGCCGAATGGGCCTATTTGAACCGCCCCGATCGTCTGCGTGAGCTGGCTGATTTGAATTTCGAACGCATGGGCCTGTTGCCTTTGCGGGCTGAGCAATTCGGACGTGCGGACCAGATCGCCTATGCCGAGGACCCCGACCTGCCGGTTGTTGACCCTATCGAACTGCAGGCGATCACCGATATTCAGGCCTTGGGTGAGGTGCAGATTCCATGACTCGCACTCCCCTCCGCCCTCTGGCACGCGTTCTGGATGCCCGCGCGAAGGGCGAAAACCCAAAGGTCATCGAGCGCGAGAATATCCGCCAACGTCATGAAAAGATGAAAGACCGCGCCCGTGCCCGCGCCGAGGGGCGACTATTAGTTTTGGGCCTGTTCTTCTTTTGCGCCTTCTCGGTCGTGGGCGTCCGCATGGGCATGCTGGCGACGTCCGAGGCACAAGAGCCGCTGGCCAGCGCGCCCGGTGCTTCGATTGCAATGCAACGCGCCAATATCGTTGACCGCGAAGGGCGTATTCTGGCGACCAATCTGGACACTTATTCCGTCTACGCGCAGCCGCCCTTGATGATTGATCCGATTGCGGCAGCCGATCAGCTGGTCGCGATTTTCCCGGATCTCGACAAAGAGCGTCTGATCAAGGACTTCACCGGTAAACGCAAGTTCCTGTGGATCAAGAAACGCATCTCGCCCGAGCAGAAACAGGCGGTGCATGACATCGGCGATCCGGGCATCCTCTTCGGCCCGCGTGAAATGCGCCTCTACCCGAATGGCAAGCTGGCGGCGCATATTCTTGGTGGCTCGGGTTTTGGTCGCGAAGGCGTGAGCGCTGCCGAGGTGATCGGTGTCGCCGGCGTCGAGAAGAAGTTCGACGACTACTTGCGTGACCCCGCCAACGGCAGCAAACCGCTGCAACTGTCGCTCGACCTAACCATCCAAGCAGCGGTCGAACAGGTGCTCTATGGCGGGATGAAGATCATGAACGCCAAGGGTGCCTCGGCGGTTCTGATGAACGCGCATACGGGTGAGGTGATCTCGGCCGCGTCTCTGCCTTCGTTTGACCCCAATGACCGTCCGCGCCCGCCGACCTCGGGCTTTGATCCGTCTGATAGCCCTCTGTTCAATCGTTACGTGCAGGGTGTCTATGAGCTTGGGTCTGTCTTCAAAATCTTCACTGCCGCACAGGCGGTGCAGCTTGGATTGGTGAACTCGGAAACCATCATCGACACCTCCGGTCCGATGAAGATCGGCCGTTTCCCAATTGGTGAGTTCAACGGCAAGAACTATGGCAAGATCAGCGTGGCGGATGTGATCGTCCACAGTTCAAACCGCGGGACTGGACGGCTGGCTTTGCAGATCGGTTCAAAACGCCAGCAGAGCTTTCTGGAAACGTTGGGCATGTTCGAACCCACCCCGTTCGAGATTGTCGAAGCCGCAGGTGGTGCGCCGCTCAAGCCCAAGAAATGGGGCGAGTTGAGCACTGTCACCATCTCTTACGGTCACGGCTTGTCGACCAGCCCGATGCATCTGGCAGCCGGGTATGCGGCGATTGCCAATGGCGGGCACTATGTCAGCCCGACGATCCTGCGCCGCAATGGCCCTCAATACGGCCCACGGGTGATGTCGGAAAACACAGCGCGTCAGGCGCAGAAGATGCTGCGCAAAGTGGTGACCGACGGCACGGCGAGTTTTGCCGAGGTCAAAGGCTATGATGTGGCGGGCAAGACCGGTACCGCCGATAAGCCCAAACCGCGTGGCGGGTATTATGATGACAAGGTGATCGCGACCTTCGCGACCATCTTTCCGGCCTACGACCCGAAATATGTGCTTATCGTCACTTTGGATGAACCCTCCATTCTGGCTTATGGAGAAAAGCGCCGGACTGCGGGTTGGACAGCGGTGCCCGTGGCGGCGGAGTTGATCGGCCGTGTCGCGCCCTTGTTAGGCCTGCGACCCCGGCTTGAGCCTGAGGCGAGCGCTGCTATAACCCTGACCTCGAATTAGGGTGCCAGAGAACAGGTGGGTCATGGGCGCAAGAACAAAGAAACTCAGCCAACTGGCCCTGACAGCACGCGGAGGCGCGAATCCCGACATTACCGGCCTGGCCGTCGATAGCCGTGAGGTCAAAGACGGTTTCCTGTTTGCAGCGCTTCCTGGTACGCGTGTCCACGGGGGTGAGTTTATCCAATTCGCTCTGCGGATGGGCGCTGCTGCTATTCTGACCGACGCTGAAGGCGCGCAGATCGCCGAGGCCGAACTGGCCGCATCCGATGCTGCCTTGGTTGTGGTTGAAGACCCGCGCCAAGCATTGGCTGGGTCCGCTGCACTTTGGTTCGGTGCGCAACCGCAGACGATTGTTGCGGTCACTGGGACCAATGGCAAAACCTCGGTTGCCACATTCGTCCGCCAGATCTGGGCTGAGCTCGGCTACGCTGCCGTCAATCTCGGCACGACTGGGGTGGAAGGCGCATGGACGGCGCCGCTGGCCCATACCACGCCCGAACCGATCACTTTGCATCGCTGCCTGTCCGAGGCCGCCGAGAATGGCGTGACTCATGCAGCGATGGAGGCGTCTTCGCATGGGCTGGAACAGCGGCGTCTGGACGGAGTGCATCTGGCCGCAGCGGGTTTTTCAAACTTCACGCAGGATCATCTGGACTATCACGAGACCTTCGAGGCCTATTTCGCGGCCAAAATGGGCTTGTTCGACCGGGTTCTGCCTGAAGACGGCACCGCAGTCATCAACCTGAGCGACCCGAAGGGTGCGCAGGTGCGCAAGATCGCTGAGGCGCGGGGGCAGTCTGTGCTGACCGTTGGGCTGGGCGAGGCCGATCTGTGCTTGATGAATCAACGGTTTGACTCGACCGGGCAGGATTTGCGGTTCTCCTGGCAGGGCAAGACCTTCCAGACGCGCCTGAACTTGATCGGAGGGTTCCAGGCCGAAAACATCCTGCTGGCTTGCGGACTGGTTATCGCGGCAGGCGACGACCCTGAGCGGGTGTTTGAGACCCTGCCGCATCTCACAACCGTCCGGGGTCGTATGCAGCTGGCCGCAACCCGCGACAATGGCGCGGCGGTGTTTGTGGATTATGCCCATACGCCGGATGCAGTCGCCACGGCTTTGAAAGCGTTGCGACCGCATGTGATGGGACGTCTGATCGCGATCATTGGCGCGGGCGGAGATCGCGACGCCACCAAGCGCCCGCTGATGGGAAAGGCCGCCGCCAATCACGCGGATATCGTCTTTGTCACTGACGACAACCCGCGCAGCGAAGACCCGGCCTCTATCCGCGTCGCCGTGATGGACGGTGCGCCAGATGCGACCGAAGTAGGCGATCGCGCCGAGGCTATTCTGCGGGGTATTGACGCTTTGCAACCCGGCGATGCGCTGCTGATTGCAGGCAAAGGCCATGAAACCGGCCAGATCGTTGGCGATCAGGTCCTGCCGTTTGATGATGTAGAGCAGGCGAGCATTTCCGTGGCTGCCCTTGACGGGAGGGTCGCATGACACTCTGGACTGCGGCGGAGGCCGCCTCTGCAACTGGCGGGCGCGCCACCCGTGATTGGACTGTGGATGGCGTTTCGATTGATACGCGTACATTGCAGCCGGGAGACCTGTTTGTCGCGTTGAAGGCCGCGCGGGACGGGCATGATTTTGTAGCTCAGGCGCTGGAGAAGGGCGCTGGCGCCGCCTTGGTGTCTTATGTCCCTGAAGGGGTGTCCGAAGATGCGCCTTTGCTTATTGTGGACGATGTGCAATCCGGGCTGGAAGCACTCGGACAGGCCGCCCGCGCTCGGACCGAGGCACGCGTGGTGGGCGTGACGGGTAGCGTTGGCAAGACCTCAACCAAAGAAATGCTGGCCACCATTCTGGAAACGCAGGGCAAAACCCATGCCAGTGTCGCCAGCTATAACAATCACTGGGGTGTTCCACTGACGCTCGCGCGGATGCCGCAAGACACTGAATTCGCGGTGATTGAGATAGGGATGAACCATCCGGGCGAGATTGCCCCGCTGGCCGGTCAGGCGCGCCCGCATGTGGGTTTGGTGACGACGGTGGCCGCTGTTCACCTCGAAGCGTTCGAGTCCGTTGCCGGAATCGCGCATGAGAAAGCAGCGATTTTTGAAGGGTTGGAGCCCGGTGGTGCAGCCATCGTGAACGCGGATATCGAACATGCGGGTATCTTGCGCCAGGCAGCACAAAACCTTGGCGCTGGAATCGTTGAGTTCGGTCGGCAAGGTGCAGATTACAAGCTGATCGAAGTGACTGCCGGGTCCGAAACCGTTCAAGCACGGGCTGAAGTTGGTGACACTGTGTTTGCCTTCGACGTCCAATCGGCAGGCACGCATTTTGCGATGAATGCGCTGGGCGCGTTGGCCGCTTGTGTTGAGATGGGTGTCGACCTGGATCAGGCAATAGACGGTTTGCGCCAATGGTCCCCGGTCAAAGGGCGCGGGGTGCGGGAAACTCTGCCGCTGGCGAGTGGCGGTCAGATCGAACTGCTGGATGATAGCTACAATGCGAATCCGACCTCGATGGAGGCTGCGCTGGACGTGTTGGCCGCCTCGAACGGAACGCGCCGTATCGCCTTTTTGGGCGACATGAAGGAACTGGGCCCGCAAGAGGTCACAATGCATGCGGGCATGGCCGGGGTGAGCGCGATGGCGCAGGTCGATCAGATTCACTGTATTGGCCCGTTGATGAAAGCGCTGCACGAGGCTTTGCCGGATACAAAGAGGGGCCTGTGGTTCGAAACCAGCGCCGAGATGGCTGAACACCTGCCGGATTTGATCGAAAGCGGCGATACCGTGCTGGCGAAAGGCTCGCTCAGCATGGCTTTGGCCCGGATTGTTGACGGTCTGCGGAAAATGGGGCAAGGGGGCGCGCTTGACGGGTAACGCGCCCGTGCGCCTCGTGTGAGAAAGGTACTGTAATGCTGTATTGGTTGACCGCCCTGTCGGACGGAGGGGATTTCTGGAACCTCTTCCGCTATATTACGTTCCGCGCGGGTGGGGCCTTTTTGACGGCGCTGATCTTTGGGTTTCTGTTTGGCAAACCTCTGATAAACGTACTGCGCCGCAGGCAGGGCAAAGGCCAACCGATCCGTGATGACGGTCCCGAGGGGCATTTCTCCAAAGCCGGAACGCCTACCATGGGTGGCTTGCTGATCGTAGGCGCGCTGGTGACGTCGACGCTGCTTTGGGCGCGCTGGGACAATCCTTACGTCTGGATGGTGCTGTTCGTGACGCTGGCTTACGCGGCGATCGGGTTCGCCGATGACTTTGCCAAGGTCTCCAAGCAGAACACCAAAGGCGTGTCCGGCAAAATGCGCCTGGTACTGGGAATCATCATCGCCGTGTTGGCCGCCTTCTGGGCGTCTTTGCATCATCCGGAGGCTTTGCAGAACCAACTGGCCGTGCCGATTTTCAAGGATACGCTGGTCAATCTAGGGATCCTCTACATCCCGTTTGCCGTTATCGTGATTGTGGGTTCTGCCAATGCTGTAAACCTGACCGATGGCCTTGACGGTTTGGCAATCATGCCCGCGATGATTGCGGCCACGACGCTGGGGATTATCGCTTACGCGGTGGGTCGCGTCGACTTTACTGAGTATCTGGATGTGCACTACGTACCCGGAACGGGCGAGATTCTGATCTTCACCTCGGCCCTGTTCGGCGGTGGCCTTGGGTTCCTGTGGTATAACGCCCCGCCTGCGGCTGTGTTCATGGGTGACACTGGGTCGCTCGCCTTGGGTGGCGCGCTGGGCGCGATTGCCGTGGCGACCAAGCACGAGTTGGTGCTGGCCGTGGTCGGCGGCCTGTTTGTGGTCGAGGCGCTGAGTGTGATCATTCAGGTTCTTTACTTCAAACGCACTGGCAAGCGCGTGTTCCTGATGGCACCGATTCATCACCACTATGAGAAAAAGGGCTGGGCTGAACCCACCATCGTGATCCGGTTCTGGATCATTTCGCTGATCCTCGCGATGATCGGTCTGGCGACACTGAAAGTCCGATAGCCCTCCCGCCAGGTTCAGAGGGCCTGCGGCCTTCTTGCCACCTGTTGGACCCGGCTCGCGCTGGCACGCGAGCCTGAAAGCGCCCTTGCCATCTGGATTTTCTTCGGTGCAGTGTGGCGCGCATTCAAGTTGAAAGAAGGGGGGCGGCATGATCCCGGTCAAAGGTTTCTCAGGGCAAAAGGTCGCCGTTTTGGGCCTTGGTCGGTCGGGTTTGGCGACGGCGCGCGCTCTGCGTGCCGGTGGGGCGGAGGCGATCTGTTGGGACGACAATCCGGCCGCGCGCGAGACTGCTGAAGGGGAAGGGTTTCAATGCCTCGATCTGCGGCACCACGGGGCGTTTGATGAGATCGCCACGCTGATCGTCTCGCCCGGTATTCCGCATCTTTATCCTCAACCGAACCCGGTTGTCGCCGCTGCGTTGGAGGCGGGCGTACCGGTCGACAATGACATCGGCCTGTTTTTTCGATCCTTTGCGGGGCCGGAGTGGAACAACTACGACACGCCTCCACGCGTGATTGCAGTGACCGGATCAAACGGTAAATCGACCACGGCGGCCCTGATCCATCACATCCTGACAGAAACTGGCCGTGAGGCGCAGTTGGCGGGCAATATCGGGCGTGGCGTGTTGGATATAGACCCCGGCTTCGATGGATCGGTCGTCGTGCTGGAGCTATCGAGCTATCAGACCGAGCTAGCTCGTGCGTTGACACCTGATGTAGCGGTGTTCACCAACCTGTCGCCGGATCATCTGGATCGACACGGTGGAATGGGCGGTTATTTCGCAGCCAAAAGACGCCTCTTTGCCGAGGGCGGGCCAGACCGTGCTGTGATTGGCATTGATGAAGCCGAAGGCGCATTCCTGGCGGGGCAATTGGCCGAAGGCCCGGCGGATGATCGGGTGATCCGGATCTCGGTTGAGCGCAAGCTGACCGGTCCGGGGTGGCAGGTCTTTGCCCGCAAAGGCTTCCTTTCGGAGTATCGCAAAGGGCGGCAGGCCGGATCTATTGATCTGCGCGGTATAAAGGGGCTGCCGGGCGCGCATAATCACCAGAACGCCTGTGCTGCCTATGCCGCTTGCCGGTCTCTGGGTCTTGCGCCGCGCGTGATCGAGGATGCCTTGCGCAGCTATCCGGGCCTGCCGCATCGCAGTCAGATCATCGCGGAAGCGGATGGGGTGACTTTCGTGAACGACTCCAAGGCGACGAATGTGGACAGTGCGGTGAAAGCTCTGAGTGCGTTCAAGAAGATTCGCTGGATTTGCGGTGGGTTGGAGAAAGAAGGCGGCATCGACGCCCTGAACGGTGCCTCGGATCAGGTGATCAAGGCCTATGTGATTGGGCGCGAGGCGGCGTGTTTCGCCATGCAGCTAGAGGTCGAGGCGCAGGTCTGCACCACAATGGCTGCTGCCGTTGAGCAGGCCATAGTCGACAGCGAGGCAGGGGAGACCGTCTTGCTGGCCCCTGCAGCCGCCAGTTTTGACCAATATGACAATTTTGAGCAGCGCGGGGATGACTTCGCGGCGCAGGTTCAAAAGCACATTAAAGCCTAGCCCGTTTGCAATTCCTTGCCGATTGGGCGACAGTTTGCGGGTATCGGCTTGAAGCCGTTTAAGAATTTGCTTTTCTGCTCGGAAATTCAAAAAGAGGTCATGAATATGCCTAACCCGAAATCCCTTCTGATCGTCCCGGCTCTGCTGCTGGCTGGGGCTTGCACGAATACAGGCGCAAACTACGTGCCCGTTATTGATGGCCCGGTTGGCCCCAACTATCAGTCGGACCTGCTGCAATGTCAGCAACTGGCGGCGTCTCAGGCGGCGGTCGATGGATCGACGGCGGGTAACGCGGCGATCGGTGCGGCGGGCGCTGCGGCGACTACGGCGATCATTCAGGACAGCAGTGACAACCTGGGTCGCGCTGCGGCGGCGGGTGCTCTGATCGGGGCCGGGGCTGACGTAATCGCAAAGAACCAGAACAAGGAAGTCATCGTGCGCAACTGCATGCGCGGACGCGGCTATAACGTCGTCGGCTAGGGCCGCGCAATCGATCGCGTCGGCTAACGCGCGGAAATGGCCTTTCCAGCGGCGTGGCCCGAGGACCACGCCCACTGGAAGTTGTAGCCGCCAAGCCATCCGGTGACATCCACCGCTTCACCAATCGCATAGAGGCCGGGGACATCCCTGGCCTCCATCGTTTTTGACGACAGGTCATCTGTGTCGATCCCACCCAGAGTGACCTCAGCGGTGCGGTAACCTTCGGTCCCTGAGGGGGTCAGCTGCCATTCTGACAATGCCGAGATCAGATCGTTCAGCGCCGCGTCCGACTGATCGGCAAGGTTGCCCTTCATCGGGATATGCTGGGCGAAGTGATCCACCAACCGCGATGGCAAGTGCCGGGCGAGTTCGGTGGTCAGAGCCTTGCGCCCTCCGGCTTGTCGCTGATTGCGCAGAAGATCGAACAAGGGCAGGTCTGGGATCAGATTGACGCGGATCGCTTCTCCCTCATGCCAATATGAGGACAGTTGCAGCACCGACGGCCCGCTAAGGCCGCGATGGGTGAACAGAAGTGCTTCGTCAAAACTGGTGCGGTCGTTGGAGAGACGTGCTGGCAGTGAGACGCCAGACAGCTCCTTGAACCTCCCGTCCGAGAAGGTGAACGGGACCAGCGCAGCGCGGGTATCCGTGACGCGCAGATTGAATTGATGTGCGATGTCATAGGCGAGACCCGTCGCACCCATTTTGGGGATCGACTTGCCGCCGGTTGCCAGCACAAGATTGCGGCAGGTCAGGCTGCGCCGTGCACCTTCGCGGTCGACCTCCAGCGCGAACTCGGCTTCGGTCTTGCGGAGCGCTTTGACCTCGGTCTGTAGCCACAGGTCGGCCCCGGCCCGGGTCATCTCATCCAGCAGCATCTGAACGATCTGCTTCGATGAGTCGTCACAGAACAACTGCCCCAGCGTTTTCTCATGCCATGCGATGCCGTGACGCCCGACCAGATCGATGAAATCCCATTGCGTATAGCGCGCCAACGCGGATTTGCAGAAATGCGGGTTTTGCGACAGGAAATTGGCAGGCCCCGCATACATGTTGGTAAAGTTGCAGCGCCCGCCGCCCGAGATGCGGATCTTCTCGCCCGGTGCTTTGGCGTGATCGATGACCAGAACCCGCCCGCCGCAATGCGCCGCGCACATCATACCGGCAGCACCGGCCCCGAGGATGATCGTGTCGAAGGTCATGCGCTGCGCATGGCTTGGTTTTTCGGCAAAGGCAATAGCGGCACAATCAGCAGCTGGCAAAGATGTAGCGGAACCACAGTGATAGGAAAACAAGGCGGCTGAACTTGACCCCCTAGACGCGAAGCCATACCAATTTTCCAGAGTTTCGGCGAATATTTGTGCGTTTGCCATTGTAGGCGGAGTTTTGGTTTTATGCCCTCAATGATTTTTGGTGCTTTTCGCAGCGATACCACCCTGAGCGATGCGGGCGCATCTAGCGCCGTTGTAAACTCCACTTTCACAATCTCGGCCTACAGCCAGATCACCATCGCAGATGGGGCGGACGATACGATCTTTGATGGCGACGATCAGTCGAACGAAACTGCGAACGATCTGACGCAAACCTTTAATGGCAATACGATTTTCTGGGATTTCACCGTTTCGGTGACGGATGGCACTAACACATATCAGATCGGCCTGTTTGACTATGACATCAATGACGACGGAAACTCAATCGGGGTCGACAGTGAAGACGGGTTCTTTATGGCATTTATCGGCGGCACCGTCCCGCCGCTGAACACCTCTTTGACGATCACTGCGATCATCGACAACGGCCCGAACATCGACATAGACACTGTCGTGCCTTGTTTCACGTCCGGCACCTTGATCGAAACACCTGATGGCCCGCGATTGATTGACGATCTGAACCCAGGTGATTTCGTTACTACTCAGGATAACGGCGCTCAACCGATCCGTTGGATTGGCAAGCGGAGCGTCGACAAAATCGATCTGACGCTGAAACCCAAGCTAAGGCCGATCCATATCGCTCAGGACGCTTTGGGGCAGGGGGTGCCTGCACGTGATCTTTGCGTTTCGCCACAACACCGCATGCTGGTCAGGTCAGCCATTGCTGAGCGCATGTTCGCCAAAGATGAAGTCTTCGTTCCGGCTTGCAAACTTCTCGATCTGCCCGGTGTTTCAGTGCAGACAAGCGGCGAGACTCTTACTTATGTCCATCTTCTTCTGGACCGCCATGAGGTTATCTTTGCTGAAGGCGCGCCGACGGAAAGTCTGTTCACCGGTCCCGAAGCGCTTAGGGCGGTCGGGAAGGATGGGGTCGAAGAATTGCGGCAAATTTTACCGCAATTTTTTTTAGACACCCACGAGCCTGAACCCGCGCGACTGATCCCGAGGAGGGGGAGGCAAATGCGCAATCTCGTTCAGCGTCACGTGAAAAACGGCAAGGCAATGGTTCAGAGAAAGTCTCAGGCTAACAGCGGCGTTTGAACTCGCTACTTGGTCTCCGTTTTTTGTTTGCACGGCTCATTTCCCTAGCCCAAACGCCAATTTCACTGTAGACTCTCAAACAGATCCCGAAAACGGGACGCGAGTGAGGCAGTAAGTGGCGGTATCTCATGACTGAGATGGTGTATGGCGCGGTCCAGGACCAGCGCGGGGAACCGATTCTACCAAAGTGGTGGCGGACGATTGATCGCTGGACAATGTCCTGCGTTCTGATTCTGTTTGTCATCGGATTGTTGCTGGGGCTGGCCTCATCGCCGCCTCTGGCCGGGCGCAACGGGTTTGATCCGTTCCACTATGTCGAACGTCAGGCGCTGTTCGGCGGATTGGCGCTGATCGCGATGTTGCTGACCTCGATGATGTCGCCGACACTGGTGCGCCGTCTGGCTGTGCTGGGCTTTCTGGGGGCCTTCGTGGCGCTGGCGTTCCTGCCGGTCTTCGGGACGGATTTCGGAAAAGGTGCTGTGCGCTGGTACTCACTGGGCTTCGCCTCATTGCAACCGTCCGAGTTTCTAAAGCCCGGATTTGTGGTCGTCGCAGCGTGGCTGCTGGCGGCCTCGCAAGAGATCAATGGCCCTCCGGGGCGATTGTGGTCCTTTGCGCTGTGTATGGCGATTGTCGGCATGTTGGTGATGCAGCCTGACTTCGGGCAAGCCTGCCTGATCCTTTTTGGCTGGGGCGTAATGTATTTCGTGGCCGGAGCGCCGATGCTTTTGCTGGTTGGCATGGCCGGAGTGGTCTTTCTGGGCGGGATGTTTGCCTATTCCAACTCGGACCACTTTGCCCGCCGCATCGACGGGTTTTTGAACCAAGAGGTCGACCCGACCACTCAGCTTGGCTACGCAACGAATGCCATCCGTGAGGGTGGTTTGTTCGGTGTTGGCGTGGGGGAGGGGCAGGTCAAATGGTCTCTGCCAGACGCGCATACGGATTTCATCATTGCTGTGGCGGCCGAGGAATACGGGCTGATCCTGGTGCTGATCATCATCGCGCTCTATTCGATCATCGTTGTGCGCTCGCTGATGCGCCTGATGCGTGAGCGGGATATGTTCATCCGTTTGGCTGGCACTGGCTTGGCGTGTATGTTTGGCGTGCAGGCGATGATCAATATGGGTGTGGCCGTGCGCCTGTTGCCCGCAAAGGGCATGACGCTGCCCTTTGTCAGTTATGGCGGCTCATCGCTGATCGCGGGTGGTATTGCGGTTGGCATGTTGCTGGCCTTCACACGCTCGCGCCCACAGGGTGAGCTTGGTGATATTCTGCGCGGACGAGGCTGATGGGCAAACCTTACCTGTTGATTGCGGCTGGCGGCACCGGGGGCCACATGTTCCCGGCGCAGGCTCTGGCCGAAGCGATGTTGCAAAAAGGCTGGCGCGTGCGTCTGTCGACCGATCCCCGGGGCGCTCGCTATACCGGGGGTTTCCCGCACACGACCGAGATTGTCGAGGCGTCATCGGCCACTTTCGCACGCGGCGGTCTGGCCGCAAAGGCACTGGTGGGGCCAAAGATTATGGGCGGTGTGACCAGCATGTCGATGCAGATGTTGCGCGACCGCCCGGACGTGGTTGTGGGCTTTGGCGGCTATCCGTCGATCCCGGCGCTGGGCGCGGCAACGCTGCTGAAGCTGCCGCGTATGATCCATGAGCAAAACGGCGTTTTGGGGCGTGTGAACCAGCTCTTCGCCACACGCGTGGCCCAAGTGGCCTGCGGTGTTTGGCCGACCGATCTGCCCGAAGGGTCCAGCGGCATTCACACCGGTAACCCGGTCCGGGCCTCGGTGCTGGAGCGGGCCGGTGCGCCCTATATCCCACCCGGTGAGTATCCGATGTCGGTTCTGGTGATGGGGGGCAGTCAGGGTGCGCGTATCCTCAGCGATGTAGTGCCCGAGGCAATTGCCGCTTTGCCCGAATTCCTGCGCGGGTTCATCCGGGTCTCGCATCAAGCCCGCGACGAGGATGGTGAGAGGGTCACGGCCTTCTACGCCGATCACGGCATTCGCGCCGATGTGCAGCCGTTCTTTGACGACGTTCCGCGCCGCATGTCGGATGCGCAGCTTGTCGTCAGCCGCTCCGGCGCGTCGAGCGTTGCCGACATCTCGGTCATCGGTCGCCCGTCGATCCTGATCCCTTTCGCCGCCGCCGCAGGGGACCACCAAACCGCCAATGCTCGAGGGCTGGTGCAGGCAGGCGGGGCAATCATGATCCCCGAAAAGGCGCTTGACGTTCCCTCACTGACCGAGCAAATGACCACGGTTTTGACCAACCCCGAAGCCGCACAGAAAATGGCCCATGCCGCCCTCTCGACAGGAGCCCCCGACGCCACCGAGCGTCTGGTCGCACTTGTCGAGCAACTGGCGCAGAAGGAGACCACATGAACCCCGCAACCAAACTGCCGCAGGACGTAGGACCGATCCATTTCGTTGGGATCGGAGGGATCGGGATGTCGGGCATCGCCGAGGTGTTGCTGAACCTTGGCTACCGGGTGCAGGGCTCGGATCTGAAGGCCTCGAAAATCACGGACCGGCTGGCGTCTCTGGGGGCCGAGATCTTTGTGGGGCAGAAGGCCGAGAACCTGCAGAACGCCGCCGTGGTCGTCACCTCGACCGCGATCAAGCCGGGCAACCCGGAACTGGACGAAGCGCGCGCGCAGGGCCTGCCGGTTGTCCGTCGCGCTGACATGCTGGCCGAACTGATGCGCCTGCGCTCGAACATTGCGATTGCCGGGACGCATGGCAAAACCACCACGACCACGATGATGGCCGAGCTGATGGTCGCGGGTGAATTCGACCCAACGGTCATCAATGGCGGCATCATCCACGCCTATGGCTCGAACGCGCGGATGGGGCAGGGCGAATGGATGGTGGTTGAGGCCGACGAATCCGACGGTTCCTTCAACCGTCTGCCCGCAACCATCGCCATTGTCACCAACATCGACCCCGAGCATATGGAGCATTGGGGCGATTTCGACAGGTTGCGCGATGGGTTCTATGAGTTCGTCTCGAACCTGCCCTTCTACGGTCTGGCGGTGTGCTGTACGGATCACGCCGAGGTGCAGGCTCTGGTTGGGCGCATCACCGACCGCCGCGTGCGCACTTATGGCTTCAACGCGCAGGCCGATGTGCGGGCCGAAAACCTGACCTACAAAGCCGGCGTCGCGCATTTCGACATCCACCTGCAATACGAAGACAAGGTGATCGAAGGCTGTACTCTGCCGATGCCGGGTGACCACAATGTCTCGAACGCGTTGTCGGCTGTTGCGGTGGCACGTCATCTGGGGATGAAGGCATCCGAAATCCGCGAGGCGCTGGCCAATTTCGGCGGCGTCAATCGCCGTTTCACCAAGGTCGGAGAGATCGACGGTGTCACCATCATCGACGATTACGGCCACCACCCGGTCGAAATCGCCGCCGTCCTGAAAGCCGCTCGCCAAGCGACCGAGGGCCGCGTGATCGCCGTTCACCAACCGCACCGCTATTCGCGCCTGTCCAACCTGTTCGATGACTTCTGCACCTGCTTCAACGACGCTGACGTGGTCGCCATCGCCGATATCTTCGCCGCCGGAGAAGACCCGATCGAGGGCGCCTCGCGCGATGATCTGGTGCAGGGCCTCATCCGTCACGGCCACCGCCATGCGCGGGCCTTGTTGGACGAAAACGATCTGGAGCGTCTGGTCCGCGAACAAGCCCGCCCCGGTGACATGGTCGTGTGTCTAGGCGCCGGGACAATCAGTGCATGGGCGAACGGCTTGCCGGAGCGGTTGCAACGAAAACAGGCTGTTTGACGGCTGATCGTAATTGCTGCACAACCTGAAGATGTGCGACCTATTACCAAGACCACGTCCCAGGAGGGGACAATGGACTATTCGACCATCTTTGCCGCCCTTTGGCTGATCAGCGCCACCATCGTGGCCTTGCTGCCGATGCGACTACAGTTCCCTCCGGGTATCGTCCTGTTGATCTGCGCGCCGGTGATGATCATCTGGCTGGGTTATGACCATGGATGGGTCTGGTCGGTTCTGGCCTTCGGAGGTTTCGCCTCAATGTTCCGCAACCCGATCCGCTATTACTGGCGCAAGTGGGTGCGAGGGGAGGTGATGGAGTGACCCTCTCTCTTGCCCTCGCGGCCCTGTGGGGCCTTGTTGCGAACTTGCTTGCGATGATCCCCAGCAAGGACAACCACTGGACCCGCGCCTATATCCTGATCGCGGTCGGGATCCCTCTGCTTGGATATGTCACTTATGAGAATGGCCCATGGGTCGGGCTGATCGTGCTGGTGATGGGTATGTCGATCCTGCGCTGGCCGGTGATTTATCTGGGGCGGTGGCTGCGTCAGCGGATTTGACCGTTTCACTGCGGATACAGGTTGCCAACTCCCTCTGAATCCGCGAGTTAGCAGCTATGACTGTTCTTCCTGTAACTCGTGGCAAACTGTCCGAAAACCGAAGCCTCAGCGACCTGACATGGCTGCGTGTCGGCGGTCCAGCTGACTATTTGTTCCAACCTGCGGATATTGAAGATCTGCAGGGCTTTTTGCGCGAGCTTCCCGATGACGTCGTAATCTTCCCGATGGGCGTCGGCTCGAACCTCATAGTACGCGATGGCGGATTGCGCGCCGTAGTGATCCGGCTGGGGCGGGGCTTCAACGGGATCGAAGTCGAGGGTACTAAGGTCACCGCAGGCGCGGCGGCTTTGGATGCGCATGTGGCGCGTAAAGCGGCGGATGCCGGTGTGGATCTGACCTTTTTGCGCACGATTCCGGGGTCAATCGGTGGCGCCGTTCGCATGAACGCAGGGTGTTATGGCAGCTACACGGCGGATGTTCTGAAAAAGGCCACTATCGTCACACGGCAGGGTGAAGTGATTGAGCTTGACCCAGAGGACTTGAATTTTCGCTACCGTCAATCCGATCTGCCTGATGGCGCGGTGCTGATCTCGGCAACCTTCGAAGGTCCCAAAGGTGACCCCGACGCGCTTCATGCCCGAATGGCGGCGCAGTTGCAAAAGCGCGACGAGACCCAACCCACCAAAGACCGCAGCGCCGGTTCGACCTTCCGCAATCCGGCCGGGTTCTCCTCGACGGGGAAGGCGGATGATGTGCATGACCTCAAGGCTTGGAAGGTCATCGACGATGCGGGCATGCGTGGGGCTACGAAAGGCGGCGCGCAGATGAGCCCCAAGCACTCGAATTTCCTGATCAACACCGGTGATGCCACTGCTGCAGACCTCGAAGGTCTGGGTGAAGAGGTGCGAAAAAAGGTTTACGAAACAAGCGGCATCACGCTAGAGTGGGAAATCATGCGGGTCGGTGATCCGCTGAATGAATAAAGCCCCAACCGTCAGACCATAACAGGCAATTAACGGCGACGGATCAAAGGCATAAACGCAGTACGGACCACCACATAAGGTCCGGGGACATTGAGGCGCACGTTGGGTATGTCGAGCAGGACAAGCCCCAAAGTGGCGGTATTGATGGGTGGCCCCTCGGCGGAACGCGAGGTGTCTCTCAGCTCTGGGCGCGAATGCGCAGCCGCCCTTGTGGGAGAAGGCTTTGAAGTAGTTGAACTGGACGCAGGTCCCGACCTCTACGCGCGCCTTTTGGATATCAAGCCGGACGTGGTTTTCAACGCTCTGCATGGCCGCTGGGGCGAGGATGGCTGCGTACAGGGTCTGTTGGAGTGGATGCGTATTCCCTACACCCATTCGGGTGTTTTGGCCTCGGCGCTTGCAATGGACAAGCAGCGCAGCAAAGAGGTCTATCAGGCCGAAGGACTGCCCATTGTTCCCAGCGTGATCGTGCCCAAGGTCGAGGTGGTTGAGGTTCACGTGATGGAGCCGCCTTACGTCGCCAAGCCCAACAACGAAGGGTCGAGCGTCGGCATCTACATCGTAAACGAAGGGTCGAATGGTCCTCCGCAATTATCGGAGGATATGCCCGATCACATCATGGTCGAAAAATACGTCGCGGGTCGCGAGTTGACGGTGACCGTGATGGGTGATCGCGCCCTGACCGTGACCGAGATCATGACGGATGGCGGGTGGTACGACTACGATGCCAAATACAAGCCCGGCGGCTCGTGGCATGTGCTGCCCGCGGACATCCCGCAGGATATCTTTGACCGCTGCATGGACTACGCTTTGAAAGCGCATAACGTTTTGGGCTGTCGCGGCGTGACCCGGACCGACTACCGGTGGGACGACACTATGGGCGCGGATGGGTTGTTCCTGCTGGAAACCAACACGCAGCCCGGTATGACGCCAACCTCTCTTGTGCCGGAACAGGCAGAACACTGCGGGATGAGTTTCGGCCAGCTCTGTGCTTGGATGGTGGAGGACGCCTCATGCGACCGCTAAGAGCCTCCCGCGCGCCAGTGATCCATCGGGCCAAACCTCTGGCCGGGCCGGATGCCGATTTCGAATCCGCTGATACCGAATCCCATGAAACGCAGCCTGTTCTGCGTTTGGGCGGGGTGAAGCTGTTCAACCGCACCGCGCGTCGGTCTGACCCGGCGCCCTCGCGCCTCAGCTACCGGTTCCAGCGTTGGATGCTGACACCGGGCATCCGCATGGGTGTCAAGCTGGGGCTGCCTGTCTGCGCTGTTGCGGCTGCCGTTGGTCTTTACTTCGCGTCAGAGGAGCGGCGCGAGGCGCTCAATACCTATATCGCAGACATCCGGACGTCGATTCAGGAGCGTCCTGAGTTCATGGTCAATCTGATGGCCATTGATGGTGCCGGTCCCGGCCTGTCGGATGACATTCGCGAAGTGGTGCCTTTGGATTTCCCAATCAGTTCTTGGGATCTGGATGTCGAACAGATGCGCGACACGATTACCGGGCTTGATCCGGTGAAATCAGCCACTGTGCGCATTCGGCCCGGTGGTATCCTGCAGGTGGACGTTGTCGAGCGTCAGCCTGTCATCGTCTGGCGCACCCGAGAGTCTATCGAGCTTTTGGATGAGACCGGCGTTCATGTGGACCTGATCGCCTCACGCAAGGAGCACAGCGATCTGCCTTTGATCGCGGGCAAAGGCGCGGATGAGCATGTCGCCGAAGCGCTTGAGATTTTCCGCACTTCTCGCAGCCTTGGCACCCGTGTTCGGGGCCTGGTGCGTATTGGCGAGCGGCGCTGGGATCTGGTGTTGGATCGCGGCCAGCGCATCATGCTGCCGACGGACCGCCCAGTGCGCGCGCTCGAACGGGTACTGGCCGTAAACGAAGTACAGGACCTGTTGGAGCGTGACGTGGCCGTGGTGGATATGCGCCTGGGACAGCGGCCAACTATCAGAATGACCAAAGCCGCCAGCGAAGACTGGTGGAATACAAAAGTGACAGTGGGTAACGGGCAGTAACGACCATGATGACCGATCTTTATCAGTCCCAACGCGCCATGCGGCAAATGCGCAGACAAGCGATGCAGCGGGGCGTTATCGCCATTCTGGATGTGGGTAGCTCGAAAATCTCGTGCCTTGTGCTGCGGTTTGATGGCACCGGACGGCTGAGTGAGGATAACACCATCGGCTCGATGGCCGGGCAGACAGGGTTCCGTGTCATTGGCGCGGCGACCACCCGCTCACGCGGGGTTCAGTTTGGCGAAGTGACTGCCATGCAGGAAACCGAGCGTGCGATCCGCACCGCCCTACAAGCCGCGCAGAAGATGGCGGATATCCGCGTCGATCACGTCATTGCTTGTTTCTCGGGCGCGAATCCGCGTTCCTACGGTTTGGATGCGCAGGTCGATCTAGAAGGCCAACTTGTGACCGAGGCTGAGGTTGGCCGTGTTCTGAACGCCTGCGACGTACCCGACTACGGAGCAGGGCGCGAGGTTCTGCATGCGCAGCCGGTGAATTTCGCCTTGGACAACCGCTCGGGCCTGATCGACCCACGGGGGCAGATGGGGCAGTCGCTGGCCGTTGACATGCATATGCTGACTGTCGACGCTATTGCGATCCAGAACATCGTCCGTTGCATCAAGCGTTGCGATCTGGAACTCGCAGGGATTGCGAACTCGGCCTATGTGTCGGGTATCTCGGCATTGGTTGAGGATGAGCAGGAGCTGGGTGCGGCCTGTATCGACATGGGTGGCGGTACCACCAGCGTGTCGATCTTCATGAAGAAGCACATGATCTATGCCGATTGCGTGCGCATGGGCGGTGATCACGTCACACAGGACATCTCGATGGGTCTTGGCGTGCCAACTGCCGTGGCCGAGCGGATCAAGACCTTCAATGGCGGTGTCCACGCGACCGGAGCCGACGATCGCGACCTGATCGATATTGGCGGCGATACCGGCGATTGGGAGCATGATCGCCGCACCGTCAGTCGGGCTGAGCTGATCGGGATCATGCGCCCTCGGGTCGAAGAGATTCTTGAAGAAGTGCGCGTCCGCCTGGATGCAGCCGGGTTTGAACATATGCCCAGCCAGCAGATCGTGCTGACCGGTGGGGGCAGTCAGATCATGGGGCTGGACGGCCTCGCGACCCGTATCCTTGGCCAGCGCGTCCGTCTGGGCCGCCCGCTGCGCGTTCACGGCCTGCCGCAATCTGCTACGGGTCCGGGCTTTTCCTCGGCCGTTGGTCTCAGCCTGTTTGCAGCGCATCCGCAGGATGAGTGGTGGGATTTCGAGATCCCCGTCGACACCTATGCCGCACGCCCGTTCAAGCGCGCCGTTCGGTGGTTCCGTGACAATTGGTAGAACTCCGCGCCTCGCCATGTGCGTGGCGCTTGCGCCCGGCCTCGCTTCGGCGCAGTCCGTCATCTCACCTGAGACGTTTCTGGACGCAGTGCTGGGCAAAACGGTGCAATTCTACGAAATCCGCAGCGGTGATCTGGTGGGAACTGAGCAGTTCCTGAACCGCAAAACCTCGGTCTGGCGGGTCGAAGGTGGGGGATGCGTCTACGGTCAGATCACAACACCGAATGGGCAGATCTGTTTTCTCTATGACGATGATACAGACGGCATTCCCGTCTGCTGGTGGCCATTCGAATATCAGGGCCGTTTGATGGTCCGGCTGGCAGAGCTAGGCAATGGTGAAATCCAGGAGGTGCGCAGTATGACCAATCACAGCCTGAATTGTCCAAGTGCCCCAATCAGTTGAAAAACACCTTGCGAAGGCCTGATTTATCCCTCAAGATATCCACAGGACCCGTGAGAGGTCTTGCGGCAGGACATTGAGCAGTTTTCCGCACTAGTTTTGATTTGAATCCGGGGCGTGACGCGTAGGTCGTTCACTGCTCGGATGCTCTGTGTCTTGTAGTGATCCGCGTTGTTTCCGCTATATTTGGCAAAGCCTGCGAAATGCCGCCGGTTGCTGCCTTATTTCGTCCATATTTTGTGGAATCGCGTGATTTTTGACGTGACCTTTACGCATCACATCGCTAGAATCGAAGATGGATAGGTAAAGAAAAACACCGCTTTGGCGGAACAAAAATACAGGCGGACAGAGCATGACATTGAATCTTTCGATGCCCGGGCACGACGAACTGAAGCCTCGGATTACAGTATTTGGCGTTGGCGGCGCAGGCGGTAACGCAGTCAACAATATGATTGAAAAACAGCTGGACGGCGTGGATTTCGTCGTTGCAAACACCGACGCGCAGGCGCTGCAACAAAGCCAGTCCTCAGCGCGGGTGCAGCTGGGTGTAAAGGTCACCGAAGGTTTGGGGGCGGGGGCCCGTCCGACCGTTGGGGCCGCTGCCGCAGAAGAAAGCATTGAACAGATTGTCGACCATCTCGCGGGCGCGCACATGTGCTTCATCACTGCCGGTATGGGCGGTGGCACAGGGACAGGTGCTGCTCCGATCATCGCGCAGGCCGCGCGTGAGTTGGGCGTTCTGACCGTTGGCGTCGTTACCAAGCCCTTCCAGTTCGAAGGCGCTAAGCGCATGCGTCAGGCCGAAGACGGCGTTGAATCGCTGCAAAAGGTTGTCGATACCCTGATCATCATCCCGAACCAGAACCTGTTCCGTTTGGCCAATGAAAAGACGACCTTCACCGAGGCGTTCTCGATGGCGGACGACGTTCTGTATCAGGGTGTAAAGGGTGTGACCGATCTGATGGTCCGTCCGGGCCTGATCAACCTCGATTTCGCGGACGTGCGCGCCGTGATGGACGAGATGGGCAAGGCGATGATGGGCACAGGCGAGGCAACCGGTGAAGATCGCGCGATCCAGGCGGCCGAGAAAGCCATTGCCAACCCGCTGCTGGACGAAATCAGCCTCAAGGGCGCGAAGGGTGTGTTGATCAACATCACCGGTTCGCACGACTTGACCCTGTTCGAACTGGACGAAGCCGCCAACCGCATTCGCGAGGAAGTGGACCCCGAGGCGAACATTATCGTTGGCTCGACGCTTGATACCGCAATGGAAGGCGGCATGCGCGTTTCGGTCGTTGCCACTGGTATCGACGCCAGCGAGAAGACCTCGGAAGTTCCGCTCGCGCGCCGTTCGATGTCCGAGCCTTTGACGCGCACTGTTTCCGCTGAAGAGCCGGTGCAGGAAGAGGCACCCGTCGCAGCCGAGGCCGCGCCGGTTCAGACCGAAAACCGTGAACCTTCGCTGTTCGAAGCGGCAGAAGAGCCGGCCCCGAGCCAGTTCCAGCCGCAAGTTGAGCAGGATGATGATGGTCTTCCGCCCCCGGCCTACCAGCCGCGCGTGGCCGAGTTCGAGCCGCAGCCGGAACCGGTTGAAGAGACCCCCGAAACCTATACCGCGCCACATCAGCATTCTGCCGGCACCCCCTCGCCCGAGGCGCTGCAGCGCCTTCAGGCCGCAGTTCAGAATGTCCCCTCAGCGGCGCAACGTCTGACGGCTACTCGGCCTCAGGAACCAGCTCCTCAGCCGCAGGCAGAACACGAAGAGCGCCCCCGCTTCGGGTTCAATCGTCTGATCGACCGGATGACCGGCCACGCGGCAGATACACCTGCGCAACCGCCGCGTCATCAGCCGCAAATGCGCCAAGCTGACGCCACGGCACCTGTGCAGGAAGAGGCTGATCCGGATCAGGATCGCATCGAAATTCCGGCCTTCCTGCGCCGTCAAGCCAACTGATCGCGGTAACAAAATCATCGTAAAGGGTCGCCAAAAGGCGGCCCTTTTTTCATGATTTACAGGATCTTAAATAGCCCTGAGCAGGGTTTTGCCGATCTGTCACATTCATGTTTCATTCAGTTGCAAAGAGTGAGTTGAGCCTGAGGGGCCTCTTCCTTAACTCAGTGTCCAACACAGCCCGTATAGGCTGGACACCACGCTCTGAGGCCCATTTTGCAACATACGCTCAAATCTCCGGTTACGTTTAAAGGCGTAGGACTGCATGGCGGTCAGCCTGCAATCATGGTTCTGAAACCGGCAGCCGCCGGTCACGGGATCTGGTTCAAACGGACGGATATTGAGCTGGGCAATGCGTTGATCCCTGCAGTCTACGATATGGTCGAGCGTACACCGCTTTGCACCCGTCTGGTGAATGAGGCCGGTGTTTCCGTCTCGACCATTGAACATATCATGGCAGCGCTTGCCGGGTGCGGAGTTCACAACGCTCTGATCGAAATTGACGGGCCCGAAGTTCCGATCATGGATGGATCCTCGATCGACTTTGTGCGCGGCATCATGGCGAAGGGCGTGCGCCGTCAGGCCAGCCCGGTTCTGGCCTACGAAGTGCTGAAGCCTGTGACGGCGTCTCGTGAGGGGGCCAGCGCCTCGATCAAACCTGCGGATGGGCTGATCATCGACTTCCACATCGATTTCGAAGATGCGGCCATCGGCAACCAAACGAAAACGCTGGACATGCGCAACGGGTCCTTCGTGCGCGAACTCAGCGATAGCCGCACGTTCTGCCGCAGGATCGACGTCGAAACCATGCGTGAGAACGGCTTGGCTTTGGGCGGGACGCTGGAAAACGCTGTGGTCGTTCAGGGCAGCGAGATTCTGACACCGGGCGGTTTCCGCCACGCGGATGAAGCTGTGCGCCACAAGATGCTGGATGCGCTGGGTGATTTGTATCTGGCTGGTGGCCCGATTCTGGGTCACTTCATCGGCGACAAGTCGGGCCATTCCATGACCAACACGCTGTTGCGCACATTGTTCGAAACACCTGGCGCGGTTCGTCCGATCCTTTGTACCCCCGAGCAGGCCGCCCGTCTGCCCGGTCAGGGCCTTATTGCCGCCGAAATCCCTGCTGTCGCCTAATCTGATCAACTCTGACGACATTTCCGCCAGGAAGTGGATAATGCGTTTTGCACCAGAATTTTCTGTGCTAGACCGAGGCTCGATCCGGTTTGGATCCTGTAAGTAAGACGACTAAGGATGAGCGGTATGGTTGGCAACAAAGCGGCAGTCAGACTCGCAAGTGCGATTCTTCTGGCAGCAGTTTTGAGCGCCTGCGGCAACGGGGGAGGCCTGTTCGGTAGCAAAGGCGCGGATCGGGATCAGAACCTTGAAGGGTTCACACCGGAACAAATCTATACGCGCGGTGAATATGAGCTGTCGCAGAATCGCTCGGACGACGCGGCGTGGTATTTCTCGGAAGTTGAGCGTCTGTATCCATATTCTGATTGGGCCAAACGCGCGCTGATCATGCAGGCGTTTTCGTTCCACGCCGACAAGAATTACGAGGAAAGCCGTGCTGCGGCACAGCGCTATATCGATTTTTACCCAACCGACGAAGATGCGGCTTATGCGCAGTATCTTCTGGCGCTCAGCTATTATGACCAGATTGACGAAGTTGGCCGCGATCAGGGGCTGACTTTTCAGGCCCTGCAAGCGCTGCGCACCGTGATCGAGGTTTATCCGGACAGCGAATACACCACCTCGGCCGTGCTGAAATTCGATCTAGCCTTTGACCATCTGGCGGGCAAGGAGATGGAGATCGGGCGCTATTACCTACGTCAGGATCACTACGTCGCGGCCATCAACCGGTTCCGTGTCGTGGTCGAGGATTTCCAGACCACCTCTCACACCGCAGAGGCGCTTTATCGCCTGATCGAGGCGTATCTGTCCCTCGGCCTGTTTGATGAGGCGCAGACGGCGGGCGCGATCCTGGGCTACAACTACCAATCCTCGGAATGGTATGATGACGGGTACAAGCTGCTGACCTCGCGTGGGTTGGATCTGAAGAGCCGTGGTAACAACTGGCTCAGCACGATCTATCGCCAGACGATCAAAGGTGAGTGGTTGTAATCGCCATGTCATCAGGCTTGGGACGCTAAAGACCCGATGCTGCGCGCCCTCGATATTCGCGACATGCTGATCATTGACCGGCTGGAACTGAGTTTTCAGCCGGGCTTGAACGCGTTGACCGGTGAAACCGGCGCGGGCAAGTCGATCCTTCTGGACTCGCTGGGCTTCGTCCTTGGATGGCGTGGACGGGCTGAGCTGGTCCGCCAAGGCGCTGCACAGGGCGAGGTCGTAGCCGAGTTCGAATTGCCCGAAGGGCATCCCGCCCATGCTGTTCTGTCTGAGGCCGGTTTGCCGGCTGGTGAAGAATTGATCCTGCGCCGCGTCAACACGGCAGAGGGCCGAAAAACCGCTTGGGTCAATGATCGCCGCTGTTCAGGTGAAGTCCTCCGCGCTTTGTCGGAAACACTGATCGAATTGCATGGGCAGCATGATGACCGGGGATTGTTGAACCCTCGTGGGCACCGTGTTCTGCTGGATGACTACGCTCAGGTCTCGGAACTATTGGCCAAGGTCCGTCAGGCGTGGTCGGAGATGTCGCGCAGCCGCAAAGCGCTGGCCGAGACCGAGGCCGCTTTGGCAGCCATGCGCGCTGAAGAGGAATTCCTGCGCCATTCCGTGGCCGAGTTGGACAAGCTCGATCCGCAACCCGGAGAAGACGCTGATCTCGATGCCCGCCGCCGCATGATGCAAGGGGCAGAGCGTATCCGCGACGATGTCGCCCGCGCATTTGATCTGCTGGGTGGTGACGGGGCCGAAGGCGCGATTTCGGATGCGACACGTTGGCTCGAAGGCGTGTCGGACTCTGCAGGTGGCCAGTTGGAGGAGCCGATTGCAGCGCTTGGCCGGGCCATGATCGAATTGGGCGAGGCGCAGGACGGTGTGAATACCTGTCTTCAGGCGCTGGACTTCAACCCCGCCGAACTGGAAGCCGCCGAGGAACGTTTGTTCGCCATCCGCGCGCTGGCCCGAAAACATGATGTCGCCCCGGATGATTTGGGAACCTTTGCCGACACTTTACGTGATCGTCTGGGCAAGCTGGATGCGGGTGACGCCGATCTGGCCGACCAACGTGCTGCGGTTGAGGCCGCACAGGCGACCTATGATGCGGCTGCGGCAGACCTCAGTGCTGCGCGCCAAGCGGCGGCCGGACAGTTGGATCAGGCTGTCATGGCCGAGCTTGCGCCGCTTAAAATGGAACGCGCGGTGTTTCGGACGGAACTCACCGCGTGTGATCCCGGACCCGAGGGTACCGATGCGGTGGCCTTTTCCGTCGCCACCAATCCTGGCGCACCGTCGGGGCCGTTGAACAAGATCGCCTCGGGCGGGGAACTCAGCCGCTTTCTATTGGCCTTGAAAGTTTGCCTTTCCGGCGATGACAGTGCCCGGACCATGATCTTTGATGAGATCGACCGGGGTGTGGGCGGTGCAACGGCGGATGCGGTAGGCCGCAGGCTGGCGTCTCTGGCGCAGGGCGGGCAGGTTCTGGTCGTCACGCATTCCCCTCAGGTCGCAGCGCGCGCGGCACATCATTGGCGTGTGCAGAAGCAGATCACTGATGGCCAGACGCTTTCGACCGTCGTGCCGCTGGCCGAAATAGATCGCGTGGACGAAATTGCTCGCATGGTCTCGGGCGATACGATTACAGAAGAGGCGCGCGCGGCGGCTCGGGCTTTGTTGGAGGCTTAATGCGTCTTTGGCGCACTCTGCTGGCCTGATCGTCGCTATCTTACTTTTCTCAGACCCCGCCGTGGCTTACTAAGGGATAAGTTACGATCCCCGAGGGCCAATGACCCAATCAACCCGCACCGTTCTGCGCAACCAACTCAATCAGGCTCTGGCCGCGATCAAGGATGCGTGGCGGGTGATGCGTCGGCGGGGGCCAAGCCAGATCCAGTTCTGGTTTATCGCCCTGGCGATCGGGATCGCGGCTGGGTTCATGGCGCTTGGGTTCCGCAAGGCGATCCGTGGGCTGCAGGCCTATATCTACGATACTGAGGATATCCTGCTGCTGCACAGCCACGCCGAGAAGCTGCCTTGGTTCATCGTGCTGATCATTCCGATCATCGGTGGGGTGATCGTGGGGCTGATCCTCACGCGTTTTACCGACGATGGCCGTGTCCGTTCGGTCGCGGATGTGATCGAAGGGGCGGCGGTCAGCGATGGACGGGTCGAGACCAAGGCTGGCGTCGCTTCGTTGTTCGCCTCGCTGATCACACTCAGTACAGGTGGCTCCACAGGGCGGGAAGGGCCGGTGGTCCATATGGCCGGGGTCATCTCGACCTGGGTCAGCGACCGCATCCATGCGGACGGAATCACCGGGCGCGACCTGCTTGGATGCGCTGTGGCCGCTGCGGTCTCGGCCAGCTTTAATGCGCCCATCGCAGGCGCGCTATTTGCGCTTGAAGTCGTTCTGCGCCACTTCGCCGTCCACGCCTTTGCGCCCATCGTCATTGCCTCGGTCGCGGGAACGGTGATCAACCGGCTGGAATATGGCGACGTTACCGAGTTCACGTTGGATACTCCCGGTTCATTGCAATTCTACGTCGAACTGCCTGCCTTCCTAATCCTCGGGCTGATCTGCGGGTTGGTATCCTTGCTTCTGATGCGCTCGATCTTTTTCGCCGAGGATTTCGGCAATCATGTTCAAGCCCGACTTTCCCTGCCCGGATGGCTGCGCCCGGCGGTTTCGGGCGCGATGCTGGGCCTTTTGGCCATCTGGTTCCCGCATATCATTGGCGTTGGGTATGAAACGACGATCCGCGCTCTGACCGGCGATCTGGTGCTGACCACAGCGATCCTGTTTGCGGTCCTCAAGACAGTGGCGGTTGCAATTACCATGGGCGGGCGCATGGGGGGAGGGGTGTTTTCGCCTTCTCTGATGATTGGAGCGCTGACTGGGCTGGCCTTTGGGCTGATCGCCACCGGATTGCTGCCGGATGTGTCGGGTACCCATACCCTTTACGCTTTTGCCGGTATGGGGGCCGTGGCTGCAGCGGTTCTGGGCGCGCCGATCTCGACCACTTTGATCGTGTTCGAATTGACCGGAGACTGGCAGATCGGTCTGGCTGTGATGGTATCAGTGTCGATGTCCACGGCTTTGGCCTCGCGCCTTGTAGACCGGTCGTTCTTCCTGACTCAGCTTGAGCGTCGCAATGTGCATCTGGCGGCGGGACCACAGGCCTATCTGTTGGCTATGCTGCGCGCTGGGGCTGTGATGCGACCGATTGGCGATGCGCGCTCGATCACCAAGGAGGAAGCGCGGGCGCTGATCGAAAAAGGCCTCTGCGTCAAGGCAAGCGCGACACTCGAGGCGGCGATGCCCTATTTTGACCGCGATGATATTCCTTGTATCCCCGTGATTGTCATGGACGAAAACGGGACAGAGACGCCGGTTGGCGCGCTCTATCACATCGACGTTCTAAAGGCCTATAACCGGGCGCTGGCTGCGACAGCGGCCGAGGAACACTCCTAGCCGTTATACACGCTCGCCGCGTCGCCCAGGTAGTTGTCCCACGCGAACCAATAAGAGATATGCCCGGCCACGCGCGGCAATTGTGTGCCATCCGGTCCGACCAGCATCTCTTCAGACAAGGTCCATTTGCGACCGCTCTCATCGACCAGACCTCCGCCTGATGCTTTGAACCGGTGGCCCGCACGCTCGTAGGCGCGCACTGTCCGGCGGTCTGAGTTGCCGATCAGAACCAAAGGTCGATCCGCGATTGCATCGTTAATCACACGAGTTCTGTCGAAGGCGTCCAGCGGCCAGGCCCGCGCGGCGCCGAACTGGCGGATGGTGAAAATGTAGTCTTTCTGGCGATGCTCGGACTGATCCACCAAAGCTGGGAACATCAACTCGGGCGAGGCGAAATACTCGCGATACACCACGCCCGAGCCATAGTTGCGACGATGCCCGGTGCTGAGCGACAAGACGCGCGTGTCCGGGTGAGAGGTTTTCCAGCTGTCCCAGGTCGTGATCACCACGGGGCGCTGCTTCAGCTCGATCCCGCTGTCGACCAACGGGCCGACCACGGGCTTGCCGGTATACTGGTTCCACAGCGAGTGCGTCTCGCGGTCGAACATCAGCTTGTTCGAGCGATACAGGAACCCCGAGGAACCGAAGACAAACGGTTTCCGCCGCCCCGGCACTTGCGTCTCAAACAAGATGCCCGACCCGCACAGGGTGCAATAGGCCAGCGCCACCGGCACGCCGCCGATCACCTCGTTGAACATCTCGTGCCAGCCCATGATCCGCAGCGGGTACGCGCGCACGTCGCCGTTGATCGAGACCCCAAAGACCAGATCATTATCTTTCAGATAGTCGGCGTCGGAGGCCGAGATCAGCTTCGGATTGTCCAGTGAAGGGATGCCATCCTTGCGTACGCCGCCCCAGGTGATTTCCTCCAGCCGGATCTTCATCCGCTCGCGCTGCAGGTATTCGGGACGCAGGAACATGTCGAAATTGTCGTCGATCCGCAGCAGGACCTCGCGCTTGAACAGGATCAATGAGGGGTGGGGGACGATCTGAGGGTTCTGCTCTTGCCAGAGCATCCAGTCGAACCAGTCGGTGCCGAGTCGCTCGCGGGTCAGAGTTTCCATCACCTCGACGATATCGTCCCGCCGCCGGTCGGTGAAACGCATGGCGGTCAACAGCGCAGGAACCACATCCGGGTTCCCACGCTTTACCAGAAAGGCCATCTTGGCTTCGAAATCCGTACGACCGCCGCGCAACGTGCTGTGCAGCGCGTCCAGCACAGGGTCTTCCTGCGCCCAGCTTGTGGCAGGCGCCAGCGCGCTGGCTCCGACCATTCCAACAAATTGGCGACGAGAAACAGGCATGGCACCCTCCGATCCTTTTTCGCGCTTAGTATGAGGGCAAATGCACCGCCTTGCATGAAACAGCTGCGTGATTGGCGCGTGATCACCCGCGATCGTTGATTTGTGGGGAGAGGTCTGAAAAACAGAGAGGGTATTTTCAGAGCAGATTTCCCATGACCAATGCGATGCCTAGCAGTTAGCCGCGTCGCGCGCTTTGGCTGGCATGGGCGCCTCTCCCTCGCACAGTTCACCGCTTTGCCAATTTTCTATGTGTTGGGGTCGGACTTCCTGGGTATGCGTACGATTTTGATCGCACCTCTTTGCTCGCGTCGACACTGGCCGACAAAAACTCATGAGGTTTTGGTGGCGGGCGGGCCACTATGGGCTTCTCTTTGAATTGAACACGTTGTCTGAAAGTGCGGTGTCTCCTAGCCTAATTGACTAACTTCTCATGAAAGTCACTCTGATTGAGGTTTGGACATGTCCTACGAACGATTTTCTTGGCTGACAGCGGCGGTTGCGATCTCGATGATTGATGCTGTCCCAGCTCGAGCGCAGGAGGCTCCGTATGTCACGGGCTTTCTCGGTATTACCGATATGGGCGACTATGATTTTGATTTCTTTCAAACGGTTCCTTCAATCGTGGTCGGTCAAGGCACCATCACAACCGACACTGGAATCTCCTACGGTCTTGCCGTCGGAATGAAGGTCGCGCCAAATCTGCGGGCCGAATTCGAACTTTCACACGCCTCGAATGATACAAAGGAAATCGGCCGCCCGTTCACCCAGTACGACGGAAGCTTTGATGCGACATTCGGGATGGTAAACCTCTGGTATGACATCCCGGTCCAAGGCAGGTTCAAACCCTATGTTGGCGGGGGGATTGGGTTTGCGCGGGTTTCCCACGACGGTCAGTCCGGTGCTGGCGTCACATTGGTCGATGACAGTGACACCGCTATTGCAGGGCAATTGGGGTTTGGTGGCCGCTTCCAAGTAGGGGAACGCGGAAACATCGACATCGGGTACCGTTACAAGACGACCGGCGATCTTGATTTCGCCACGACCCAAGTGTTCATCCCAACAGATCTCACGGATGGCCGCTACTCGTCGCACTCGCTCATTTTTGGGTACAGCTACAGTTTCTGACAGACGTAACTAAGTACTTCCGGCCCTCAAATCTGTTCGACCTTGATCGAGTCCACCGGATAGAAAGCCAGATAGTCTTTGAGGCCCGCCGCCTCCTTGCCGGGGGTCTCGAAGCTCCAGGCCGCGTTTTCGGTGACCGAGGATTTGTTCACGATCGAGAAATGCGTGGCATCGCCTTTGTGCGGGCAGTGGATCACCTTGTCTGTACGGTCCAGGAAGGCCATCGCGATGTCAGAACGCGGGAAATAGATCACGGGTTCCAGATCACCTTCGCGCAGCTCTAGCGCGTTTGAACTTTCGCCCAGAATGGCCCCACCAGAGCGGACGCTCCATTTGCCGGGTGCTTCGGTGATCGTGATTTCAACCATGTCTTTTCCCTCGTTCTTATCAGGGCTTCTCCTTTGCCCATTTTATGTGACAGTCTGATGTCAGACTGGCGCAGTTGCGGCATCCAACCACAGTTGAGCGTCCTCGCCCAGCCTTGGCCTGATTTTTTCCGCAACGTCGCGGTGATAGCTGTTCAGCCAATCCCGTTCTTGTGCGGTCAACAAGTCGACCAGGATCAGGCGGCGGTCAATGGGCACATAGGTTAGCGTGCGCCACTGCAACATGGCCCGTTCCTCATCGCCGTCGGGCAGCGACGGTGCTTCCTCCACGACAATCAGGTTTTCGATCCGGATGCCAAACGCGCCCTCGCGGTAATAGCCGGGTTCGTTCGACAGGATCATGCCGGGCTCAAACGGTACATGACTGACGCGCGACAGACGTTGTGGGCCTTCATGCACGCTCAGATACGCGCCGACCCCGTGACCGACGCCATGGTTGAAGTCCTGCCCCGCCTGCCATAGCGGCGCGCGCGCCACGCATTCGATATCGCGCCCGGCCAGTCCAATCGGCCAGCGCAGTATCGACATGGCGATCATGCCTTTTAAAACGCGGGTAAAGCAGGCCTTCTCGGTCTCACCAACCTCACCAATCGCGATGGTGCGCGTGATGTCAGTGGTGCCGTCCAGATACTGCCCGCCGCTGTCCAGCACCAACAGATGACCGTCCTGCAAGGTGCTGTCGGTCTCTTCAGTCACACGGTAGTGCATGATCGCCCCATTGGGACCGGTTCCTGCGATGGTGTCGAATGAGATATCCTGCAGCGCGTTGTCCCGCCGACGGGCTTCTTCCAACCGGGTCACGACCTGCGTTTCGCTGATCTGCCCCGGCGTTTGCTGATCCAGCCAGACCAGCGTTTCGACGACGGCAACAGCATCGCGCAAATGGGCTTCGGCACTGCCTGCGATCTCGGCGGGATTCTTGCGCGCTTTGGGCAGGGCGCAGGGGTCGCCACCATCAACCATCCGGTCCCCAAGCGCATCTGCAACGATCTGAGGCACTGTGCCCGGATCGACCTGAACCTTGCCTGCCAGCGCAGCAACAGCGTCCAGAAATCCATCAGGCTCATGAACCGAAACCTGAGGGCCCAGATGCTCCCCCACTTCGCCTAGTTTTGCTGAGGCCATGAACAGATCAACACGCCCGTCCGCATGCAGAATGGCAAAGCCATGGGCGACCGGGTTGTAAGCAATGTCCGAGCCGCGAATGTTCAACAACCACATGATCGAGTCGGGCAAGGTGATCACCGCTGCGCTTCGCCCACCGTCGAGTAGGCCTTCGGCTAGTCGGGTGATTTTGCTCTCAGCGGTTTCCCCTGCAAACTCAATCGGATGTACCTTGACCGGGTTCATCGGAGGAGCAGGCTGATCCTGCCATATCCGGTCCACCAGATTGGCGCAGCGCACCAACTTAATCCCGCTTCCCTCAAGGTCCTTCTGCGCGGCTTTGATCTGACCGGCGGCATGTAGCCATGGATCGAATCCGACCGATCCCCCGTTCGGCAACTGCTGTTTCAACCAGCTGCTCAGGCTCACATCGGGCCAGGGCACCGGAGTGTAGTCATCGGCAACCTGCGCCTTGACCTGCGTCCGGTAGCGCCCATCGATGAACACCCCGGCCACGTCCCGCAGCGCGGCGCAAAACCCGGCCGAGCCAGTGAACCCGGTCAGCCACGCCAGTCGTTCGTCCCGAGGGGCCACATACTCACCCTGATGCGCATCCGCACGCGGCACCAGAAAACCGTCCAAACCTTCGCGCTCTAGTTCCTGCCGCAAAGCAGCCAATCGCGGAGGTCCCTGTTCGGGTCGCGCTGTCACCTCAAAAGACTGAAACATACCTGCCTCCCTCAAGCCAAAGTGTGGTTGCAAGCCACCTCTTTATCTTTTTGAAAAAATACCCGGCGGAGGCAAGGCCAGCCTCAGCTGGCCCTTTTCATCCCCATCACCCGGGCCCGCGCGCGCGGGTCGCTGTCGAACAATGCCGCCAACTGTTCGGTCATGGCACCAGCCAGCTGTTCTACATCAGTTATGGTCACCGCACGATCGTAGTACCGTGTCACGTCATGCCCGATCCCAATGGCCAGCAATTCCACCATCTTGCGCTTTTCGACCATGGCGATCACGTCGCGCAGGTGTTTCTCCAGATAGTTCGCCGGGTTCACACTGAGCGTAGAATCATCGACGGGAGCACCGTCGGAAATCACCATCAGGATCTTACGCGCCTCGCGCCGCGCCAGCATCCGGCGATGGGCCCATTCCAGCGCCTCACCGTCGATGTTTTCCTTCAACAGCCCTTCCTTCATCATCAAGCCCAGATTGGGCCGCGCCCGCCGCCATGGGGCATCGGCACCCTTGTAGATGATGTGACGCAGATCGTTCAAACGTCCCGGCTGCTGCGGGCGGCCTGCATTCAACCAAGCCTCACGGGCCTGACCGCCTTTCCAGGCGCGGGTCGTAAAGCCAAGGATTTCGACCTTCACGTTGCAACGTTCCAGCGTCCGGGCCAGAACATCCGCGCATATGGCCGCAATCGAAATAGGACGCCCACGCATCGACCCAGAGTTGTCCAGAAGCAGCGTCACTACGGTATCGCGGAATTCGGTGTCCTTTTCGACCTTGAAGCTCAGCGGCGTGGTCGGGTTGGCAACCACGCGTGCCAAACGACCGGCGTCCAGAATTCCTTCCTCGCGGTCAAACTCCCACGACCGGTTCTGTTGCGCCTGCAAGCGACGCTGCAACTTGTTGGCCAAGCGACTGACCGCACCCTTCAACGGCTCAAGCTGCTGATCCAGATATGCGCGCAACCGCTCCAGTTCTGCAGGTTCCGCCAAATCCTCGGCAGCGATCTCCTCGTCATGCGTGTTCAGGTAGACCTTGTACTCCGGGTCAGCCTCGGACGCAGGCGGAGGGGCAGGCGGCTCCAGCGGAGCCTCGCCTTCGGGCATCTCGGCCTCATCGCCCATCTCGTCCTCGGACATCTCGTCCATTGAGACTTGGGCCTGAGATTGATCCTGCTGTTCTTCTTGCGACTGCTCGGGCGTGGCGTCAGGATCCTGTTCCTCCTGATCATCCTGCCCGGTGCTGTCGGGGTCGGGCTGCTCTTCTGCGTTTTCCTCGGCCTGATCTTCCTGTTCTTCGTCCAGCTCATCAGGATCATCACCCAGCTGGTCGCCATAACCCAGATCTTTGATCACCTGACGGGTGAACTTGGCGAACTCTGCCTGGTCCGAGAGGATTTCGTCGAGCTTCTCAAGCGTGCCGCCTGCCTGTTCCTCAATGTATCCACGCCAGAGGTTCATGACATTGTTGGCGGCCGGCGGCAGATCACGCCCGGTGGCCAGATGCCGGATCAAATAGCCCGCAGCAACCGACAAAGGCGCGTCTGCCGGCTGCTTGCATTGGTCGTAGCCGCGCCGTAGGGCTTCATGGCTGATCTTGACATCAATGTTTGAGGCCGTACCGGGCATATCCCGCGCACCCATCGCCTCGCACCGGGCGGTTTCCATCGCTTCATAGAGGTCCCGCGCCATATCTCCGGGCGGGGCATAGCGCATATGGGTCGCGTCATCGTGATAGCGGCGCTGCAAGGCCAAGGCATCGGCAGTTCCGCGCGCCAGCAAAACCTCTTCGCGCGTCATGCGGCGGGATACCTGAGGCAACCGCATTGCCTCACCCGAAAGGCCCGAGGGATCGACGGTATAACTTACGGAAAGCTCCGGATCATCGGCCATGACCTTGGTGGCCTCGGCCAGAGCTTTCTTGAACGGATCAGCAGGGTTGTCGTTCTTTTGTGCCATGTCCCCAAGCCTTTCACATTGCCGTCCCGATTTCCACTAAACAGAAATCCGGATCCGCCTTCATCTGGCTAAAAATACCTCCGCCGGAGGCATTGCGCCCGAAGTGGGCGCAATTCGGCGTCAGCCCAAGCTCACGCTCGCCGCGCTTTCCGGCAGTTCTTCGTCAAAGCAGCGCTGATAGAACTCGGCCACGGTCTGGCGCTCAAGCTCATCGCATTTGTTCAAGAAGGACAGGCGGAACGCGTAGCCAACATTGCGGAAAATCTCGGCGTTTTGGGCCCAGTTGATCACGGTCCGGGGGCTCATCACGGTCGACAGGTCGCCGTTCATGAAGGCGGTCCGGGTGAGGTCGGCAACGGTGACCATCTGGCTGACGGTCTTGCGGCCCTCAGCCGTGTTATACAGCGGAGCTTTCGAGAGAACGATCATCGTCTCGGCATCGTGGCTGAGGTAGTTCAGCGTCGAGACCAGCGACCAGCGGTCCATCTGTGCCTGGTTGATTTGTTGCGTGCCATGGTACAGGCCGGTGGTATCACCCAGACCCACAGTGTTCGCGGTGGCGAACAGGCGGAAGTTGGGGTTCGGCGTGATGATTTCGTTCTGGTCCAGCAGGGTCAGCTTGCCGTCATGCTCGAGCACGCGCTGGATCACGAACATCACATCCGCCCGGCCCGCATCATATTCGTCGAACACGATGGCGACAGGGTTGCGAAGGGCCCAGGGCAGGATGCCTTCGTGGAATTCGGTCACCTGCTTGCCGTCACGCAGCTTGATCGCATCCTTACCGATCAGGTCGATCCGGCTGATGTGGCTATCCAGGTTCACTCGCACGGCGGGCCAGTTCAGGCGGGCGGCAACCTGTTCGATATGGGTCGATTTACCTGTGCCGTGATAGCCCTGGATCATCACACGACGGTTATGCGCAAAACCTGCCAGGATCGCCAGAGTTGTCTCCGGGTCAAACTTGTAGGTCGGGTCAATCGCAGGCACCCGGTCGCTACGTTCCGCAAAACCTTTGACCGCCATGTCGGTATCAATGCCGAACACGTCACGGACCGAGATCTCTTCGGTGGGTTTTGCGTTGATATCAATCGATCCGTCAGCCATTCGTCTTGTCCTTATCCTTAGGCCCGTCTTGCCGGGTTTGAACCCGTGTGTGGTGCAACATATTCCGACCAAGGGCAAGGGAAAGCCGCGCGCTAAAAACGCTGACAGGATGTTTCTTATCAACTGGCCTTATCTGCGGGAAGGGCGGGGTCGTGTTAGAGTAGCCTTGAGCAAGCGGCTTGGGTTGGGTTCTTCAATAAATCGTCAACCTTATGAAAACCTGATGTCTCTATTCGCGCGGCAACTACGGCAAGTCGCGGTCTGGGCTCGGGCTTGAACTCCTGCTCAACGACAAGTTTGAGAGTCCGTTCATTCAATCATCGTTTAGAGGACGCCTCACTCCGAGACGGATAAGGATTTAAATTCAAGAAATTAAATATTTCTTTGAATGGGCCTATTTGAAGGGTAAAATGAGCAAAGTCCGCATGTGTAATGGGCTATATGTAGGGGGTTAAGGTGTTCGCGATATCCTCTGTTAAATCAGGGCGGCTTCAATTGTTACCTGTTGGCGACCGGCAAGGTGCAGTGAATGCCTTTTGACGCGACCCTCTACTCGGTGAACGAGACCGGCGGCACTGGTAACCTCATAGTTCAGGGGTCAACGACACCTGCGATTATCTCAGGGCAAACGGTTTCTTTCGATGGCGGCACGACCTTCGTGCCTTACACCTATCTCGGTCAGGGGAACTATCGCGGGACCAGTGAAACCGCGGATTTTATCCAAGTAGGTGGGCAGATTTACGCTTTCAATAGTGTCGATCCGACCGGGTCTCTCAGCACCGGGAATTGGGAGATCACCGTGAGTGACCTCGACCCGGTCAACCCGCCTTGTTTTGTAGCTGGAACGCTGATTGACACAGAAAGCGGGCCACGCCCTGTAGACTCTTTGATGGCTGGGGATCGGGTCTGTGTGGCAGGCGGGCAAACACTGCCGATCATCTGGATAGGCAAAAGAACTCTCAGCGCGAACGCGTTGTGCAAAAATCCAAAGTTCAGGCCCGTCCGGATTCAGCGCGGCGCTTTGGGCGATGACCTGCCCAGCCAAGACTTATTTGTTTCCCCCCAGCATCGGATTGTGCTGGAAGGTTGGCGGGCCGAGCTTCTTTTTGGCGAGCCTCGGGTTTTTTGTGCCGCAATACACTTGGTGAACGATGGTTTGATCCGTCAAATGCCGCCTGTGGCACCTGTAACTTATTTCCACATTGCCTGTAGTCGACATGTGGTCCTATCGTCACATGGTTTGCAAAGCGAAAGCTTGTTTCTCGGTGATCTTGCGTTGAAATCATTCCAACGCGAAGATGTCGAGGAATTGCGTGCCTTGTTTCCCGAGCTTAGTAATCCGGCTTCAGTGCAGCGACAGCGCACACACTTGCGTTGTCTGAAGCGACCCGAAGCAGAAGTATTGCGGGATTTGTTGCCAGGGTAAGAGCAGCCTACTTGAAGTTCCGGCTGTCCTTGATCTGATCCCAGGCCCAGACGACCTCTTGCAGTTGTTCTTCCTGAGAACGGTCGCCGCCGTTCATGTCCGGGTGCAAAACCTTGATCAGCTTCTTGTAGGCCTTGCGAACCTCGGCCTTGGACCAGCTGTCATTGGCCTCCAGAATCTCGATGGCACGGCGTTCTGTGGGGGGCAGGCGACGGCCACCGCCACCCGAGGTGCGGCCTTTGTTCTGGGTGCTATTTGCCCCCAGAACCTGATGCGGATCTTCGATGCCAAGACGCGCCCAAGCACGTGCTTCGGGGTCGCCCATGGGCTTGGTTTCACGCTCCCAGACTTTGTCCTTGGTGCGTTGTGCGTTCAGCTCAGCCTCGGTCGTACCGTCGAAGAAGTTCCACTTCTGATTGTACTCGCGCACATGCTGCTGGCAGAACCAGAAGAAGTCATCCAGAACGTCCGGGGCCTTGGGCGCGCGATACTTGCCCGCCTCTTCACAGCCCGGATGATCACAGATTCGCACCGAGGTTTCAGATGCGCCTGACATACCCCGACGCCCGCGCGGGTTCTTTTTCTTGGCGCTGGAGACGGACATATCGAATCCGAAAGGGTCTGATTTCGTCATGCTGTGATCCTTAAGAACGCATCTTCTCGACTCGGAGGCAGCAGTTTAGTCTAAGCAGCCGAAAGTAGAAGAGGGGGGCGGCAAGTTTTTTGCCGCTGAGCGTAAAAATGACCGTGAGCAAAGAAATCCGAACCCGACTGCAGGCAGCCTTTGATCCGCGCGAGCTTGAGGTTGTGGATGACAGTGAAAGTCACCGAGGCCATGCCGGGTTTCAGGAAGGTGGCGAGAGCCATTTCAACGTCCGCATCCGCGCCGCTGCATTCGAGGGCCAATCTCGTGTGGCTCGACATCGTGCGGTTCACAAAGCGCTGGGCGACGTTGTGCCGCGTATCCATGCCTTGGCGTTGGATATTGGGGTTTGAATGGGTCTTGTTGACAGTTTGGGATGGATCAGTACCTGTAGGTTCTCGCATTTCTGAAAATATGCTAACCTGATTACGGTTTTTGGGGCGCGGGCGGTGATTTGCCTGCCGCGCCATGCATTGGTTTCAGGGGTTGTGAATGCCCAAATTTGACAAGACCTCCAAGTTCGGAGTCGACGGAAAACAGAAATATATGGAAGACCGGCATCCCGTTCTGAACGAGGACGGATCGGGTGTTCGAAAGTGCCAGTGCTGCGACAGCTGGTTGGCGCATTGGCAGAACAACTCAAAATCCAGCCGGTCGAGATGCGTCTATCTGGGGTGTAGTGCCGACGCAGTTCATGGGGCGCATATCAAGTTCTATGAAATAGACAAAGGCCGGAAGTTTCCGAAATCCTGGTTGATCCCGTTATGTGCCAAGCACAACAACCCTAGCCATAAAAACCCGTTCTATATCAGTGCGAGATGCGAATTGATCGCTGAGAAAGCACAAAGAAAGTGTGGCAAGACAACCAAGACGTCGAATCGCAATGACAATTTTGAAATCAAAGTTGTAAAGAAAGCGCCCAAGCCAAAGTGCAAATGCAAAGATGCTCTGGAGCACTATCAGCTCAACGCCAAATCCAAGCGCGAAAGGTGTGCCATCACCCCTTGTGGCAAGCCCACAAAAGAGGCGTACTTGGTTAAATCGGTTGACGCACGAACCGACAAAAAGCTCTGGCTGGCCCCGATCTGCTCAAAACATGCATCGTCCAAAAAACCCATGTTTATTGAAAGCCTTGCCTCACTGGTTTTGCCGGACAGGTGCAACGCCAAATAGCCTGCGTAGCTAGAGGGGCGGTGAGGCTCAATCCCGGCCACCGCAGATTTCCGATCAGTCGGAAGACTTGGACGTTTCGACATCCTGTTCCGGTTTCAAAGTAAGCGGCGGCTCATTTGCGTCTTCTGCAATCGCCTCGGGCGCTTTGACATCCTGCGGTCCGGGAATGGGTTGAGCTTGGGCTACATCGTCAACTTTTGGGGCCACGGGGGCCACTACCTCGGTGGCCTCGGCCTCAATCACCCGCCGAAACACCAGCACGTTGCGCCAGTTCGTGGTTGATCCAGTCAGGCCTGAGCGTTCCTCGCTGGGCAGCAACTCGGCGCGCTGGTATTCCCATCCCTGTTGGCCCATCTCGTTCAGCACCTGCTCGACCGAGGTGGCAAAGCGGCCTTCGGGCGTTTTGACGCCCTTGGCCTTCGCGCCCTTTTGCGGGGCCGGAATGACTTTGTATTCGTAGCGCGGCATCGACTGTTCCCTTGTACCTTTGGCCGTCAACTTATCACGCAAGTCGCCGGGTGAAAGAGACGTTGCGCGAGTGGCGCAAATCAGCCGGTTCTCTGCGCCGCCTTGGTCACAACCGAGAGGCAAAGCTCGGTCGCCAGTGCCATGTCCTGCACCGAAATCCACTCCAGTGGTCCGTGAATGCACTGCATGCCGGTGAACAGGTTGGGGCAGGGTGTGCCGAATTCGGTCAGGCGAGAGCCGTCGGTGCCGCCGCGGATCGGAACCGAGAGCGGCTCGATCCCCAGTTCCTGACAGGCTTCGCGCGCCAGATCGACGGGGGTCATGTCATTCTCGAGCCAATAGCGCATGTTGCGGTATTGATGGCTGATGTCGCAGGTGATGGTCGCGCGCGGCTCGGAGGCCTGAACGGCGTCGCAGACCTTGCGCACCAGATCGCGCTGGGCCTCAAGCCCTTCCATCTCGAAATCCCGCAGGATCAGCTTGATCTCCATCTCGGACGAGCCGCCATTCATGTCGGTGACATGGATGAACCCTTCGCGCCCATCGGTGACTTCGGGGGTCAGTGTGGCCTGCGGCAGGGTCTGCACGATCTTTGCGGCCAGATGGGTGGCATTGACCATCTTTTCCTTGGCCAGACCGGGATGGATCGACACGCCGGTGACCTTGATCGCCGCACGGTCGGCGGAGAAGCTTTCATATTCGATCTCGCCCACTTCCTGCCCGTCCAGCGTATAGGCGAAATCGGCCTTGAGGTCCTTGGGCAATTGTTCGGTCACGCCGCGTCCGATTTCTTCGTCCGGGGTGAAGGCAATGCGGATGGGCCCGTGTGGAATGTCTGGATTTTCGATCAGGTGCCGCGCCATGGTCATCAGGATGGAAACGCCGGCCTTGTCATCAGCGCCCAATAGGGTGGTGCCCGAAGCGGTGATCAGATCATGGCCGATCTTTTCGGCCAGATAAGGGTATTCGTCCGGGGACAGAACCAGATCGGGATCATCGGGAAAGGTGATCTCACCGCCATTGTAGCCTTTGATGACGCGCGGTTTGACGCCCGTTGCGTTGAATTGCGGGGCGGTATCGACATGGGCGAGGAACCCCACGGTCGGCCCCTCGGCGGTGCCAGGAATGGTCGCCACAACGACGCTGTCGCCGGTCATCTCGACATCCTGCGCGCCGATTTCCGTCAGCTCCTGCTGCAATAGGTTCAGCATGTCGAACTGAATGGGCGTACTCGGGGTCGAAGGCGATGTCTCGTCGCTTTGGCTGTCGATGGCCGCGTAGCGCATCAGCCGGTCTTCAAGTTCCTGATCGAATTTTCTGGTCATGGCACCTCTCCTGCGCGGAAGAAAGGGCGTAAAAGAAAACGGAGTCAAGCGGGTGGCCTGACTCCGTCGCTTAACTGTGAAAACGGGCTTACGAACCCAGCTTTTGGGCAACCAGCTCGTTCACGGCCTTGGGGTTGGCTTTGCCGCCGGTGGCTTTCATCACTTGACCGACAAACCAGCCTGCCAGCTTCGGGTTCACCTTGGCCTTTTCAACCTGCGCCGGGTTGGCAGAGATGATCTCGTCCAAAGCGGCCTCGATGGCACCCGTGTCGGTGACCTGCTTCATACCGCGCTCTTCAACGATCTGCGCCGGGTCACCGCCTTCGGTGTAGACGATTTCGAACAGGTCCTTGGCAATTTTTCCTGAGATGGCATCCGAGGAAATCAGGTCGATGATCCCACCCAACTGCGCCGGAGATACAGGCGAGTCGGTGATGTCGTGGTCTTCTTTCTTCAGGCGACCAAACAGCTCGTTTATGACCCAGTTCGCGGCCAGTTTGCCGTTGCGGCCTTTTGCGACCTCTTCGAAATAGGCGGCGCTTTCGACCTCTGCGGTCAGGACTGAGGCGTCATAGTCGGTCAGGCCGAACGCTTCGATGAACCGCGCTTTTTTCTCGTCGGGCAGCTCAGGCAGATTGGCGGCGATGTCGTCGACCCATGCCTGTTCGATCTCCAAAGGCAGCAGGTCGGGGTCCGGGAAATAGCGGTAGTCATGCGCTTCTTCCTTGGACCGCATCGAGCGGGTCTCACCCTTGTCAGGATCGTACAGGCGGGTTTCCTGATCGACCTTGCCACCAGCTTCGACGATGGCGATCTGACGGCGGGCTTCGACCTCAATCGCCTGCTGAATAAAGCGCATCGAGTTCATGTTCTTGATCTCGCAGCGGGTGCCCAGATGCGAGAAGTCCTGCGTTTCCTGATACTTCTCATACGCGCCCGGCAAACAGATCGAGACGTTCACGTCCGCCCGTAGGTTGCCGTTCTGCATGTTGCCATCACAGGTGCCCAGATAGCGCATGATCTGGCGCAGCTTGCCGATATAGGCGGCAGCTTCTTCGGGGCCACGGATGTCGGGGCGGCTGACGATCTCCATCAGGCAGACGCCGGTCCGGTTCAGGTCGACGAAGGACATATGCGGGTCCATGTCATGGATCGACTTGCCCGCGTCCTGCTCCATGTGAATACGTTCGATGCGAACCATGCGCGCGGTGCCGTCGCCCATCTCAACCAGCACTTCGCCTTCGCCCACTATGGGGTGATAAAGCTGCGAGATCTGATAGCCCTGCGGTAGGTCAGGGTAGAAATAGTTCTTGCGGTCAAAAGCCGATTTCAGGTTGATATCCGCCTTCAGGCCCAGACCCGTGCGCACGGCCTGTTCCACGCAATATTCGTTGATCACAGGCAGCATGCCAGGCATCGCCGCGTCCACGAAGGCCACGTTCGAGTTCGGCTCGGCCCCAAATTGGGTCGACGCGCCGGAAAACAACTTGGCATTGGATGAGACCTGAGCGTGCACCTCCATCCCGATCACCAGTTCCCAATCGTGCTTGGCCCCGGCAATGGTTTTGATTTTCGGCATTTCGTATGTCAGGTCGAGCATGTCGCGCCTCTAATTTCCGCAGAAGTCTAGGCTTGCGTATTAGGCCCGGCGCGCCAAAGGGGCAAGGGGTTAGTTCCCTGAGACTTGCAACCCTGTAGGCGTGAAGGTCACGCTTTGACCATTGCGCAGTTCTTCGCGCAGTTGATCAGCGATCGCGCGCAGAGCATCCCGGCGGCCACGTGCGGCGAAGCGCTCGGTCGAGTTGACGCGCAGGCTGTTGCTGAACCCGTTCGCCGCATGGGCCCAGATCAGGGGGTGCAGCTCGGTCAGGTGATCGCGGATCAGCCAGTTTGCAGCCTCGCAAATCTGTTTGCGGGCGATGTCGGCCTTTGGGTTGCGGCTCATCCCGTTCTGCAACGTGACCGAGCAATAGGCCGCTAACAGGTTGATCGTTTGCTGGTCGGGGCGGCGTTCGACGATGTCATGTAAGCCTTCCAGAAAATACTCGACGTCCACACGCGCGCAGGCTTCGTCATCCAGTGCAATGGCATCGAACTGAACCCAGGTATAGCCACCTGCGCCCCATGTTTTTTGAGTGCGCGCGGCGTTGCGTAGGGCCTGAACTTCCAGCTGGTCGTAGGTTCCAAACCTGCGTGGCAACAGATGGCTGCCCATGGCGCGCATGTGGCGATGGTTTTGCGGGTCAAGCGTGATCAGCTCTTCGTATTTGTCTGCCACACGGGTGCGTGGGCTGACATGGCCCGCCAAAAGGGCACAATCCGCAGCGGCAATCGCTGGGCTGTTCGGCATGGCAGAGCGGCAGTCCTTCAGCAAATCGGCAGCGCGGTCGAAATGCGCGGCGCAACGAGATTGATGCAGTGCGGGTAGGTCTTTGGGGTCTGCTGTCCCGCGCCATGCCCAAGCCAAATCAATATGAGCCAATGCCACCACAAGGGCGATCATCGGGTCACCGGGGTGGTTCTGAATTTCACCCTCCAGTTCAGAGATGCCTGCCAGAAAGTCATAGTCTGACTGAGTTCTGCCATCCGACAAGGCATGTTCCGCCGCCAGCACAACATCTGCCCGGGCCCCGAAACCCAACAGGTCGGCAACCGGCTGACCGCAGGGCGTGGTTTCACGTGCTTCATCCGCGGCCCGCATGTCTTTTGAGAGTTCGACCCACATATCCTGACGCGCCAGATGGCGTCCGCGTTCAATAACCTGATGACCGGCGGTGTCATCTGTTTCCGCGATAGGGATGTTCAACTGCCCCGAGGCGACAAGCCACGCGGTTGCATCCGCAACAGACGCGGGCAAAGGCGTAGAGGTGGGACTGGAAGAGCCGAAAATACGGGCGGCAGCCGCCCTGAAAGACCGAAACATGGCAAAACTCGAACTGTAACAAACGTGTAACGCGTTCAGTTTGCCAAAAACTGTGTCTATTTCAAGGAGTCGTTGCGCACGTTAGTCCGAGGTGTGGTCAATTAGCCTATGGTCCTGGGATTGTTTCAAAAAACCCTAAAATGATGACGCTCAACGGTAAATCCCGCCTGCTGCAACACGTCTTCGAACTCTTTGTGTGGGGGCAGCGACTCATCCGGCAGGCGGAGGCGCTTGTCTGATTTCAGCACTGCCGAGACGCGGACCGAGAAATCCCAGCGGGTGTCAAATCGGAACCGGTCAACCTCGGACAGGTCCAGTCCGCCGCTGCGTTGACCGGTGAACCAGCGCAGTTTCTCGCCGGTCAGTTCGACCCCGGCGCTGGTGTCTTTTACGATATCCCAGACGGCCGGGAGTGTTGCCAGCGCGAGCAACGCCATCAACCACCAGGCCGCGTTCAGGAAAATGATCAGGCCGATCAGCACCGCGTAGATGCAGATCAGCAAGATCACCACACGTGGGTTCCGGTTTTGCCGTGTAAAGCTGAACGAGGTCATGCGCCGAGGATGCGCGAGACCATCTCGGTCGTGTCGCGTGACAGGTCGGGCGTGTCGGCGATCCGTTGCAGCTGCGCGCGCATCAGCGCCTGACGGTCGGCGTCATATCGTTTCCACGTCTGGAACGCTGAACACATACGCGCCGTGGTCTGCGGGTTCACCGGGTCCAACCGGATCAGCCAGTCGGCAAGCAGGGCATAGCCCGCTCCGTCTGCCTGATGGAAACCCGCGTGATTCATGGCCAGCGATCCCATCAAGGCGCGGAATCGGTTGGGGTTTTTCCAATTGAAATCGGGATGCTCTGTCAGGGTCCGCGCGGCCTCTACTGTTCTCTGAGGGGCGGCCATCGAGACCTGCAGACCAAACCATTTGTCGACCACCAGCCGGTCATGTTTCCACTGGTTATAGAACGCGCTCAGTTCCGCCTCACCTTTGCCCGCGCGCAGCACGCAGGACAGGGCGGTCAGTTGCAGTGTCATATTGTCGGCAGTTTGGTACGCGTCTGCTGCCTTGCTGCCGCCGTCGAGACGAGAGGTAAGAGCAAGCGCCGCTCCGCCCAGTGCACGTTTGCCGGATTGCGCCGCATCCGGTTGGTATTGCGCGTCCACAAGTGTTTCGCTGTGCAGCTTGGGCAGAAGATCCTGTACGTGTTGCGCAGTGGCTTGACGGAGAGTCTCGACAGCGGTCCAGATGGCCATCGGGTCGGGTGTGACGCCCTTGTCATGCAGGGCGGCGGCCAGTTCGGATTGGGTCGGAAGGCCCAGCATCAAGGCCCGATAGGCCGGGTCCAGTGTTTCATCGCGCAGCACAGCCAGCAGGCCATCCAGATAGTCGGAATCCGGCGTCGCCTCTTCGGTGATCATGCGCAGCAGACTGTCCTCGGCCAGCGAGCGCCCGGCCTGCCAGCGGTTGAACGGATCGGTGTCATGGGCCAGCAGAAAGGCGCGCTCAGCATTCGAAGTGTCATGTTCAAGGATCACAGGGGCCGAGAAATCGCGTAGGATTGAGGGCACGGGTTTGGCCGCAAGCCCGGTGAAGGAAAAGCTCTGCTCGGCCTCGGTCAGCTCCAGCACTTGGGTTGCGTGAACCTCGTCGCCGTTCGGGCCCAGCAAGCCGACAGCGACGGGAATGACCTGAGGCTGCTTATCCTCTTGTCCCGGAGTCGGGTCGGTGCGTTGGCTCAGCGTCAGCGTGTAGGTACCATCCGCCCATTCCTCCGCCACGGATACGCGCGGGGTGCCGGACTGGCTGTACCAGCGTTTGAACTGGCTCAGGTCGCGGCCTGTTGTGTCCTCAAAGACTTGAAGCCAATCCTCGATCGTACAGGCTTGCCCGTCATGGCGATCGAAATACAGATCCAGCGCCTTTCCATAGGCCTCATCCCCGACCAAGCGTTTCAGCATGCCGATGACCTCGGCACCTTTCTCATAGACGGTTGAGGTGTAGAAGTTGTTGATTTCCTGAAAACTCTCGGGCCGGACGGGGTGTGACAGCGGACCATTGTCCTCGGGGAACTGCCGTGCGCGCAGGTCGATGGCGTCGTGGATGCGCTTGACCGGTGCCGAGCGCATATCCGAGGTGAACTGCGCATCGCGGAAAACGGTCAGCCCCTCTTTGAGGCACAGCTGGAACCAGTCGCGGCAGGTTATGCGGTTGCCGGTCCAGTTGTGGAAATACTCATGTGCGATGATCGCCTCGATCCGTTCGAAATTTACGTCGGTCGAGGTTTCCGGACTGGCCAGAACGGCCGAAGAGTTGAAGATGTTCAGCCCCTTATTCTCCATCGCGCCCATGTTGAAATCGTCCACGGCGACGATGTTGAACACGTCCAGATCGTATTCGCGGCCGTAAACGTTCTCATCCCATTTCATGGACTTCTTGAGCGCCTCCATCCCGAAGGCACATTTGCCTTCGTCACCGGGGCGCACCCAGAGGTTCAGCTCTACCTCGCGGCCCGACATGGTGGTGAACTGGCCCGGATGCGCGATCAGGTCGCCAGCGACCAGAGCAAACAGGTAGGCGGGTTTGGGCCATGGATCCGTCCATTCGGCCCAGCCTTCGCCTTTGCCGGACGGGTTGCCGTTGGACAGCAGCACCGGAAGGTCGCCATTGATGCGCACCGTGAAGGTCGACATCACATCGGGGCGGTCCGGGTAGTAGGTGATCTTGCGGAATCCCTCGGCCTCGCACTGGGTGCAATACATGCCGTTCGACATATAGAGCCCTTCAAGCGCGGTGTTATTGCCGGGGTCGATCTCGACTTCCGCCTCCCAGACAAAGGGGGCGTCGGGGGCGGCAACCGTCAGCCCCTCAGGCGTGAGGGTCGGGGACACTTCGGCACCGTCGATAGATGCGCGGATCAACTTCAGTTGCTCGCCATGCAGGAAAAAGGTGCGATCGCTGGCCTCAGGGTTCGGACGAAAGGCGATGTGGGATGTGACGCGGGTGGCATTTGCTGCGAGATCAAATGTCAGATGCACATTGTCCACCAGATACCCGAAGGGGGTGTAGTCTTTCAGATAGATCGTGGTGGGGGCGGCGTCGCGCATCGGGGGCCTCGCAAAGGTTGGGTCGAGGGCGACGTTAGGGGCATCGCGGCAGGGCTGCAAGCCGCCTGTATCCGCTGTTTGCGGCGTTGATTTCGCATTTTGGTAAGATTTTCTTACCAGAACGTAGCGGCATACGTTGCCTATCGGAAACTTTCGCTCTAAATGCTGACGGCATACAGTGGCGTACATTCGTGGGAGAGGAAGAAAATGGCCAGCAGACAGACACGCAGCGGACTTCAGGTCGATCCGGTTCTGGTCGCATTCATCGAAGGTCAGGCTTTGCCCGGCACCGGTGTCACCGCCGAGACCTTCTGGAATGGCCTGTCGCGCATGGTATCCGAATTAGGCCCCAGGAACCGCGCCTTACTCGCCAAACGCAAAGAGATTCAGGACCAATTGGATGCATGGCACCTGGATCGCAAAGGTCAGGACCACGACGCCGAGGCTTATCAGGCGTTCCTGCACGAGATCGGGTACCTGGTAGAAGATGGTGAAGACTTCCAGATCGAAACCGCCAATGTCGACCCCGAGATCGCCGCAACGCCCGGCCCTCAGCTGGTTGTGCCAATCACCAATGCGCGCTTTGCTCTGAATGCCGCGAATGCCCGATGGGGCAGCTTGTATGATGCGCTCTATGGCACGGATGCGATGGGCGATTTGCCTGCGGGCGGCGGCTACGATGCCGCCCGCGGCGCGCGTGTCATTGCATGGGCCAAAGCGTTTCTCGACGATGCTGTGCCATTGGCCAGCGGATCCTGGGCTGATGTCACGAAGCTGAGCGTTGAGGCAGGCGCTTTGGTTCCTGCTCTGGAGGACGCCTCCAGCTTTGTGGGCCATGGCGGCGGCGCTGAAAAGCCCGAGTTCATCCTGTTGAAAAACAACGGTCTTCACATTCAGATCATGATCGACCCAATCAGCGCGATTGGCGCTGCTGATCCGGCCAACATCTCGGACTTGCGGCTCGAGTCCGCGTTGTCGACGATCATGGATTGCGAGGACTCCGTGGCCTGCGTGGACGCCGCTGACAAGGTTGTTGCCTATGGCAACTGGCTGGGTCTGATGAAGGGTGACCTGACCGAAGAGGTTAGCAAATCCGGCAAGACATTTACCCGCCGGTTGGCGGCTGATCTGGACTTCACAGACGTGAACGGTGCTGATGCGCGTGTGAAAGGCCGCTCCCTGATGCTGGTGCGCAATGTGGGTCATTTGATGACCAACCCGGCCGTGCTGGATGCCGAAGACAACGAGATCGGCGAGGGCCTCATGGACGCTCTTTGCACCACGTTGATTGCCATGCATGATCTGGCGCGCGACGGCGGCAACTCGGTCACCGGGTCGGTTTACGTGGTGAAGCCCAAAATGCATGGACCCGAAGAGGTCGCCTTCTCGGTCGAGATTTTCGATATGGTCGAAGACATCCTGGGCTTGCCGCGCAACACCGTGAAGCTGGGTATCATGGATGAGGAACGGCGCACCTCGGCCAACCTCAAGGAATGTATCCGGGCAGCGAAATCGCGCGTGGCCTTCATCAACACGGGTTTCCTTGACCGGACCGGGGATGAGATTCACACCTCGATGGAGGCAGGCCCGATGTTGCCCAAGGGCGATATCAAGAACACACCGTGGATTGCGTCCTACGAGGATCGCAACGTCGATATCGGTCTGGCCTGCGGCCTGAAAGGCAAGGCGCAGATAGGCAAAGGCATGTGGGCGATGCCCGATCGCATGCGCGATATGCTGGAGGCAAAGATCGGCCATCCGCAATCCGGTGCCACCTGCGCATGGGTTCCCTCGCCAACCGCTGCGACTTTGCATGCTACGCACTATCATAAGGTCGACGTTCTGGCCCGTCAGGACGAGCTGGCTGCCGGAGGCGCGCGCGGAACGTTGGAGGATTTGCTGACCGTTCCGCTGCTGGCTGGCCGCAACCTCAGCGATGATGAGATCACCCGAGAGATCGAGAACAACGCGCAGGGTATTCTGGGCTACGTCGTGCGCTGGGTCGATCAGGGTGTTGGATGCTCGAAAGTGCCGGACCTCAACGACATTGGTTTGATGGAAGACCGCGCGACCTGTCGGATTTCCAGCCAAGCGCTGGCAAACTGGTTGCACCACGGTGTTATCAGCGAAGAACAGGTGATGGCGGCGATGCAGAAGATGGCCGCTGTTGTGGACCGTCAGAACGAAGGAGACGCAGCCTATCATCCGATGGCGCCCGGTTTTGATGGCATTGCCTTCCAAGCGGCCTGCGATCTGGTGTTCAAGGGGCGTGTGCAACCGTCGGGCTATACTGAGCCGGTCCTGCATGCCCGCCGTTTGGAGTTGAAAGCCAGCTTGGGTTAAGTGGATAGGACGGGACCGAGGGGGCTGTCTGCCCGCATCGCGCCAGAGGCGCGACTCCCCCGAGGATTTTTTTAGCCAGATGAAAGGGATCAGGCATGGCAATTTCCTTGCGCAAGGCGCGCACCATCATTCGTAGAGCTCTGGAAGAGGGGCGTCGGTTGGAGTTGAAACCGCTTTCGGTCGTTGTGCTGGATGCGGGCGGTCATGTCATTGCGTTCGAGCGCGAAGATGGCGCGGCCCCAGGTCGGTTCGGAATTGCGCAGGGCAAGGCCTACGGCTCGGTCATGTTGGGAATGGCCGGGACGGCGCAGATGCAGCGGGCCGAAGCGCAGGCCTATTTTATGGCGGCGGTGAATGGCGTCTATGGCGGGCAGGTGGTTCCGGTGCCGGGCGGTGTGCTGCTGCGCGACAAGAAAGGGGCCGTGATCGGTGCCGTTGGCGTGACAGGCGACACTTCGGACAATGACGTGCTTGCTGCGATGGCAGGGATCGAAGCCGCGAACCTTGTTGGCGAAAGCTGATTTCCTTGAAGAAGGGGAGAGCCTGCGCTGGCTCTCTTACTCAACTTGGGTTTTTGTATTGCACGTTTAGCGGGCAATGGGAGCCCGATTGTGGCACTGTCCCGTCGGATGCATAGATGTGCGACATTGAACAGGTACTTGCGCTGACACACAGGGCCTGTGCTATTGCGCGCTGTTGTCCCTGCCGATAGCTTTTCCTCAAGTTTTGGAAACAAATTAGGAAAGCAGAATGTCTCGACCCGTCGTCGGTATCATCGGCAACTCTTACTTGATGAATGACAACTACCCGACGCATGCCGGTGGCACGATGAACTCGGATGCCGTTGCGAATGTTTCAGGGTGTTTGCCACTGCTGATCCCGGCTGATCCACGATACGTCTCGGTCGAGGAGTTGCTGGACGCCTGCGACGGGTTTCTTCTGACGGGCGGTCGACCGAATGTTCACCCCGAGGAATACGGTGAGCCGCCGACTGAAGCGCATGGCGATTTCGACCGGGCGCGCGATGCGATCACCTTGCCGCTGGTGCGTGCCTGTGTTGAGCGGGGCCAGCCGTTTTTTGGAATTTGCCGGGGGTTTCAGGAGGTTAACGTGGCGATGGGTGGGACGCTGTATCCCGAGATCCGCGACCTTCCGGGGCGGCAGAACCACCGGATGCCTCCGGATGGAACGCTTGAGGAGAAGTTTGCCCTTCGCCACGTCGTAACTCTGAACGAAGGCGGCGTGTTCCACCGGCTGTTCGGCGCGCGCGAAGTGATGACCAATACGCTGCACGGTCAGGGGATCAAGGCCGTAGGTCAGAACGTTGTGATCGACGGCCTTGCACCGGATGGCACGCCCGAGGCGATTTATGTCAAAGATGCGCCGGGCTTCACCCTCTCGGTCCAATGGCACCCGGAATGGGATGCTGCAAATGACCCGGTCTCGCGCCCGTTGTTTGAGGCGTTTGGCGCGGCCGTCAAAGCCTGGTCCGCAGGATCAAGCACGCGGTTCCTGCAACAGACAGCTTAAGTTTTGGCACCGGACCGGCCGGGAGGGGATGCCGGACCGGTGCGTCGCGATCAAATCAGTAGGTCGAACTGATTGATCAGCGGCAGGGTTCGCGCGCGTTCTCCGGTCAGATCAAACAGCGCATTACCTAAGGCCGGCATCGAGGGGGGTGTACCGGGCTCACCTGCGCCGCCCATATGGCGGTTGGTCTCGAGAACGCGCACTTCGACCTGCGGAGCCGTGTGCATGCGAAGTGCGTCATAGTCGGGGAAGTTGAACTGCTCGACTTCGCCCTCGGCAAAGGTGATCTCGCCGTGGCAAGCGGCGCTCAGGCCATACATCATCCCGCCGAACATCTGCGCCTTGACGTTTTCTGGATCCAACGCGAGACCCATGTCACAAGCGATCCACGCCTTGTTGATGCGGATCGTGCCGTCTTCGTCGACCACCTCGATCACCTGCGCGACCGGAGTGCCGAAGCTGTAGGTAAAGGCGACACCTCGACCGACGCCAGCCGGAGTTTGACCCGTCCAGCCCGACATCTCTTTCACGGCCTCAAGGCAACCTGCCGAAGGGGCGTGCTCGGTCTTCATCAACTCCAGCCGGAACTCCAGCGGGTCGCGGCCTGCGGCGTGGGCCATCTCGTCCATGAAGGTCTCATGGAAAAAGCCGTTATGGCTATTGCCGACCGAGCGCCAGAAGCCAACAGGCACGTCGAGCTTCGCGATATGGCCGCTCATCCGGTAGTTCGGAACCGCATAAGGTTGGTTGAAGAAGCCCTCGACCAGAACTTTGTCAGGGCCCGCACCGGGCATTCCGGTATAGCGCTCAACCGCTTGCTGCGTACAGGATTGCGAGGCAACCGCGCCGTCGATCAGCACCGCTTTGCCATCCTTCACAGCACCGCGCAGTCGAGCGATTGCGCCAGGGCGGTAGTAGTCGTGGCGCATGTCTTCTTCGCGGCTCCAGGTCGTCTGGACCGGAGTGCCGGGCATCGCCATGGCGACCTTGGTGGCGATCTCGCCGAAATCCAGTTCCCCACGACGACCAAACCCACCGCCCAGATAGGTGGTGTGGATCTGCACCGCATCCGTATCCAGACCGGCGGTATTGGCGACGCGGAATTGGATCAGAGTGGGCGCTTGATTGCCGCACCACAGTTCCAGCGCGTCTCCGGTGAAAAGCGCGGTGGCGTTCATCGGCTCCATCGTAGCGTGCGCCAGATAGGGCAGGCGGTATTCGGCGGTGATTTCGGTCGCGCCCTCGGGCGTGACGCTGACGTCGCCGTCGTCGCGCATGGTCGAGTTTGGGGAATCGTCAAACGCCTCGGCGATCTTGGCGAAGATGCCGTCGGTTTCCGGCGGGTAGGGGGCATCCCCCCAATCAACGTCGATCGCCTCAACCGCTTGATTGGCGAGCCATGTGTTGTTGGCGATGACCGCAACGCCAGTGCCCAGATCGACGATCTGTTCGACGCCCGGCATGTCTTTTGCGGCGCTGTCGTCATAGCCGTTCATCGCGCCGCCCAGCTTGGGGTTCATGCGCACGGCTGCAAATTTCATACCGGGCAGGCGGACATCGACGCCGAATTCAGCAGTACCCGTCGCTTTGCCAACCATGTCCAGACGCGGTTGGGTCTGGCCCAGATACCGCCATTCGGACGGGTCACGCAGAGGCACCTCGACCGGCTCAAGACCGGCCGCATCCATCGCGAGGTCGGTATAGGCGATCTTGTCGCCATTGGGCGCGATGACGTGCCCAGAGGCCGTCTGTAGTTGCGACGGGTTAACCTCCAGACGGTCGGCAGCTGCCCGTTTCAGTGTCTCGCGGGCCGACGCGCCGGCCTGCCGCATCCGCTCGAACCCGTCTTTCATCGAGGTCGAGCCACCGGTGACCTGAAGGCTCAGCGCTTTGCCGAGGACACCCAGCGCCTCACCCAGATTGTGCTGGAAGTTCGAGATGTCGTAGCCCTTGTTCGGCAGTCCTTCGCCAACCAATGCGGAATTGTAATACGCCGCCGCAGCAGGGCCATGCAGCACGTTGATCTGGTCAAGATCGACGTCCAACTCCTCGGCGATCAAAGCAGCCCAGGTCGTCTTAATGCCCTGTCCCATTTCGGCACGCGGGGCGAACAGGGTCACGCCATTCTGGTCGATCAGAATGAATGGGTTCAGCGCAGCCTCTCCCTCGCCGGGTTTCAGCGGGTTCGGGGCGGGACGGGTAACGTAGTAACCCCCAAAGGCCACACCGCCGACGATGGCAGCCGAGCCAATCAGGAAGGTGCGGCGCAGAATTTTCCCAACTTTTCCCATCTCTTAAGCCTCCTGCAACTTGCCAGCGGCGTCTTGGATCGCGGCGCGGATGCGGGGATAGGTGCCACAGCGGCACAGGTTGCCCTGCATCGCGTCGTCTATGTCCGCATCCGTTGGAGCGGGGTTTTCGGCCAACAAAGCCGCCGCCTGCATGATCTGACCGGACTGGCAATAACCACATTGTGCTACCTGATGATCCACCCAGGCCTGCTGGATCACGGCCATCGCTTCGGGCGAACCGATGCCTTCGATCGTAGTCACATCGCCCCAGACATCCGAAAGCGACACCTGGCACGATCGCACGGCCTCACCATCGATATGCACGGTGCACGCGCCGCAGGCGGCCACACCGCAGCCGAATTTTGTTCCGGTCAGGCCGACCTCATCCCGGAGGACCCAAAGCAGGGGGACGTCTTCGGGCAGGTCAACCTGATGTTGCTTGCCGTTGATCTTCAGCGCGGTTGCCATGGCACACCTCTCGTAGCTGTGGCGGTTTCTGACATAATTGCCTGAAAGTGTCAGTGTGTCAATTGACAAATTATACGAAAAATGTCAGATCGGTTTCATGACAGAAAAACAGGACGATCCGCGGCAACAGGCCATTCTTGCGTCGGCGCTTGAGGCATTTGCGGCCTATGGGTTTCGCAAAACCTCGATGGATGATATCGCCAAAGGGGCGGGTATGTCGCGCCCGGCCGTTTATTTGCACTACAAGAATAAAGAGGCGATCGTGCGCAGCCTGACGCGCGCGCACTACGCCGAGAAGACCGCAAACGTATCGCGGGCCTTGTCGGGCAGTGGTAGCGTGTCCCAGCGTTTGGCGCGTGCGATTGACGGCCAGATCAAGGGGTTGGCTGAGATACTGACCTCTCCCCACGGGCGCGAGATGCTGGATACCAGCAAATCGACCGCCTCGGACATTCTGGCCGAGGGTGAGGCGGAAATGACCGCGCTTTATGCCGACTGGTTGCGCCGTGAAGAAAGCGCGGGACGCGTTCGTCTGCCCAACGGCCCGGACGAGACGGCGAAGACCATCACTGCGACCCTGATGGGCGTAAAGATGACTGCAACCAACGCTGATGAGTTCGAAACACGCATCTCGCAATTGGCGGAATTGCTGGGCGCCGGGCTCGAGGTCAGGTAACCCGCTGGCGGATTTTGTACTCGGGTTGGTCCCACAGGTCGTTCGTGATGATATCCGCCAGAATCTCTGCGGCCTGTTCCACGTCGCTTTCGTCAACATAAAGTGGCGTGAAGCCAAAGCGCATGATGTCCGGTGCGCGGAAATCTCCGATTACGCCGTGCGCAATCAGCGCCTGCATGGCGGCGTAGCCTTCGGCAAAGTGGAACGAAACCTGACTGCCGCGCCGCGCCGGATCGCGTGGGCTGGCAAGGGTTAGGCCGGGGCAGGTGGCCTCGACCTTTGCAATGAACAACTCAGTCAGTTCGATGGATTTCGCCCGGACATCGACCATCTCTGCCATGTCCCATACATCCATCGCCGCAGACAGCGCGGCCATTTGCAAGACTGGAGGGGTGCCGACCCGCATCCTCTCAATCCCCGAACCGGGACGATAGTCGAGATCGAAGGCAAAGGGTGCTTCGTGCCCCAGCCATCCCGAAAGCGCCGGGCGGACGCGGTCGGACAGGCGCGGAGCAACGTAGATGAACGCGGGCGCACCTGGGCCGCCGTTGAGGTATTTGTATGTGCACCCGACCGCGAAATCGGCATTGCACCCGGCCAGATCGACCGGAATTGCACCGGCAGAATGGGCCAGATCCCAAACCGTTACCACACCGTTGGCATGGGCCAATTCGGTCAGGGCCTTCATGTCGTGCATACGGCCGGTGCGATAGTCGACCTCGGTCAGCATCAGAACGGCGACCTCTTCGGTGATGTTTTCGGCGACCTCTTCCGGGGCGACGACGCGCAATTCGTACTCCGCGCCCAGCGAGCGCAGCAATCCGTCCGCCATATACAGATCGGATGGGAAATTGCCGTTGTCCGACAGCACAACCTTGCGGTTCGGGTTCAGCTCCAACGCCGAAGCAACGGCCTGATAGACTTTGATCGACAGCGTATCACCCACCACAACGCTGCCTGCCTCTGCCCCGATCAGGCATCCGATCCGATCCCCCAGACCCGTAGGCAATCCCATCCATCCGGCCTTGTTCCAACCGGTAATCAGCATCTGCCCCCATTCCTGCGTCGCCGTCTGGTGCAGACGCGCATCAACCGCCTTTGGCAACGGACCCAGAGAGTTGCCGTCAAGATAGAGAATGCCTTCGGGCAGTTCGAACATGGCTTTGGTTGCTTTGAAGTCGGTCATTCCGGCTGGGCCCTGTTGTTTATTTTGGTTATATCCGTTGGCTATCGGATGCGCTAAGCGCTGTCTACCGACGCATATCTTCGAAATAAATTGCCGCGACCTTTTGATGTTTTGATCTTAAGGTCGGAAAGCGGTAGACAAACTGTCGAAAACGACACTTTCTTTGAGAGATATCGACAGGTAATCAGCGCGAATGCAGAAAATCGACATCCCTCCGATCTGGTTGCTGGGGGCGGCTTGCCTCGCGTGGTTTCAAGCGCAACACCTGTCCTTTGGACTGTCCCTTGAAGGGTGGTTGACTGATCTTGCCAGCGGCGTGCTAATCGGGGGCGGTATTCTTTTGGCTGTTCTGGCGGTCGTCGAATTCCGCCGCCATCAGACGACGGTAATGCCACACCAGACCCCATCCAGCATGGTGCAAAGCGGAATTTTCAAACGCAGCCGGAACCCAATCTATCTGGGGGACGTTCTTATCCTGACCGGTTTGATCCTGCGCTTCGATGCGGTCTTGTCGCTGGTTCTCGTGCCGATTTTCGTCTGGATCCTGGAACGCCGCTTTATCGAGCCGGAAGAGGATCGCTTGCGCCGCAAATTTCGCGCTGACTTCGCCCGTTATGCGCAAAAGACGCGGCGTTGGATTTGAAGGTGTGCTGCCAATGACACAACGTAACGAATGCTGCAGTTGCGAAATAATCTTTCGCAATGTAGGTGGGGATTGAACAAAAGATGCAAAGAACTCGCGCGAACATATCGAAAGTAAAGGAGGCTCTCCGTTGAAGATAGGAACGCCAAAAGAAGTTTTTGACGGTGAGAACCGGGTGGCGATGACGCCGGACTCGGCGCGCCAGCTGCAAAAACTGGGCTATGACTGCCTGATCGAAAAGGGTGCCGGTGCTGCGGCGGGCTTTTCTGATGCGGCTTACAAAGAGGCCGGTGTCGAGGTTATGAAAACCGCGGCGTCACTTTGGAAAGCTGCGGACATCGTCGCCAAGGTGCGCCAGCCGAATGAGACTGAGTTGAAGCGCCTGACCAAAGGCAAGACGCTGATCTCTTTCTTCAACCCGGCAGGGAACGAAGAGGGGATGGAGGCTGCCAAGTCCAAAGGCGCGAATGTAATTGCGATGGAGATGGTTCCGCGTATTTCCCGTGCGCAAAAGATGGACGCTTTGTCCTCAATGGCGAACATCGCCGGTTACCGTGCGGTAATCGAGGCGGGTAACAATTTTGGCCGTTTCTTCACCGGTCAAGTGACGGCGGCCGGTAAAGTGCCGCCTGCCAAGGTGTTGATCGTTGGCGCGGGTGTGGCCGGTCTGGCGGCGATTGGGACGTCCACGTCGCTGGGCGCGATCACCTATGCGTTCGACGTGCGCCCCGAAGTGGCCGAACAGGTCGAGTCGATGGGGGCCGAGTTTGTCTACCTGGACTTTGAAGAAGACCAGCAGGACGGTGCTGCCACCGGCGGCTATGCCAGCGTTCAGTCGGAAGAGTTCCGCGAAGCGCAGCTGGCCAAGTTCCGTGAGCTTGCTCCGGAAATGGACATCGTCATCACCACCGCGCTGATCCCGAACCGCGAAGCGCCTGAGCTTTGGACCAAGGATATGGTCGAAGCGATGAAGCCGGGCTCGGTCATCGTGGATTTGGCGGCAGAAAAAGGCGGCAACTGCAAGCTGACCGTCGCGGATGAGAAGATCGTGACCGACAATGGCGTGACCATCATCGGCTATACCGACTTCCCCAGCCGGATGGCAGCGCAGTCGTCGTCTCTGTATGCGACCAACATCCGTCATATGATGGCGGATCTGACGCCCGAGAAGGACGGTCAGATCAATCACGATATGGAAGATGACGTGATCCGCGGTGCAACCGTGACCCATGAGGGTGAGATCACCTTCCCGCCGCCACCGCCCAAGGTGCAGGCGATTGCGGCGCAAAAGAAACCCGAGGTCAAGGAACTGACCCCGGAAGAAAAAAAGGCGCAGGAAATTGCAGCCTTCAAGGCGCAGACCAAACAGCAGTTCACCCTGCTGGGTGTCGGTGGCGCGCTGATGTTGCTGGTGGGGCTGATCGCTCCGGCAAGCTTCATGCAGCACTTTATCGTCTTTGTTTTGGCGATCTTTGTGGGCTTTCAGGTGATCTGGGGCGTTGCGCACAGCTTGCACACACCGCTGATGGCGATCACCAACGCGATCTCGTCGATCATTATCGTTGGGGCGTTGATGCAGATTGGGTCCGGGTCGTTCCTGGTTATTCTGCTGGCGGCACTGTCCGTTTTCATGGCCGGGATCAATATCTTCGGCGGCTTCCTCGTAACCCGGCGCATGCTCGCCATGTTCCAGAAATCCTAAGGAGGTCGGGCATATGATTGGCTTCACTTCTGCCGCTTACGTTGTTGCGGCTGTCCTTTTCATCCTGTCGCTCGGAGGCCTTTCGAACCAGGAAAGCGCCAAGCGCGCGGTCTGGTATGGTATCGTTGGTATGGCGCTGGCGGTCTTCGCCACGCTTGTCGGTCCGGGTTCGGGCCTCTGGCTGCTGTCCATTCTGCTGATCATCGGCGGTGGTCTGATCGGTCAATACGTGGCGCAACGCGTCCAGATGACCGAGATGCCGCAGCTGGTCGCTGCGATGCACTCGCTGGTCGGTCTGGCGGCTGTGTTCGTCGGCTTCAACGCGCATTTTGAGATCGGAAACGTGGCTCAGGTCATGGCGATCAAAGATAGCGCGGGTCAGGCGGACCTGTCCGACCTTGGCGCCTTTGCCAAGTTGATCGCCAAGAAGACTCCGGCGGAACTGGCGATCCTGCATGTTGAGCTGTTCCTGGGCATCTTCATCGGTGCGATCACCTTTACCGGCTCGGTTGTGGCCTATGGCAAGCTGGCGGGCAAAGTGACCTCGGCGGCGACCAAACTGCCCGGTGGTCATATGCTGAACGCGGCGGCTGCGGGTCTCTCGCTGATCTGTCTGATCTGGTACACCAGCTCGGGCGGTCTGTTCCCGCTGTTCCTGATGACACTGGCGGCACTGTTCATCGGCTATCACCTGATCATGGGGATCGGTGGTGCTGACATGCCGGTGGTTGTGTCGATGCTGAACTCGTATTCAGGTTGGGCAGCTGCGGCGATCGGCTTCAGCCTTGGCAACGACCTGCTGATTGTGGTCGGCGCTCTGGTCGGATCGTCGGGTGCGATTCTGTCCTACATCATGTGCAAGGCGATGAACCGTCACTTTGTCAGCGTGATCCTGGGCGGCTTCGGTGGCCCGCAGGGTGAGCAGATGGCTGTCGAAGGCGAACAGATCGCAATTGAGGCGGACGGTGTGGCGGCTGCGTTGAACGATGCGGATAGCATTGTCATTATCCCGGGTTACGGCATGGCTGTTGCTCAGGCACAGCAGTCGGTGTCCGAGCTGGTCCGCAAGCTGCGCGCCAAGGGCAAAGAGGTGCGCTTTGCGATCCACCCCGTTGCTGGACGTCTGCCGGGCCACATGAACGTGCTGCTGGCCGAGGCGAAAGTGCCGTATGACATCGTGCTGGAGATGGACGAGATCAATGATGATTTCCCGGACACGGATGTTGCCATCGTCATCGGCTCGAACGACATCGTGAACCCAGCGGCGCAGGAGGATCCCAACAGCCCCATCGCCGGAATGCCGGTTCTGGAATGCTGGAAGGCCAAGCAGGTCTTTGTGTCGAAGCGCGGTCAGGGCACTGGCTATTCTGGCATCGAGAACCCGCTGTTCTTCAAAGAGAACACGCGCATGTTCTATGGCGACGCCAAGCAGTCGCTAGACAAGCTGCTGCCGATGATCGAGTGATCAAAACGCACAATTCAATTGCAAAGGGCGCCTGCGGGCGCCCTTTTCTTTTCTACTTTGAAGCGGGCTTGGCCTTCGCGCCTCCAGAGTATTGCAGCCAGATGAAGCAGGCTTGATATGCTATTTTACGTCTGAAGGGTACTTTGTGGGAGCAAGGTCATGGAGAAAGTAAACGGAATCGGCGGGGTCTTTTTTCGTGCGAAGAACCCCAAGGCCTTGAGCGAATGGTATGAAAAGCACCTGGGGGTAAACCACTACGATCCGGTCCCTTGGAAGCAGGCTGAGGGCTATACCGTTTTTGCACCCTTCGCGCAGGATACCGCGTATTTTGGCCGAAGCGAGCAGCAGTGGATGGTCAATTTCAGGGTTGATGATCTGGCCGCTTTGACACGTCAGTTGAAGGACGCAGGGATCACCGTCGAAACCAATCCGGATTGGGACAGCGAGGTAGGCAAATTCGCCCGTATTCACGATCCCGAGGGCAATCCCATCGAGCTATGGCAACCAAATCAATGAATTGGCTGGAATGTATACCGTCGCATTCTTGTAAGTATCTGAAATAAAATGGGAATTGATGTATTTTGGGTGTGCCGTATAGTGTGTCGGATGAATCGGAGCCCCGCATGACGCCAATCGATGACCACCCTTTACGCTATCGGCTTGCCAATGAACTGCACGCCCGACCTTTTCCGGTGGCGCAGGTTCCATGCACGGTTGCCTTTCTGGCGATCAAGAAGCCCGGCCCGTCGCAAGGTGGGGACCGGCAGGACGACATAGCGCATTTGATCAATCTGCTGGATCGTCACGGCGCGCCGCACCCTCAGCCCGACGCGACCCACTATGCGGGGCAGATCGGACGCTATTGGCTCAAGTGGGAACAACACACTGAGTTCGTAACCTTTACTGCGATCTCTCAGAACGTGAGTGAGCGGGCGTTCAACCCCGCCGACTTTGAAGTCTTCCCCCCGGATTGGATGATGGCCAGTCCCGGCCAAAGGATCACGTCGGCTTTGCTACGAGTTGTTCCGCGCCCAGAGGATGACGTCGTCCAGAACCTGCTACCGGATTGGTTCGAACCCGAAAGCCTTGCTGTGTCCCGCGTTTTGGACGATGCCGCGATCTGCGCCAGCGATTTTCGTATCGACCCGGCAGGGCATATGCGGTTTGCGCTGTTCGTCTCGGATGGAACCGGAGAGCGCCGGGTTGGGCGGATCATCCAGCGCCTGTGCGAGATTGAGACCTACAAGGCCATGTCCATGTTGGGGTTTGCACGGGTCAAATCGCTGACCCCTCGCATCGGCGAGTTGGATCAGAAGCTGACCGCGCTGATGGGCGAAATGACCGATGGCGGCAAACATCCCGATGATATGCTACCGCAGCTTCTAAAAACCTCGACCGAGTTGGAGACGATCTCGGCACGCTGTTCCTTTCGGTTTGGGGCCACAGGCGCTTACGAGGCCATCGTTAACCAGCGCGTCAAGGTCTTGCGGGAAGAGCGGTTCATGGGGGGGCAGAGCTTTGCAGATTTCATGATGCGCCGCTATGACCCTGCGATGCGGACTGTAAAATCGACGGAACTGCGTCTACAGGCCCTGTCCGACCGGGCCATCCGCGCCGGAGATCTTCTGAGAACACGTGTGGACGTAGAACGCAGCGCGCAGAACCAGGCCTTGCTGGAAAGCATGGACCGCCGCGCCGATCAGGCCCTGCGCCTGCAGCGCACAGTCGAGGGGTTATCGGTGGTTGCCATCAGCTACTACGCCGTCTCGCTGGTCAGCTATCTGCTGTATCCTCTGACGTCGGCGGGGATCAGTAAGGGAATGTTGACGGCTTTGGTCACGGTCCCGGTCATTCTGGCCGTTTGGGTGGGCGTCCGCAGAATTCGGCGTCGGCTAGAGTGAGCAGCGCTTGCCTCTGTTTGGTAGCGTTGTACTAGTAGCCGACGAAGCGCATCGAACAAGCGGAGCTTTGATATGATCAGTGTCGTTGCTGCATGGCGCGCCGTCACAGCGATGTTCGCGCTGAATGGTGCCCTGTTCGGTATCTGGGCCTCTCGCATTCCTGCGGTGCGCGATCATCTGAACCTCAGCCATGAAGAGCTTGGCTATGGTCTTTTGTTCATGGCAGCGGGTGCCGTCTGCTCCTTCCCGGTGACCGGGCGATTGACCGACCGGTTTGGGGCCGTATTGATCACGCGGATCATCGCGGTGCTGTACACCTTTTCGCTGGTTTTGCTGGCGCTGGCCGACAGCTTCACCATGCTTGCTGCATTCTTGTTTCTGTTTGGTGCCTTTCATGGCTCGATGGACGTGGCGATGAACGCATGGGCTGCCGAGGTAGAGCAGGCTTACGACAAACCGCTCATGTCCTCATTTCATGCGATGTGGAGCCTTGGTGCCGGCCTCGGGGCGGTCAGTGGATTTGCAGCGGTTCAGTGGGATGCGACTGTTCTGCAGCATTTCCTGGTTGCGGGGGGAGTTGTTGTCGCCTTGGCTCTAGCGATGTCCTGGGTACAATGGACGTCGCGCCGCGCGGAGCAGTCTCAAGGTGCCGTGTTTGCATTCCCGTCCGGGGTGTTGATCCTCGTTGGCTTCACGGCGCTATGCGGTGCGTTGGGGGAAGGTGCCGTCGCAGATTGGAGCGCCCTTTTCCTGCGCGACGTCACCGGAGCCGCTGAGAGCGTCGCAGCCTTGGGCTATGCGGTTTTTTCGGTCGCAATGGTGGTGTGTCGTTTGGGAGGCGGCTTCCTCATCGCGCGCGTCGGCCCGGTCGCTGCGGCGAGGGGCGGTGGTGTCTTTGCTGCGATAGGGGTGTTCTGCGTTGTGTCCGCCGGTGCTGCACCATTGGCGTTGGTCGGGTTCACGTTGATGGGGGTCGGCTATGCTGTGATCATGCCCTTGGCGTTCAGCCGCGCAGCCAACGACCCAAACATCCCACCGGGACAGGCCATCGCCAGTGTCGCGACGCTCGGATATGGGGGGTTGTTGATCGGACCGCCGCTGATCGGGTTTCTGGCCGAATTGCTGTCGCTGCGGATGGCGTTTGGTGTCTTGCTGCCGCTTGCGGTGCTGATCGTGGTCTGTGCCGGCGCGCTGAAGCGCGCCGACTGAGTTTGATTACCGGCCGCGAATGCGCGGATCCAGCGCGTCACGTAGGCCATCGCCCAGATAGTTCACACTGAGAACAGTCAACGAGATCGCAAGGCCGGGCCAGAACACACGCTCGGGGTATTGCTGCAGATAGTCGACACCATCAAACAGCAGGCGGCCCCAGGTCGGGAAATCCGGCGGGAAGCCGAGCCCGAGGAAGGACAGCGCGCTTTCTGTGATGATCGCCGTCGCAATCCCCAGCGTCGCCGACACCATGATCGGAGACAGCACGTTCGGCAGGATGTGCCGTGTAATGATCTGCCGGTTGCTGGTGCCGATGGAGCGTGCGGCCAGAACGAACTCACGCTCTTTGATGGCCAGCACGTCGCCGCGCACGATCCGCGCCGTGGGCATCCATGAGGTGATGCCGATGGCGCAAACGATCAGGATGAAAATCCCACGCTCCAGCCCGAATGCGGCGGACAGTGGCTCGCGGAACAGCAGCATCATGACCAGCAGCAGCGGCAGAAGCGGCAGGGCCAGGAACAGATCGGTCAGGCGCATCAGCGGCCCATCGAGGCGTTTGAAGAAGCCTGCGATCACACCGATGAAAGACCCGAGAAACAGCGCCAGTAACATAGCGGTGATGCCCACCGAGACCGAGGTCTGCCCCCCCGACATCATCCGCGCCAGAATATCCCGGCCCAGCTGATCGGTGCCGAAAGGATGTGCCCAGCTGGGTCCCTGATTGCGTGACCGGATGTCGATCTGGGTTGGGTCGATGCTCCAAAGGTACGGCCCCAGATACACACCGGCGACGATGAAGATGAACAGGATCGCTCCGATCATCGCGCCTTTGTGCGTTTTGAACTGATCCCACACATCGCGCCACTGGCTGCGGGGCGGGGTGGCCAGGTCGTCCATCACTCCTGCGGTCGGCAGCGCGGTTGAGGCAGGTGCCAGTCCTTCGTCGGGGACCAGCGTGTCTGATTTATCAGTATCAGTCATAGCGAATCCTCGGGTCCAGAATGCCGTAGAGCACGTCAGCAATCAGGTTGAACAGAACGATCAACACGGCAAAGATGAATGTCAGCGTCTGCACCATCGGCAGGTCGTTGGCTTGAATCGCGCCGATCAGCAATTGGCCGATACCGTTCACCTTGAAAACCTGCTCGGTGATGATTGCGCCGCCGAAGATGGCCGGAATACCCAGCGCAATAACGGTAACCACCGGGATCATCGAGTTGCGCAGGACATGGACCATCACAACCGTGTATTCGCTCAGCCCTTTGGCGCGAGCGGTACGAACGTAGTCTTGGTTGAGGTTGTCCAGCATTGAAGCGCGCATGAAGCGGCTCAACTGCGCCGTGATCTGCAGCGCCAGCACCATGACCGGCATGATCATCTGCTTCAGCTGTACGACGAAGCTATCCCAGCTGTTTACCACATGGGTGGTGTCATAGATCGATGGGAACCAGCCCAGCTGGACCGAGAAGATCACGATTACCAGCACGCCCGAGAAGAAGGGCGGGACCGAAAAACCGACCATCGAGACGAATGTGCCCATCTGGTCGAACCAGGAATACTGTCGGTATGCGGAATAGATGCCGATGGGCAGGGCGATCAGGATGGCGACCACATAGGCGGTGCCAACAACCCACAGGGTCTGCGGGATACGCTGAACGACGATGTCCATAACGGGCGAGCGGGTCTGCCACGAAATCACACGTAGGTCACCTTCAGAGAAAGTGGTGCCAAACATATGGTCGATCAGAACCTGCGGCTCGATCCAGAAGAACTGCACGATCCATTTCCAGAACCGGATATGCATCGGCTGGCCAAGGCCAAGCGCCTCGCGCATCTTCTCTTTGACTTCGGGGGGGACGGTGAGGGGAACCTGAGCCATCGGGTCGCCTGGGGCAAGCTCGAGCAGCAGGAAAATGACGAGGCTGATGAACAGCAGCGTGGGTACGGCCAGCACCAGTCGTCTGATGGTAAAGTTGAGCATTCAAAGGCGCCTTTGTTGATGCGTCTTTTTGTTGGAGTGGTCTGCAAATGACCGCGCCCCGATAAAGATCGGGGCGCGATATTGCAAGATTAACGCTTAGGAACCGGTCTTGCGGTACCAGTCCGCAATGTTCCACAGCTCGCTGTCCCAAACGTTCAGGACAACACCACCCAGGGTGTTTGCATGCGCCGACAGACGGCCACGGTGCACCAGCGGGATCATGCCGCCGTTTTGAACCATGATGTCGTTCAGCTGCTTGGCGATTTCCGCACGGGCTTCCAGACCTGCGGTTTCAGCCAGTTTGGCGTGCAAGGCGTCAAACTCTTCGTTGCAGAAGCGGCTGATGTTCTCACCCTGCCACTGCGATTCTGGCTTCGGTGCCTTGTCGCACAGACCGTTGCCCAGATAGGACTGCGGGTCGGTGCCGTTGAAGGTGTTGGCGTACATCTCCACGTCGGCATAGAACTTCTGGAAGGTGTCAGGCGAACCCGGGTCACCACCGAAGAAGACCGATGCGTTGATGTTGCGCAGTTCGGAATCGATGCCGATCTGGCTCCACCATTCCTTGATCAGCGCCTGGAAGTCCTGACGCACGGCGTTGGTCGAGGTCTGGTAGACGATTTTCAGCGGCACACCGTCTTTTTCACGAATGCCGTCGCCATCGGTATCAACGATGCCTGCGTCGTCCAGCAGCTTCTTGGCGCCTTCGATATCCTGCGTGTCACAGCTCATCGAGGTCGAGCTAAACGCAGCCGGGGCCGGAACCCAGTTACAGGTCACCTTGCCAGCTTGGCCATAGCCGATTTCCACCAGCAGCGGGCGGTCGATGGCCATGGACATGGCTTTGTAAACGGCAGGATCCTGCAGGAATGGGTGCGGATGCGCGGCTGTCGAGCGCTCACCTTCCGGCAGGTCGGGTGATGGGTTGGTCTGGTTCAGCATGATACGCTCGACCAGCGGGCCAAAGCCCGCGACCGGAGTACCTTTGCCACCTTCCTGCATCTGCGCAATGACCTCAGGGGCGAGCTGCAGGTTCCACGCGTAGTCAAACTCGCCAGTTTCCATAACCGCACGACCTGCCGCTGTTGCGTCGCCGCCACCTTTGAAGGTCACGCTGGCAAATGCCGGCTTGGCCGGGTCACGGTAGTTGTCATTGGCGGCAAATGTAATCACGTCGTTTGGCTTAAACTCGGTGACGACAAATGGGCCAGTGCCGATCGGGTTGAAGTTCTGATCGGTGCATTCAGGGGCTTTTGCGCCCATGCAGTCAGCGAACTGAGCGGCCTGAATGATCGGGCTTTCACCACCCACAAACGGTCCGTAGGGGAAGGGGGTTGGTGCGTCGAACGTTACCTTAACGGTTAGGTCATCGACAGCTTCGACATCGGTGACGCCTTCAAACTTGGTCACCTGTGCACAACCGCCTTCTGGGTCCATGCAGTAGTTTGCGGTAAACACTACGTCGGCCGAGGTGAACGGAGTACCGTCCGACCATGTGAGGCCAGGCGCAATCTTCCAGGTGATGGTGGTCAGGTCTTCGCTGACGCCGCCATTTTCGACGGTCGGGATTTCAGCGGCCAGATACGGCACCATGTTCCCGTCTTGGTCGTAGCGTGCAAGTGGTTCGATAACCAGCGAGGCCGCCTCAACATCTTTTGTGCCACCCGACAGAAACGGGTTCATAATTGACGGAGCCTGCCAATAAATGATGCTGACATTGCCGTCCGATCCGCGCTCAGCAAAGGCCGCTGGAGCCATCGCCGTGCTTGCAATCGCACCAAGCAAAAGGGTTTTGATCTTCATAAGTCACTCCCGAATTGGACACTTGCGTGTCTCGATTATCTCCGCAATGCCTGCGGATTTGGCGTTGCCGACTTGTGGCTAAGGCATTGTTAGAAATAGCAATTGCATTTCGCGCAACGCGATTTCTGCCTTCGCTGGTTGTCGGTTACGCGGGTATCGAAACAGAACTTAGGAAAATTGCAAGCCTTGCCGTCACGAAATCGTGCATTGCGTTTGACTTTTCCTGGCTCACCGCCTTAGCGTTCGGCATCCATAAAAACAAAACGACCCAAAAGGGAGCGCGCGCGTGCTGGATCAACCAATTGCCCAGATCAAAAAACTGAGGGTGGAGTTTCAGACGAAAGACGGCCCGGTCGTCGGCGTTGAGGACGTCTCGTTCGAGGTGAATCCGGGTGAAACGGTTTGTATTGTTGGCGAATCGGGCTCGGGCAAATCGGTTTCCTCGCTGTCTCTGATGCGCCTTGTCGAGTTCGGCGGAGGCGAAATCGCCGGTGGCGAGCTGCTGTTTGACCGTCGCGACGGGGCCGAGATGGACCTGGCCGATGCCGATCAGGATCTGATGAAACAGATTCGCGGCAACGAGATCGGTATGATCTTTCAGGAGCCGATGACCGCCTTGAACCCGGTTTTTACCGTTGGTCGGCAACTGACCGAAGGGCTGCGCATTCACAAGGAAATGTCCAAGGCGCAGGCCGAAGAGCGCGCTTTGGAGCTGCTGCGCCAAGTGCGAATCCCCGAACCCGAGCGCCGGTTGAAGCAGTACCCGCACGAGCTTTCAGGGGGCATGCGCCAGCGCGTGGTGATCGCAATGGCGATGGCGTGCGAGCCACGTCTGCTGATCGCGGACGAACCGACGACCGCATTGGACGTGACCATTCAGGCTGAGATTCTGGCTCTCATGGACCGTTTGAAACGCGAAACGGGCACTGCGGTTATGTTCATCACCCATGACATGGCCGTGGTGGCACAGATGGCCGACCGCGTTGTGGTCATGTTCCGTGGCAACAAGGTCGAAGAGGGCCCGGTCACCGAAATTTTCGAAAATCCGCAGCATGACTACACTAAGGCGCTGCTGGCTGCGGTACCGAAACTGGGTGAGATGCAGGGGAAGGCCGCGCCCGAACCGATGAAACTTCTGGGTGTTGAAGGGCAGAACATCGCTCCGATTCCCGGCACGGAAGAGACGTTGCTGACGGTCAAGAACCTGACCACGCGTTTCCCAGTCAAAGGCGGTTTGCTGCGCCGGACAATCTCGAATGTTCACGCGGTCGAAGATGTCTCGTTCACGCTGAACAAAGGGCAGACACTCAGCCTTGTGGGCGAATCGGGATGTGGCAAGTCCTCGGCCGGGCGCTCGATCCTGCGATTGGTCGAGCCGATGGCGGGTGAGGTCAATCTGGACGGCGTCGATATCATGAAGCTGGACCAATCCGGTCTGCGCAAGGCGCGGCTGGATATGCAGATGATCTTTCAGGACCCCTTCGCTTCGCTCAATCCGCAGATGCAGTTGATCGACCAAGTGGCGGAACCGATGCGCAACTACGGTGTGGCCTCGGGGTCTGAATTGCAGGATCGCGTGGCGCAGCTGTTCGACAAGGTGCAACTGCCGCGCAGCTTCATGCGCCGTTTCCCGCATGAGATGTCCGGCGGTCAGCGGCAGCGGATCGCCATCGCCCGGGCCTTGGCGTTGAACCCGAAACTGATTATCGCGGATGAGGCGGTCTCGGCGCTGGACGTGTCGGTGCAGGCGCAGGTGCTGAACCTGATGATGGAGCTGCAATCCGAACTGAGCCTGTCTTACCTGTTCATCAGTCACGATATGGCCGTCGTGGAGCGAGTCAGCCACCATGTGGGCGTGATGTATCTGGGCCGGATTGTCGAACTTGGGCCGCGCGCGCGGGTGTTCGAGAATCCACAGCACCCGTATACACAGGCGCTGATGAAGGCGGTTCCAATCGCGGACCCGAACAAACGGAAATCGGAAAAAGATTTGAATTTCAAACCGATCCCGTCACCCATTCATCCAATCGGATACGCGCCAGAACCGTCGACGTACAACGAGGTTGAGCCGGGCCATTTCATCCTGACTACGGATAGCGGGTACTAACACATATGCCACAGCGTCTGACGCCGCTTGAGATCATGACCAAGTTGATCTCATTCCCGACCGTAAGCCGTGAAACAAACTTGCCACTAGTGGACTGGGTCGAAGGTTACCTGAACGAACACGGTATCGAAGCCCATCGCTGGCCGGACCCGGATCAGCCGAACAAGGCGGCGATTTTTGCGCATGTCGGCCCGTGGGAAGAGGGGGGCGTTGTCCTCTCGGGTCACACCGATGTCGTTCCGGTGGACGGACAGCCCTGGGACACGGATCCGTTCATTGTCACTGAGAAGGACGGCAAGTACTACGGACGCGGCACCTGCGACATGAAGGGCTTTGACGCGCTCGCGATTTGGGCCCTGGTCGAGGCGCGCGAAGCGGGGCTCAAACGTCCCTTGCAACTGGCGCTGAGCTTCGATGAAGAGGTTGGATGCACTGGCGCTCCGCCAATGATCGAGGCGATGAATAAAGTGCTGCCCAAAGGCTCGGCTGTGATCGTGGGCGAGCCTTCGACAATGCAGGCTGTCACCGGCCACAAGGGCGGTTTTGGCTATGACACGCATATGGTTGGGTTTGAGGTTCATAGCTCGATCATGCACACAGGCGTGAATGCCATCATGGAGGCCGCGCCGCTGATCAATTGGGCAAATGAACAGAACGCCCGCAATCAAGCAGCCACGCCCAGCGAAACGGCGGCGGTGTTCGATCCGCCCTGGACCACGGTCCATGTAGGCATGATCGAAGGCGGCACTGCGCATAATATCACCGCCAAGGATTGCTACTTCATGCTGGATTTCCGCACCGTTCCGGATGAAAGCAAAGCCGCATGGCGCGATGCCTACTTCGAACAGGTGCGCGCGGTCGAGGCGCGGATGCAGGCGGTTCATCCCGAAGCGCGGATCGAGATCTCTGAGAATTTCTCGATCCCCGGTTTGGTCCCCGAACAGGATGGTGAGGCCGAAGCTCTGGTACGCGCCCTGACCGGTGACAACGCAAGCCATGTGGTCAGCTATGGCACCGAGGCCGGGCAGTTTCAGGAAGCAGGTTATTCAGCGGTTATCTGCGGCCCGGGCGACATTGCGCAGGCACATCAACCGAATGAGTTCATTTCGGTCGCTCAGTTCGAAGCGGGCCATGCGTTCATGCAGCGATTGGTCGATAAACTGTCCACCTCAACCCAAGGAGGTCCAAAATGCCGGTGAAAAACAGACTTGCCGAAATGCAGGCAGAGATCACCAAGTGGCGTCGCCATCTGCATGCGCATCCCGAACTGATGTATGACGTTCACGAGACCGCCGGTTTTGTTGTTGAGCGGCTAAAGGCCTTCGGTGTCGATGAAATCACCGAGGGCATCGGCAAGACTGGCGTTGTTGCCGTGATCAAGGGCCGCTCGGACACCAAGGGTCGGGTGATCGGATTGCGCGCAGATATGGACGCCCTGCCGATCGAAGAGGCAACGGGTTTGGACTATGCCTCGACCGTTCCGGGCAAGATGCATGCCTGTGGGCATGACGGGCATACCTCGATGCTGCTTGGGGCTGCGCAGTACCTGGCCGAGACGCGGAATTTCGATGGCACCGCCGTGCTGATCTTTCAACCGGCCGAGGAGGGTGGCGCCGGAGGTCTCGCTATGTGTCAGGACGGGTTGATGGAGCGCTGGGGCATTCAGGAAGTCTACGGCATGCACAACATGCCTGGCCTGCCGGTTGGTGAATTTGCGATCCGGCCCGGAGCCCTTCTGGCCTCGTCGGACGAGTTCGAAATTACCGTCACCGGCAAGGGTGGCCACGCGGCAGCCCCGCATGAGGCGGTGGATACAACGCTTGTCGCATCGCATATTGTTGTGTCTTTGCAATCCGTTGTGGCCCGCACTGTCGATCCGATCAAACGAGTTGTTCTGACGGTGGGTACGTTCGAGACGGACAGCGTGGCCTCAAACGTGATTGCGCATACGGTCCGTCTGAAAGGCACGGTACGAACGCTTGACCCCGAGTACCGCGCGATCGCGGAACAGCGTGTTCGCCGAATTGCAGAAGATACGGCCTCGGCCTTTGACGCGTCCGCCAAGGTAGAATGGACGCCGGGCTATCCGGTGACGGTAAACTCCGAGGCCGAGACCAGCTATGCCTCTGAGGCCGCCGCAGCTGTGGCTGGAAAGGTAAACGATGGCACCGATCCGATCATGCCGTCGGAAGATTTCGCTTACATGCTTGAAGAACGGCCCGGAGCCTACATCTTTCTAGGGAACGGAGACACTGCGATGTGTCACCACCCAGAATACAATTTCGATGATGACGCCATACCCGCTGGTTGTAGCTGGTTCGCTGAGATGGTCGAACGCCGGATGCCGGCCGGATGATTTAGGAGAGACAAGATATGCCAGTCAAAAACCGCTTTGCGGAACTGCAGGACGAGATCACAACGTGGCGACGTGACCTGCACGAAAACCCTGAAATCCTGTTTGAAACCCACCGCACTAGCGCTCTGGTCGCCGAAAAGCTGACGGAGTTCGGCTGCGATGAGGTTGTCACCGGCATTGGCCGCACCGGCGTTGTCGGTGTGATCAAGGGCAAGTCGGACAGCAAGGGCAAGGTGATCGGTCTGCGCGCGGATATGGACGCTCTGCCGATCCTCGAGGCGACGGGGCTTGACTATGCTTCGAAAACGCCGGGGGCAATGCACGCCTGCGGCCATGATGGTCATACCGCGATGCTTCTTGGTGCAGCGAAGTACCTGTCGGAAACCCGCAATTTCGATGGCACCGTTGTCGTGATCTTCCAGCCCGCCGAAGAAGGCGGCGGCGGAGGTCGCGAGATGTGTGAAGACGGCATGATGGACCGCTGGAACATTCAGGAGGTCTACGGGATGCACAACTGGCCGGGCAAACCGGTTGGCAGCTTCTCGATCCGTCCGGGGTCGTTCTTCGCTGCCACGGACCAGTTCGACATCACGTTTGAAGGGCGCGGCGGTCATGCGGCGAAACCGCAGGAGACGGTCGATACCACCGTGATGACGGCGCAGGCGGTGCTGGCGCTGCAGACGATCGCCTCGCGCAATGCAGATCCGGTTGATCAAGTGGTTGTGTCGGTGACCTCGTTCGAGACCTCGTCGAAGGCCTTCAACGTGATCCCGCAATCGGTTCAGATCAAAGGCACCGTGCGCACCATGAGCAAGGAGATGCGCGATCTGGCCGAGCAGCGGATCAACGAGATATGCAACGGCGTAGCGGCGACCTTTGGTGGCACGGCAGAGGTCACCTATATTCGAGGCTATCCGGTTATGGTGAACAGCGATGAGCAGACCGAGTTTGCGGCCGACGTCGCGCGATCGGTGTCTGGCGCTTGCGAAGAGGCCCCTCTGGTCATGGGCGGCGAGGATTTTGCCTTTATGCTGGAAGAACGTCCGGGCGCCTATATCCTCGTGGGCAATGGCGACACGGCCATGGTCCATCACCCTGAGTACAATTTCAATGATGAGGCCATCCCTGCCGGGTGCAGCTGGTGGGCCGAGATTGTAGAACAGCGGATGCCTGCGGCCTGAATGACAGGGTGGGGGCTCTGCCCCCACACCCCCGGGATATTTTCAGCCAGATGAAGAAGGATCCTTCGGCTCTAGGCCGAGTGTGGAGCAGAGCGTTTCGATCACGTTTTGCAGCGCGTCTTTTTGGGTTGCGACGCAGGTGCGGGCGGCGGAGCGGGCTTGGGTCAGGGCTGCGTCGTTGGACAGCCAGTTGTCGACGGCTTTCTCAAGATCTTTGGCGGTTTCAACCTGAACGGCCCCGCCGGTGTCGATAAGGGGTGCGAAAGTTTCGGCGAAGTTGAAGTAGCCCGGACCGGTCATGACGGCAGCCCCGGCTTGAGCTGGTTCGAACGGGTTGTGACCGCCGATCTCTCTCAAAGACCCGCCGAGAAAGACAATCGGGCAAAGCGCGTACCATGTGCCGGTTTCGCCAAGGGTATCGGCCACGTAGACCTGAGTCTCATTTGTAATAGGGTCGGTCTTGGTTCGGAAGGCCGATGTGAGTTTGGCTTTGGTCAGGAGGGTCGCGACCTCCTCGCGCCGTTCCGGGTGTCGCGGTATCAGCAGCAACAGCAAGTCTGGGTACTGCTTAAGCAAAGCTTTGTGGGCGGCCAGAACCGTTTCCTCTTCGCCTGCATGGGTAGAGCTGGCGATCCAGACGGGTCGATGGCCAATCTGGTTTTGGATATCCGTCAGCGTGGTTTGATCCACCGGCAATGGGTCGGACATCGCCTTGAGGTTGGTGCCGGGCTGAACGCGATCAGGGTCCGCCCCAATTGCGATCAGATTCGTGGCCGTTTTGTCATTCTGCGTGAGAAACAGCGCGAAATGGTCCAGGATGAAGCGCGCAGTTTCTGGGCGTTTTTGCCACCCCGCCACGGACTTGTCGGATAAACGTGCGTTCAGGAGACACAAAGGCGTGCCGCGTCCAGCCGTCTCGACGATCAGGCGGGGCCAGATTTCACTTTCTACAAGTATGGCAGCATCTGGCGCCCAGTGGTCCAGAAACCGTCGCACAGGGCGGGCGCTATCCAAGGGTGGAAACTGATGTTGGGTGCGAGGGGGAAGTCGCTTGTCAATCAGCGCAGCTGAGGTGGGCGTGCCGGAGGTGATCAGGAACTCGGTTTGCGGCAGGCGCTCGCCAAGCCGGTGGATCAGGCTGAGGACCGAGAGGCTTTCGCCAACGCTGGCTGCATGAAACCAGATCAATTGTCCTGCGGGGCGATCTAGGCTGGCATAGCCCAGCCGCTCCTGCTGGCGCTGGTCCGAGACTTCGGCCGCCTGCAGCTTTTTGCGCACGGTCCGCCAGGCCAAAGGCTGCGCGAGAGAGGTGACGCCGCAGTACAGCTTGTACAGCAGTGTCGGACGAACGTCAGAGCCGGGCATGTCAGCCGCCTGTGTGGCTCATGTGGCGGCTCATTTGGCCATCGACGGCCTGACGGGAATAGTCGAAATCATGCCCTTTGGGCTTGAGGTTGATCGCGGCGCGGATCGCCTCTTCCAAGGGTTTTTCCGTGTCCGGGTGATCGCGCAACGGCGCGCGCAGGTCGGCCATGTCCTCCTGACCCAGGCACATGTAAAGCTCACCGGTGCAGGTAAGGCGCACGCGGTTGCAGCTTTCGCAGAAATTATGGGAAAGCGGGGTGATAAAGCCGATCTTCTGGCCGGTTTCCTCAAGCCGGACATAACGCGCAGGCCCTCCGGAGCGTTCGGCAAGATCGGTCACGCTGTAGTGGTTTTCGTATTCCTTGCGCACATCTTTCAGCGACCAGTACTGGTCCAACCGGTCCTCATTGCCGATGTCGCCCATCGGCATGACCTCGATCCAGGTCAAGTCCATGTCGCGTTCGGCGCACCATTCGGTGATCTGGGGCAATTCGGGTTCGTTGAAGCCCTTCAGAGCCACAGCGTTAATCTTGACCCGCAGGCCCGCCTTTTGCGCGGCATCAATCCCGTTCAGAACCTGTTTCAGACGTCCCCATCGCGTAACGGCTGCGAATTTATCCTCATCCAGCGTGTCCAGCGAGATATTCACCCGTCGCACACCCGCCGCGCAGAGGTCATCGGCAAATCGCGAAAGCTGCGAGCCATTGGTTGTAAGCGTCAGTTCTTTCAGCGCGCCGCTTTCCAGATGACGGGTCATGGAGTTGAAGAACGTCATGATATTGCGACGCACGAGCGGCTCACCACCGGTGATGCGCAGTTTCTCAACGCCCATATTCACGAAGGTGGAACACATGCGGTCCAGCTCTTCCAGCGTCAGCAGCTCTTTCTTGGGCAGAAAGGTCATGTTCTCGGACATGCAATAGACGCAGCGAAAGTCGCAGCGGTCGGTTACCGAGACGCGCAGATACGTGATGGCACGGGCGAAAGGATCAATAAGCGGAGCAGTCATGCGGTATAGGTAAAGCTGGAACAGGCCCGCGACAAGAGTGAACTGTGCTTTGGTCTGGTACAGCTGCATGAGGGGTAGTAGGTTCGGAGTATGAGAGAACTGCTTGTGATATCCTGCGTTTTGCTGGTCGGGTGCGATACCGTGCGTTCGACAACGGATCGTTTGTTGGGGCGCGATGAGGCTGCTGAGGTAACACCTGCTGCTGTAGAGACCGCACCTGCTGAGGCGGAAAGCTCAGCCTATATCCAGCCTGCAACCGCGACAGCGAACTGGACCGGTGCCAAGACGACCATTGCCGGGTTGGGCGATCCGTCGACGCCGGGCCGCTGGATGCAGACGCCGTTGGTCGATTCCGAGGTGACCGCGCGAGTGGTTGTGCCGAAAACTGGGGCGCAGGCTTACATCACACTGGTTCCGGCCTCGGGGCCCGAGACGGGTGGCAGCCGTTTGTCACTGGATGCCATGCGTGCGTTGCTGGTGCCGTTCGATCAGTTGGTCGAGGTCGAGGTCTACGCGAACTAACTTTTCAGGTATTTTCTGGACTCACGCCGGGCAAAGGGTTTCATCGCGTCGCCATGTGCGTCCAGAAAAGCCACGACCCGTTCGGGATCATGTTTGGAGAGTTCCCGCAGCCACCATGCTATGGATTTCTGAATGAACCAGTTCCGATCGGGCACATAGCCTGCAGCCCATCCGAGGATGCGATCTCGGCGCGCCAGATCTTCGGGTTTGGGGTGGTTCTGCTTGGTCCAAGGCAGGGTCGAGACCAGAGCAGCGCGGCGGGTCCACATGTGGTCTGATCCCGTCCATGTTTTAACCTGATCCAGCCGTGTGGGATCGGCGCTCAGGCGTTTCTGGATGGCGGTGCAAGCGTGGTCGGCGATGGCCCATGCGTCGAAATCGGACACCCAGCTTTGCAACAAGGCCCACACATCCTCATCTGGGCGAATGCGCGCCTGGGTCAGCAGTTTGGAGGCCGCAACGCGCGCCTCGTGAATGTTGGTCTGCCAGAGCGCATCCGCGAGGGTGACGCGCTCTGCAATGGACAATTCCTTGCGCCAGGCTTTGGTCAGATCGTTGAGAACAGGAACCGCGACGCCCAGATAGGGACGCTCGGCCTTGTGATAGACCGCGACCTGTTCCGCGCGTTCGGCATCGGCATGTGCCTTGATCTGATCCAGATAGGGGGCAAGCATGGTCTAGACCGGAACGCCGGTGGGCTTGCCGTCAATCGTCTGTTGGTTCTTCGCGACCCAATAGGCGCGGATATCGTCGTCTGATTTGCCGTCGACCCATTTTTGCATCGTGTCGCGATCCGATTGGAACTCCATGAACGGGACCGCATAACCGCAGGAGGTCTGCACCAGATCAATGCTGAGGTCATAGATCTGCCGCGCGCTGCGGTGGTTCGGGAAGTGACCTGCCAATTCGTCCCAGCCGTCATCCCCTGCATGCAGGGTGCGTGCGGTGCCGTAGGTGCGCAGGATCAGCGGGCGGGTGGTGAAGGAGCACCACATCAGGGTCATGCGGTTGACCTCAAGCAGATGCCCGGCAGTCTCATTCCCGCTGCCGGTCAGGTTCATCCAGGCAATCCGGTTTGGCCCCAGAATACGCAGTGAATCCATGCCCTTGGGTGAGATGTTGACCCGCCCCTCAACCCCGGCGCTGCCCACGAAGAACATGTGCTGATCGTTGATGAATGTCTGATGCGCGTCGTCGAGATGGGGAAACTGCTTGGCCATGTCTTACTCCACAGTCACAGATTTCGCGAGGTTGCGCGGCTGGTCCACATCCGTCCCCTTGGCGACAGCCGTATGATAGGCCAGCAACTGCGCCGGAACGGAATAGAGGATCGGGGTCAGGTTGGTGTGGATGTGGGGCATGCGGATCGTGCTCCAGACATCATCCCCGGCCTCGGCAATGCCATCATCATCAGAGACAAGGATCACCTTGCCCTTGCGGGCCATCACCTCTTGCATGTTCGAGACGGTCTTGTCGAAAACGGCGTCGCGCGGGGCCATGACCACCACCGGCATATGCTTGTCGATCAACGCGATGGGGCCGTGTTTCAATTCACCCGACGCGTAACCTTCGGCATGGATATAGCTGATTTCCTTCAGTTTCAGCGCGCCTTCCATCGCCAGCGGATACATCAGGCCACGGCCCAGGAACAGCACGTCACGCGCCTCGGACAGGCGCTGGGCAGATTTGCGGATGGCGCGGTTCTGATCCAAAGCGGCGTTCAGGACCGAGGGTAAGCCGCGCAGAGCGGCGGCGTGATCGGCCAATTCCTCATCGCTCAGCGTGCCCCGATCAGCGGCGGCCTTGAGCGCAAGCATCAGCAACACGCTCAGCTGGCAGGTAAAGGCCTTGGTCGAGGCAACGCCGATCTCAACCCCTGCGTGGATGGGCAGGGCGATATGGCTTTCCCGCGCAATCGAGCTTTCGGGGACATTGATGACCGACACAATCTTGTCCGCCTTGCCCTCGCAATAGCGCAGCGCGGCCAATGTATCGGCGGTTTCGCCCGACTGGCTGACGAACAGCGCCATGGTACGGTCGGTAATGGGTGGTTCGCGATAGCGGAACTCGCTGGCGATATCGACCTCAACCGGCATTTTCGCCAGCTGCTCGAACCAGTATTTTGCTGTCAGGCAGGCATAGAAGGCCGTGCCGCAGGCGACCATGGTCAGGCGATCCAGCTTGGTGAAATCCAGATCGGTCTCGGGTAGAACCACGCGGTCTCCGCCGGTGGGCAGGTAGGAGCGGATCGCCTCCGCCACGACCACCGGTTGCTCGGCGATTTCCTTGGCCATGAAGTGCTTGTGTTCGCCCTTGTCGGCGCGGGCCGTATCCAGCTTGATCTTACGCATTTCGCGATTGGCCAGTTCACCGGCTTCGGTGCGAATTTCCAGCGAGGTGCGGGTCAGGACAGCGCGGTCGCCTTCCTCAAGATAGGTGATCTTGTTGGTCAGCGGAGCCAGAGCAATCGCGTCCGACCCCACATACATCTCTCCTTCTCCATGGCCGATCGCCAGCGGAGAACCCTTGCGCGCGGCCACGATCAGGTCGTCTTGACCGTCGAACAGAAAGGCCAACGCAAATGCACCTTCCAGCTGGTCGATGGTCTTGAAGGCCGCTTCAACAGGGGACAGACCGGTATTCAGGTAGTGCGCGGCCATCAGGGCCACGGTTTCAGTGTCGGTCTCAGTCACGAAATCCACGCCGTGTCCGGCCAGTTCGGCACGCAGCTCGCGGTAATTCTCGACAATCCCGTTATGTACGACTGCAACAGGCCCGGCCTTGTGCGGATGCGCGTTGGTGACCGAGGGCGCGCCGTGCGTGGCCCAGCGGGTGTGCCCGATCCCGGATTTGCCGGGCAAAGGATCGTGGACCAGAAGGTCGCTCAAGTTCACCAGCTTGCCAACGGCCCGACGGCGTCCCAAAGCGCCATCGTTGACGGTCGCAATCCCTGCGCTGTCATAGCCGCGATATTCCAGCCGTTTCAGGGCTTCAACCAAAATGGGGGCAGCCTCATGCTGTCCCAATACACCAACAATTCCACACATAAAATCAGGCCTCTTTATCGCGGCGAGCCTTTTTCGCCTTTAACATATCAAACAATTTGCGCGCATAGCCGGGCTTGTTCTCCTGCTTGGCGCGCGCGACAGCAAGCGCCTCGGCTTCCACGTCTTTGGTCACGACCGTACCGGTTGCCGTCATTGCACCATCGCCTACGCTAACGGGGGCTACGAGCATGGTGTTGGAGCCAATAAAGACACCCTCACCAATCGTGGTCTTGTGTTTCATCACGCCGTCATAGTTGCAGGTAATCGTCCCCGCACCGATATTCGAACCCGCCCCGACCGAGGCATCCCCGATGTAGCTGAGGTGATTGACCTTTGCGCCCTCGGCGATCTCGGCATTCTTGATCTCGACGAAATTGCCGATGCGCGCGTTTTCCGCCAGTTCCGCGCCGGGGCGCAAGCGGGCGTAGGGACCGATGATGGCCCCTCGGCTGACATGGCAGCCCTCCAGATGCGAAAACGCCCGGATCGTTGCGCCGCTTTCGACGGTCACGCCGGGACCGAAGACCACATTCGGTTCGATCACCGTGTCGCGCCCGATGACTGTATCGGCGGCAAGGTAGACAGTGTCAGAGGCCATCAGTGTGACGCCCAAATCCAGCAGCTCGGCCCGTGCCTGTGCCTGAAAGACCGCATCCGCCGCGGCCAGATCTGCGCGCGAGTTCACGCCTAAAGTCTGCGCCTCGTCACAGGCGACCGCTGTCACGCTCAGATCGCGGGAGCGGGCGATTTCGACCACATCCGTCAGGTAGTATTCGCCCGAAGCGTTGTCGTTGCTGACCGCATCAATAAGGGACATCAAGGTTTCCGCGTTGCAGGCCAACAGACCCGAGTTGCAGAAGGTGATCGCGCGTTCTTCATCCGAGGCATCTTTGAACTCGACGATCCGCTCCAACGTTTCGCCGTTCATCACCAGGCGGCCGTAGCGTGATGGGTCGGCGGCTTCAAAGCCCAGAATCACCAGATCATTCTGCGCGCGCGCTTCGATCATCCGCTCGAGCGTGTCAGGCTGAAGGAACGGTGTGTCACCGTAAAGGACCACGACATCGCCATCGAACCCCGTTAGCGCATCGCGGGCTTGCGCGACGGCATGGGCGGTTCCCAGTTGCTCCTCCTGCACGGCGATCTGCGCGGTCTCATCCTCGGCCTGTGCGACCTTGGCGACGGCCTCGGCCCCGTGGCCTGTGACGATCACGGTGCGCTCGGGCGACAGCACCGAACCGGCGCGCATGGCGTGAACCAGCATCGGAACCTGAGCGATCGGGTGCAGGACTTTTGGGATGTCCGAATTCATCCTGGTGCCTTTCCCGGCGGCAAGGATGACAAGGGCGGTGGTCATGAAATCGTTTTCTCTTTGTGTTTTGTTGCCGTCCGTTTTATCCGCTGAGGGCAAAGGCGCAAGCCGTTCGGCCATCAAACAAGATTGCCGATTGCAACAGGACATGGCGGAAACCTGCCGAGCAAGGAGGCGCAATGCGCACGGTCATCTTCGATCTGGACGGGACTTTGGCGGATACATCGGGCGATTTGCTGGCCGCTGCAAACCATTGTTTTCGCGAGATGGGGCATGGGGATGTTCTGGTTCATGGGCAGGATGCGGGCATCGCCGTACGTGGCGGGCGCATGATGTTGACGCACGGATTGAAGCGCGTCGGGGCCTATGATGAAGGCACGGTTGACGCGTATTACCCGGTTTTGCTTGAGGCCTACGCGCAGGACATCGACACCCACACGCAGTTCTACCCCGGTGCTTTGGAGGCGGTCGAGGCCCTGAAAGCCGCAGGTTATGGCGTTGGGATATGCACCAACAAACCTGAACGTCTGGCGCATCAATTGCTCAGCCAAATGGGGGTTCTGGATCACTTCGCCTCCTTGGTCGGCGCAGACACTCTAGCGGTGCGCAAACCTGACCCCGAGCCGCTGCGCGAGGCCGCGCGGCGTGCTGGTGGGCATCCGGACCTGTGCGTTCTGATCGGCGATTCCGATACCGACCGCAACACCGCGAAGGCGGCCGGGGTTCCTTCGGTTTTGGTCACGTTCGGGCCCTCTGGCGACGATATGGCCGTTTTGGAGCCTGAAGCCTTGCTGCATCATTTCGACGATCTGCCCGATCTTGTGACTGAGTTGATCGGTGCGGCGGCTTGATCCCTTGACCCGGACCGGATGGAGCACCAGAACTAGGCCATGACTGAGACATTCACCGGCAGCTTCACCCAGCAAGAACCCATCCCGGACGAGGCGGTCGAGGCCGCTCTGACCGTTCTGCGACACGGACGCCTTCATCGCTATAACGTCGTGCCTGGCGAATTGGGCGAGACTGCGCTGCTGGAGCAGGAATTCGCGGCCCAGATGGGGGCGAAATATTGCCTTGCCGTATCGTCGGGTGGCTATGCTTTGGCGACCGCATTGCGGGCCGTAGGTGTGCAGCCCGGCGAGCCGGTGCTGACCAACGCGTTTACTCTGGCCCCTGTGCCGGGGGCAATTGCTTCGGTCGGGGCCAAGCCGGTTTTTGTCGGTGTGACCGAAAACCTGACCATTGATCTGGAAGATCTGGAAGCCAAGCTGGATCAGGCGCGGGTTCTGATGCTCAGCCATATGCGTGGCCATCTGTGCGACATGGACCGGTTGATGCAACTCTGCGATGCAGCCGGCGTGATCGTTATAGAGGACTGCGCCCATACGATGGGGGCCGCGTGGCGCGGGCAGCTCTCGGGCCGGCAAGGGGCTATCGGGTGTTATTCGTGCCAGACCTACAAACATGTGAACTCGGGCGAGGGTGGTCTGCTGGTTACCGATGATGAGGAACTTGCGGCCAAAGCCACTATGCTGTCGGGGTCCTACATGCTCTACGAGCGGCATCTGGCTGCGCCGGAGCCAGAGGTGTTCGAGCGGATCAAATACACCACGCCGAACGTTTCGGGTCGTATGGACAACCTGCGCGCTGCGATTTTGCGTCCTCAGTTACGTGATTTGGATCGGCAGGTTGGCCGGTGGAACGAACGGTATCAGGCCATTGAAGACGGTCTGCGGGGAACGCCCGGCCTGACGATGGTCGAGCGTCCCGAGGCAGAGACCTATGTGGGGTCGTCGATCCAGTTCCTGTTGCTCGATTGGCTGCCTGAAAGGATCGCCGAGGTGATCAACCGCTGTGCCAGCCGCGGGGTGGAGTTGAAATGGTTCGGCGGTGCCGAGCCCACCGGGTTTACCTCACGCTATGACAGTTGGCGCTATGCCGAAAGTGAGCGAATGCCTGCCTCGGACCGGGTTTTGGCGGGGATCATGGACATGCGTGTGCCTCTGACCTTTTCGCTGGAAGACTGCCAGCTGATTTCCCGCATTATCCGGGCCGAGGTCGGAGCCGTCTACCAATCGTGATCCAATTGAGTGCGCCCGCAGCGCACGCTTGATTTTTTAGAAAACGCCGCCCCGGTTCGGGCGGCGTTTTGCGTGTTGGAACCGGAGCGCCCGGAATGATTGACCCGCCGCAGATTCGCTGGTATCCAGTTATTGAACACTTGTTCATTAATGCTGAGAGGAGAGCGTCAATGTTCATGGCGAGTATGCAATTCGATCTGGGCGACGACGTGAATGCGCTGCGCGAGATGGTGCATCGTTGGGCGCAGGAGCGGGTCAAGCCGATGGCGGCCGAGGTCGATGCGTCGAACGCGTTCCCCAATGAGCTATGGACTGAGATGGGCGCGCTTGGCCTGTTGGGCGTGACCGTGCCCGAGGAATATGGTGGCGCTGGCATGTCTTATCTGGCCCATACCATCGCGATCGAGGAGATCGCGCGGGCCTCGGCCTCGGTCTCGCTGTCCTATGGCGCGCATTCGAACCTCTGCGTGAACCAGATCAAGCTGAACGGCACGGAAGAGCAAAAACAAAAATACCTCCCACGCCTGATCTCGGGCGAACATGTGGGCGCGCTTGCGATGTCCGAACCCTCGGCTGGATCGGATGTGGTTTCGATGAAGCTGCGCGCCGAGAAGCGCAATGATCACTACCGCCTGAACGGGAACAAGTATTGGATCACCAATGGGCCGGATGCGGATACTCTGGTCGTCTATGCCAAGACCGACCCGGATGCGGGATCGAAAGGGATCACCGCGTTTCTGATCGAGAAAGAGATGACGGGATTCTCGACCTCGCCCCATTTCGACAAGCTTGGGATGCGTGGGTCCAACACCGCAGAACTGATCTTTGAAGACGTAGAAGTACCGTTTGAGAATGTTCTGGGCGAAGAGGGCAAGGGTGTTGCCGTTCTGATGTCCGGGCTCGACTATGAACGTGTTGTGCTGGCCGGGATCGGAACCGGCATCATGGCCGCATGTCTGGATGAAATCATGCCCTATCTGGCCGAGCGCAAGCAGTTCGGCAAACCCATCGGCATGTTCCAACTGATGCAGGGCAAGATCGCAGATATGTACACTGCGATGAACTCGGCCCGTGCTTACGTGTATGAGGTCGCCAAGGCCTGCGACAGAGGGGACGTGACCCGTCAGGACGCGGCGGCGTGCTGCCTCTATGCCTCTGAGGCGGCGATGACGCAGGCGCATCAGGCCGTACAGGCGATGGGAGGGGCGGGGTTCTTGTCAGACGCTCCGGTCAGCCGGATCTTCCGGGATGCCAAGCTGATGGAGATCGGGGCCGGGACCAGCGAAATCCGCCGCATGCTGATCGGTCGTGAATTGATGGGCGAAATGCTGGGATAAGAAATCGCCCCGCAGCCGAGGGAACTGCGGGGCGTTTCGATCAAAGGATCAGAAGCGATGGACGTAGGATACGCCGACCAGCCAAGGATCGATTTCTGCGGTACCGATATCGGCACCGTTCAGTTTGACGTCCGAGTCGATATCGAACCAACGCACGTTCAAACGGACAGCGCCTTGTTCAGTGATCTGATAATCCAAACCAGCCTGAAGCGACAAACCGAACGAGTTGTCCAGTTCCAGGTCTCCCAGCGGAGAGCTTTCTTCGAAGAAGATAGTATAGTTGAGGCCTGCGCCAACATAGGGCTTCCAAGCGCTGTTGGTCGGGAAGTGATAGTTCAGCGACAAAGTGGGGGGCAGGTGCTTAGTGCTGCCAGCGTCGGTGCTGCCACCCAGGGTGATATCGTGTTCGAATGGCGTGGAGGCCAGCAATTCGATACCCAGGTTGTCCCGGATGAAGTATTCGACGGTAAAGATCGGACGGGTGTCGTCGTCGACCTCGGCGTCAAAACCGGCCAGCGTTCCGTTGTCAGATTTAGGGTCCAGGTAGCCGACACCGAAACCAACGGTCCAGTCACCTTGCGATTGGGCGAGTGCGGGGCCAGCCAGCGCGATCAGCGCGGTGGAGAGGGTCAAAGCGGCGAGTTTATTGGTCATTGTTCTGCCTTTGGTTCAGTTGATGACCGCTGTTTTGCACGGGCGCTGTCTGTGCTCTCTGATCTGAGTCAAATTTGCGTGAGCGCACCCGTCAAGTGTGACATAACTGCAGGCCCTGAAAATAAAGGAAAATTTTGATGTCAGGCGATCTGCGCATACCGGGTTTGCGCTCGGCGGGTGGCTGGGATGTCCCCGATCGGCTGAACATGGCGCGCCAGTGTCTGAACCACCCGCCCGAACAGGTCGCCTTGGTCGATCTGACCGAGGGCGAGGAGCGGTCGGTAACTTACGGTCAGCTGCACGAGATGGCCGATGGGCTTGCGCGGGCGCTCTTGCCCAAGGTTCAGGCCGGTGACCGGGTTGGTGTTTTGCTCAGCCAGTCTCCGTGGTGCGCCGCAGCGCATCTGGCGATTTGGAAGATCGGCGCGATCTCGGTGCCTCTGTTCAAGCTGTTCAAACAGGACGCGCTGCGCTCCCGCGTGGCGGATGCCGGGGCAGGGATCGTTCTGACGGATGCCGAGGGCGCCGGGCTGCTGGGTGATCTGGCCGACCCGTTGATCGCCGCCGAGATTGCCCAGCCCGGCCCCGAGCTGCCCTTTGCGGATACCGGCCCTGAAGACGCTGCCGTGCTGATCTACACTTCGGGTACAACTGGCAGCCCCAAGGGTGCTCTGCACGGGCACCGTTTGCTAACCGGCCATCTGCCCGGCGTTTCGATCAGCCATAATCACCTGCGCGCGGCGGATTGCCTTTGGACCCCGGCGGATTGGGCCTGGATTGGAGGGCTGTTCGATGTTCTGATGCCGGGCCTCGCGCTGGGCATCCCCGTGGTGGCCACCCGGCTGGACAAATTCACTCCCGAGGCCTGCGCCGATGTGATCGCGCGCGGCGGCGTGCGCAACGTGTTCTTCCCTCCGACCGCGCTGCGGATGCTGAAAGCGGCGGATCAGAGCATCCCCGGCCTGCGTTCGGTCGCGTCAGGGGGCGAGCCTCTGGGCGCCGAGATGCTGGCGTGGGGGCAACAGGCCTTTGGACTGACGATCAACGAGTTCTACGGCCAGACCGAATGCAACATGGTCGTCTCGTCCTGCGCCGAGGATTTTCCCGTTCAGCCCGGCTGCATTGGCAAACCCGTTCCGGGTCACGAGGTCGCTGTGATTGATGAAAACGGCGTACCCACGACCGAAGAGGGCGATGTGGCTGTCCGGCGCGGCTCGGCTTCGATGCTGCTGGAATACTGGAACAGGCCTGATGCCACTGCTGAGAAATTCCGGGGTGATTGGCTGATTACCGGAGACCGAGGCGTGTGGGAGGGCGACTATCTGCGCTTCGTGGGCCGCGATGATGACGTGATCACCTCAGCCGGATATCGCATCGGCCCGGCTGAGATCGAGGATTGCCTGCTGACCCACCCGGCTGTGGCAACGGTCGGCGTAGTCGGCAAGCCCGACCCGCTGCGGACCGAGATCGTCAAGGCCTATGTGGTGTTGAAACCGGGGGCTGAGGCCTCAGGACCGGAGTTGCGGGACTGGGTCAAGGACCGGCTGGCGCAGTACTCTTATCCGCGGGAAGTGGCGTTTTTGGAGGAACTGCCGATGACGGTGACAGGGAAGGTGATCCGCAAGGAACTTAAGGCGCGGGCTGCGGAGGAGGTTTCCAGATGACACTCCCATTTGACTTCGCGCGTGATACCTCTGTCCTTCCGCAAGCGGTCGCTATCGAGTGCCCGAATTGTCAAAAACCTGCGCGTTTCGTTCCAGCAGAGTTAGAAGTCAGCATGAAGGACTCAGTTGGAAAAGCGCTTGGAAAAGATGTCTTGATCGTGAAGGCAGATCGACCCAAACGAAATTATGCGAATTGGCATCGCGAACATTCGCTGACTTTCATCGGCCTTGGCGGTTCAGACATTCATTCGTCGAGTGCGTTTTATCCGGTGGGTATGTATCGGCACGTTCTGAATTCACTTCATGGCACCTCGATTTGCGGCCATTGCCATTCGCCCAGAAAAATCAAACTCAGCTGGCCTCGTGACGCCTTTTACCAACTGAGTTACTCCGGTCGGTTGCTTTGGATTTACGACCGACAACACGTCACGGCGATGCTTGAACTGCTGTGTGGAAAGACATCGGTAAACCACCCTTGGCGCTATTGGTTCGACAGAAAGCTGCCGACGGTTTTAAAGACCGCCCGTGCCCGCCGACAATTGCCCGCGAAACTGAAGAGGATGCTGCGCGTATGAAACTCTCATCCAAAGCCATGCCCACCTCTGAGGGCTTCAAATCAAACCGTACAGCCCATCTCGACGCGCTGGCGCAAATCTCGACCGCTGCCGAAGCAGCCCGTATGGGAGGTGGCGAGAAATCCCGTGCGAGGCACGTCTCTCGTGGCAAGATGCTGCCTCGGCGTAGGGTGGCGAACCTGCTCGATCCGGGGTCTCCGTTTCTTGAGATCGGCGCGACGGCGGCTCATGGTATGTATGGCGACGCCGCGCCCTGCGCCGGGGTCATCGCGGGCATTGGCCGGGTACAGGGGCGCGAGGTCATGGTGGTATGCAACGACGCCACCGTGAAGGGCGGCACATACTATCCAATGACTGTCAAAAAACACCTCCGCGCGCAGGAGATTGCCGAGGAAAACCATCTACCCTGCATTTATCTGGTCGATAGCGGCGGCGCGAACCTGCCCAATCAGGATGAGGTTTTCCCGGACCGCGACCACTTTGGCCGTATCTTCTATAACCAAGCGCGGATGAGCGCGAAGGGGATTGCTCAGATCGCTGTGGTAATGGGCTCTTGTACGGCGGGTGGGGCCTATGTGCCCGCAATGTCGGACGTGACCATCATTGTGAAAGAACAAGGTACGATCTTTCTGGCCGGGCCGCCTCTGGTGAAAGCGGCGACCGGCGAGGTTGTGAGTTCCGAAGATCTGGGCGGCGGCGATGTCCACACGCGCCTGTCCGGCGTGGCGGACTATCTGGCCGAGGATGACGCCCACGCGCTGGCTTTGGCACGTCGGGCTGTCGGCTCGTTGAACCTGCGCACGCCGCAGACGGTCGATTGGGCTAGCCCGGAAGACCCCGCTTATGACCCCGAGGAAATCCTAGGCGTTGTTCCGGCTGATCTGCGCACGCCCTACGACATCCGAGAGGTGATCGCGCGTCTGGTTGATGGCTCTCGGTTCGATGAATTCAAGCCGCGCTTTGGCGAGACACTGGTAACTGGCTTTGCCCATGTCAAAGGCTGCCCCGTCGGGATCATCGCCAATAATGGCGTGCTGTTTTCCGAGGCCGCGCAGAAGGGCGCGCATTTTGTTGAGCTATGTTCTCAGCGTCGCATCCCGCTGGTGTTCCTGCAGAATATCACCGGCTTTATGGTCGGACGCAAATACGAGAACGAAGGCATCGCGCGGCATGGGGCCAAGATGGTGACGGCGGTGGCGACAACCGCGGTGCCGAAGATCACGATGCTTGTCGGAGGCTCATTCGGGGCCGGAAACTATGGCATGGCGGGTCGCGCCTATCAGCCTCGGTTCCTGTGGACCTGGCCGAATTCACGGATTTCCGTGATGGGCGGAGAGCAGGCGGCGGGCGTTCTGGCCACGGTCAAACGTGACGGGATCGAGCGGCAAGGCGGGACGTGGTCGGCCGAGGAGGAGGCCGAATTCAAACGCCCGACCTTGGATATGTTCGAGGAGCAGTCTCATCCGCTCTATGCCTCAGCTCGGTTATGGGATGACGGGATCATCGACCCGCGCAAATCGCGCGATGTCCTGGCATTGTCGTTGAGCGCCGCTCTGAACGCCCCGATCGAGGAAACACGTTTCGGCGTGTTCAGGATGTGACCATGGACCTGAAGAAAAAACTTTGGGACACAATCCCGGAACTCAAAATCCCCGATTTGACCACACGGGCCGAAATCTCGGTCTATTTGGTCCACAACTCTCGGGATCCTGAGGACTATTTTTTCTTGTTTGATTTTGAGGAGTTCGTAGATCGGTCAAATGGCGGCTACTTCGTGCGCCCAGTCATTCGGATTTTAGCAGGTCGAGATGACTTTAGCCGGACACGATTTGCACGTGAGTTTCGTGTGGTATTTGCACGCGAATTCGATCGGATGCGTGCTGAACTCGCGGCAAAGAAGGGAAAACGGGGCTGGCTGAGCTGGAGCTTTGGTCTGAATTCGGCAGTCGATATTGTTGGCGGGCTGGTCGGAAACCTCGTTTTGGCGGCAGCAATGTCCGTGGGCAAAAGAGTCTTAGGTGACATATCGCTTCCGCGTATCTTGTCGGGGAAAAGCGATGAAGCAAAGTTGGCCGACGAAATTGACCGTACCAAAGTTAAAGTAGAGCGGGCATTGGCCGAGATTGAAATCACAATTCATCCCGAGCTCTACTATCACGCCTATCGTGATGGTCATCTTGGTAAAATCAGCGGAATGGACCGCGATGCGTGGCCGCTGCCTGATTATGTCAGGGCGCATCTGCAAGACGAAAAAAGCGGTTCTTGGTGGTAGGGGCTCCCAGATGTTCAACAAAATCCTAATCGCAAACCGAGGCGAGATCGCCTGTCGCGTTGTCGAAACCGCTCAGAAAATGGGTGTGTCCTGTGTGGCTGTCTATTCGGATGCGGATGCTTCGGCGAAGCATGTGCAGATGGCGGATGAGGCGGTGAATATCGGCGGGGCCGCTCCGGCGGAGAGCTATCTGAAGGGGAATGTGATCATCCAGGCGGCGCTCGAGACCGGGGCGCAGGCGATCCATCCCGGCTATGGGTTTCTGTCCGAGAACCCCGATTTTGTGGATGCAGTTGAAGCCGCAGGGCTGACGTTCATTGGTCCCTCGGCGGATGCAATCCGCAAGATGGGTCTCAAGGATGCAGCCAAGGCTTTGATGGAGGACGCAGGCGTTCCCGTTGTGCCCGGATATCATGGTGACAATCAGGACCCTTCTCATCTGGCCGAGGCAGCCGCGGCCATTGGCTACCCCGTTTTGATCAAGGCGGTTGCGGGCGGCGGCGGCAAGGGCATGCGGCTGGTCGAGACGCCCGAAGCGTTCTCGGACGCTCTGGACAGCGCGCGCGGTGAGGCAAAGACGGCCTTTGGCAATGATGCGGTTCTGGTCGAGAAATTCGTCTCCAAACCTCGGCATATCGAAGTTCAAGTCTTTGGCGATGGCACCCATGCGGTGCATCTGTTTGAACGGGACTGCTCGCTTCAACGGCGGCATCAGAAGGTGATCGAGGAGGCTCCGGCCCCTGGCATGACGCCCGAGATGCGCGAGGCGATGGGGCAGGCCGGTGTACGTGCGGCAGAGGCGATCGGCTACAAAGGTGCCGGGACGGTTGAGTTCATCGTCGACGCGTCCGAAGGGCTGCGGCCGGATCGCTTCTGGTTCATGGAGATGAACACGCGCCTGCAGGTTGAACATCCTGTGACCGAGGCGATTACGGGCGTTGATCTGGTCGAATGGCAGTTGCGCGTTGCAGCGGGTGAAAGCTTGCCGAGGCAGCAGAATGACCTGTCGATCAATGGTCACGCGTTTGAGGCACGGCTGTACGCCGAGGATGTGCCCAAGGGCTTTTTGCCCGCGACGGGGACCCTCACCCATCTGCGGTTTCCGCCTGAGTGTCGCGCGGATAGTGGCGTGCGGGCGGGGGACACGATCAGCCCCTGGTATGATCCGATGATCGCCAAGGTCGTCGTTCATGGTCCGACCCGCGCGGTCGCGCTTGAGAGCCTGCATCGCGCCCTGCGTCAAACCGAGGTTGCCGGGACGGTGACCAATTTGGCCTTCCTTGGCGCTCTGACTCGCCATGGTGGGTTTGCCTTGGGCGATGTGGATACGGGTCTGATCGGGCGCGATCTGGAGGATCTGGTCCAGACGGCGGACGCGAGCAATGCCTCGGTTGTGGCCGCGGCGATGACAGCGCTGGGTCTGACGGAGATGACCTCAGAGACTGGCTTCACCCTGTGGGGGCCGTTGCACCGGGCCGTGCAGCTGATGCGCGAGGGAGAGGTTCTTGATCTGGATGTTCAGGTCGAAAGCCGGCACCGGCTGGTCTGGACCGTGAATGGCGCGCAGGTGATCGCGCAGCGCAAGGGTGTTTGGATCATTGATGGACATCGCATGCCCAATGTCGCTGTCGCTGGGCCTCAGATCACGGTGTTTGATGACTATGGGCAGGTGTTCGAAATCGTCGACCCCTTGGATCGCGATGCCAGCGCTGCAGGAGATACCAACGTGATCGAGGCGCCGATGCCGGGTCTGGTCAAGGCCGTCTTTGCCTCGGCGGGCCAGGCGGTAAAAGAGGGTGACCGGCTGGCGATTCTGGAAGCCATGAAAATGGAGCATTCACTGCTTGCGGCGCGCGACGGTGTGGTGGCCGAGGTGTTGGCCGACGCAGGTGCGCAGGTCGAGGCCGGGGCAGCACTGGTTCGTTTGGCTGAGGATTGATCTGTTCGGGCCGTGCATTGCGTGGCACAGTCGGACCATCCGAATTTAAAACGAAAAGAAGCCGGGGAAGGATGCGTTGATGAAAGAACGGGTTGAGATATTCGAGGTCGGGCCAAGGGACGGGCTTCAGAACGAACAGCGTGAGATTCCGGTGGCCGAGAAGGTGGCACTGGTCGATTGCCTCAGCCGCGCCGGATTCAACCGGATTGAGGTGGCCAGTTTCGTCTCGCCCAAATGGGTGCCCCAGATGGCAGGAAGCGGCGCGGTTCTGGCTGGGATCAAACGGGCCGAGGGCGTTCGTTATGCGGCGTTGACGCCGAACATGCGCGGCTATGAAGACGCGCTGGCGGCCAAAGCGGATGAGATCGCGGTATTTGCATCAGCCTCCGAGGGGTTCTCGAAAGCCAATATCAACGCGACCATCGCAGAATCCATTGAACGGTTTGCGCCGATCCTTGAGGCTGCGCGCCATATCGACCTGCCGGTCCGGGGCTATGTCTCATGCGTGACCGATTGCCCATATGATGGTCCGACCCCACCCGAAAAAGTGGCTGAGGTCGCGGACGCTCTGTTCGCGCATGGGTGTTATGAGATTTCGCTTGGCGACACGATCGGGCAGGGAACTCCGGACAAGATTGCGCATATGCTGCTGGCGGTGCGCGACAGGGTGCCCGTTACCCGGCTTGCGGGCCATTTCCACAACACCAATGGGCGCGCGATGGACAATATCGATGCCTCGCTGGCGCTGGGCGTGCGGGTGTTTGACGCTGCGGTCGGTGGTTTGGGGGGATGCCCTTATGCACCCGGCGCGGCTGGCAATGTCGCGACCGAAGCTGTCGCCGCCCATCTGGAGCGGTTGGGATATGAAACCGGTCTGGACGCAGCAGTTTTGGACGAAGCCGCGCAGATGGCGCAGGCAATGAGAGGCTGACATGTTTGAAACGATTGCGGTCGTCACGGATGACCGGGGTGTTGCGACGCTGACCCTGTCGCGCGCCGAAAAGCACAACGCCATGTCGGCGCTGATGATCAGCGAATTGACTCAGGCAGCGGAGCAGTTGGGGCGCGATGAGGCGGTGCGCGTTGTTGTGCTGACCGGGTCTGGCAAGAGCTTCTGCGCCGGGGGCGATCTGGGGTGGATGCGCGATCAGATGGCTGCGGATGCCGAGACCCGATTTACCGAGGCGCGCAAGCTGGCGGAAATGCTACAGGCGCTGAACCAGATGCCCAAACCTCTGATCGGCGCATTGCAAGGCAACGCGTTTGGCGGTGGCGTCGGGCTGGCCTCGGTCTGCGATGTGGCACTTGGCGTTGACACCCTGAAAATGGGCTTGACCGAGACCCGGCTGGGCCTGATCCCAGCGACGATTGGGCCGTATGTGATCGCGCGGATGGGTGAGGCCCGCGCGCGGCGTGTGTTCATGTCGGCGCGTTTGTTTGACGCGGCGGAAGCGGTGGAGCTGGGGCTGTTGGCAAAAGCAGTGCCAGGCGATGAACTGATGCGCGCCGTCGAGGATGAAATCACCCCCTACCTGTCCTGTGCACCGGGGGCTGTGGCGTCGGCTAAGGCCTTGGTTCAAAACCTCGGCCCGCGTCTTGACGACAGTGTGATTGACCATACCATCCAAGCGTTGGTCGCCCGATGGGAAACGCCGGAAGCACGCGAAGGCATCGAAGCATTCTTTGAAAAACGTAACCCCAAGTGGAACAACAAAGATTAACTTTGGGCGTCTATTGTCCGCTGAGGCGAAATCGGGGTGATTCCCGAAGGTCTGTCAAGGGGATGAATGACGTGGTGCGCGCTTGTGTTCGGTTGACCCTCTGACCGCGTGGGGCTAGAGAAAGTCGAGTCAACACGCCAATTGACGGCGCCCTCCGAAAGGGGATGCGCAGGAAAGGAGCTAGACGTGGAAGACCTGCTGCGGGAGTATCTCCCTATTCTGGTGTTTCTGGCCGTAGCCATCGGCCTGGGAATTGTCCTGATTCTGGCAGCTGTCGTTCTGGCAGTTCGCAACCCCGATCCCGAAAAAGTCAGCGCCTATGAATGCGGCTTCAACGCGTTTGATGACGCTCGGATGAAGTTCGATGTGCGCTTCTACCTGGTTTCGATCCTCTTCATCATTTTCGACCTCGAGATTGCGTTCCTGTTCCCTTGGGCCGTGGGCTTTAAGGACATCAGCGATGTAGGGTTCTGGTCGATGATGGTCTTCTTGGGCGTTTTGACCATCGGCTTTGCCTATGAATGGAAGAAGGGGGCCTTGGAATGGGAGTGATGACGGGTGCAAATACCGCCGGCGTCGACAAAGAAGTCGCCACCCAGGCCCTCAATGCCGAGCTGCAGGACAAAGGTTTCCTCCTGACCTCGACCGAAGACATCATTAATTGGGCGCGGACCGGGTCTTTGCATTGGATGACCTTTGGCCTGGCCTGCTGCGCGGTTGAGATGATGCACACCTCGATGCCGCGCTATGACGCGGAACGGTTTGGCATCGCGCCGCGCGCTTCGCCGCGCCAGTCCGACGTGATGATCGTGGCCGGGACGCTGACCAACAAGATGGCTCCTGCGCTGCGCAAGGTCTACGACCAGATGCCCGAGCCGCGCTATGTGATCTCGATGGGGTCGTGTGCGAATGGTGGCGGCTACTACCACTATTCCTATTCCGTCGTACGTGGCTGTGACCGTATCGTTCCGGTAGACATTTACGTCCCAGGATGCCCTCCGACGGCTGAGGCGCTGCTGTACGGTCTGATGCAGCTGCAACGCAAAATCCGCCGTACCGGCACGATCGTGCGCTAAGGGAGAGGGCGGATGAGCGAAGCACTCAAAGAACTCGGTACGCATCTGGAGCTGAAACGGTCCGACTGTGTGTTGTCCTGGGATGTCACCCATGGTGAGCTGAATGTGGATGTGGCGCCGTCAAACCTTGTGGAATTCATCGAATTCCTCAAAAGCGACCGCTCCTGTCAGTTCTCGACTTTGGTCGATATCACAGGCGTGGACTACCCCGAACGGGCCAAGCGGTTCGACGTGGTCTATCATTTCCTGTCGATGTACCAGAACCAACGCATTCGTTTGCGGGTCTCCATCCGAGAAGAGGACATGGTGCCCTCGATCGTCGATACGCATCCGTCGGCCAACTGGTTTGAGCGTGAGGTTTTCGACATGTTCGGCATCCTGTTCTCGGGCCATCCGGACTTGCGGCGCATCCTGACCGACTACGGGTTCCGCGGTTATCCGCTGCGCAAGGATTTCCCGACCACCGGCTATACCGAGGTCCGCTATGACGAGGCGCAGAAACGTGTGGTCTATGAACCCGTCAGCCTCGTGCAGGAATACCGTCAGTTTGATTTCATGTCCCCATGGGAAGGTGCCAACTACATTCTTCCGGGGGATGAAAAACAGGAGTCGTAAGCCATGGAGTTCCTGATCTGGATCGCTTTCACGATCGCCACGATCATCCCGATGCTGAAACTGCTGCCGCATTTCGGGATCGAGAAGTTCTGGGCGTTTGCATGTGTCATCCCGATTGGAACGCTGATCCTACTGTGGATCATGGCCATGAAGCTGCAAGAGATGGAGCGTCGCTGAGATGCTGGGGGAACTGATCATTTTGGGCGCTCTTGGGGTGCTGCTTGCCGGTGCCGCGGCCAAGGCGGCTGAGGCCGAGAAGGTCCGGGTGCGCGCGGACGCGAAGAAAAAGCGGAGGCGGTGATGGACGGCTCAAGATATGATGACGGCAGCACAGACGCGCTGAGCGGCGAGCAGAAGATTCGCAATTTCAACATCAACTTTGGCCCGCAACACCCTGCCGCGCATGGAGTTTTGCGTTTGGTTCTTGAGCTGGATGGAGAGATCGTCGAGCGCTGCGATCCGCATATCGGCTTGCTGCACCGTGGCACCGAAAAGCTGATGGAAAGCCGGACGTATCTGCAGAACCTGCCGTATTTCGACCGTCTGGATTACGTGGCGCCGATGAACCAGGAACATGCCTGGTGTCTGGCGATTGAGAAATTGACCGGGGTTGAAGTACCGCGCCGTGGCTCGTTGATCCGGGTTCTGTATTCTGAGATTGGGCGTATTCTGAACCATCTGCTGAATGTGACCACACAGGCGATGGATGTGGGCGCTCTGACCCCACCGCTGTGGGGTTTTGAAGAACGCGAAAAGCTGATGGTGTTCTATGAGCGCGCCTGTGGTGCCCGCCTGCACGCCGCCTATTTCCGTCCCGGCGGCGTTCATCAGGACCTGCCGCCCGAGCTGTTGGACGATATTGAGGCGTGGAGCCACGAATTCCCCGCCGTTCTCGACGACATTGACGGGTTGTTGACCGAAAATCGCATCTTCAAGCAGCGCAACGCCGATATCGGCGTCGTGACCGAGGATGACATTCAGAAATACGGCTTTTCGGGCGTTATGGTCCGTGGCTCGGGACTCGCATGGGACCTGCGCCGTGCGCAGCCGTACGAATGCTACGACGAGTTCGAGTTCCAGATTCCTGTCGGCAAGAATGGCGACTGCTATGACCGTTATCTCTGCCGCATGGAAGAGATGCGCCAATCCCTGCTGATCATCCGTCAGGCCATCGCCAAAATCCGCGAATGCCCGGGCGATGTTTTGGCCCGCGGTAAAATCACCCCGCCAAAACGCTCGGACATGAAGACATCGATGGAAAGCCTGATCCATCACTTCAAGCTTTACACCGAGGGCTTCCACGTTCCGGCGGGCGAGGTCTATGCCGCCGTCGAGGCGCCAAAGGGCGAGTTCGGTGTCTATCTGGTCGCCGACGGCACCAACAAACCCTATCGCGCCAAACTCCGCGCACCGGGTTTCCTGCATCTGCAAGCCATGGATCACGTCGCCAAAGGCCACCAACTGGCTGACGTCGCCGCCATCATCGGCACCATGGACGTCGTATTTGGAGAGATTGACCGCTAATGCTCCGCCGTCTTCATCCCGAACAACCCAAAAGCTTTGCCTTCACCGCTGCCAACCAGCAATGGGCCGAAGCGCAGATCACGAAATACCCCGAGGGTCGCCAAGCCAGTGCGGTGATCCCTCTGCTGTGGCGCGCGCAAGAGCAAGAGGGCTGGCTGTCCCGCCCGGCAATTGAATCCGTCGCCGACATGCTGGACATGGCCTATATCCGCGTGCTCGAGGTCGCTTCGTTCTACTTCATGTTCCAACTGCAGCCGGTCGGCTCGGTGGCGCATATTCAGGTGTGTGGCACGACTTCCTGCATGATTTGCGGGGCCGAGGATCTGATTGCGGTCTGCAAGGGCAAGATCGCCGCCAAACCGCATGAGCTATCCGCCGATGGCAAGCTGAGCTGGGAAGAGGTGGAATGCCTTGGGTCCTGTACCAATGCCCCAATGGCTCAGATCGGCAAGGATTACTTCGAAGACCTGACCGCCGAGAGTTTTGGCAAGATCATTGACGATCTGGCGGCGGGGAAGGTGCCCACGCCCGGCCCTCAGAACGGGCGATATGCGGCTGAGCCTTTGAATGGCCTCAGCAGCCTGACCGAACATGCGGCCGGAAAGCCGGAACACAATGCCAGCGTGGCTTTGGCGGCCGAATTGGGCGATACGGTCAAGCGGATCGACGGGACTGAGGTTCCGATCCTCACGCCTTGGCTGGGCAAAGACGGCAAACAGGCTGGGGCAGCGGCGGCGGCGAAACCGCCGAAAGCGCCTGAGCCACCGAAACCTGCCGTGAAACAGGCCGCTGAGGCCAAAGCGAAAGAGATCGAGGAAGATAAACCCCGAACGCTGACTGAGGCGCGTGGGGGACTGCCGGATGACCTCAAGATGCTCAAAGGCGTGGGGCCGAAGCTGGAAGAGACGCTGAACGATCTGGGCTTTTTCCATTATGATCAGATCGCGGCCTGGACGCCCGAGCATGTGGCTTGGGTGGATGCGCGTCTGAAGTTCAAAGGCCGGATTGAACGCGATGGCTGGATAGAACAAGCGGCCAAGTTGGCCGTTGGGGATCAGACCGAATTCGCCAAACGTGCCAAGGAAGACGGCACTTACGAAGACTAAACGCCCCTGCAAGGGCTCAAGGACGAGATGGACAAGGACAAAGAGCAAGCCATAGCCCGCAAGGGGCGGCATATCGGCATCGTCATCGCCGTGACGATGGTGGTTTGGCTTGGCATGACTTTGTTCATCGGCCCCGCGATTGGAATGCCGGGGCGCTATGCGCTGCTATTTGATTTCGCCGCTTTGGCCGGCTTCATCTATGCAGGCGTCAACATATTTCAACTCTGGCGCATGCGTCAGGACAGCTGAGGGTAACACGCGATGCTGAAGGATCAGGACCGGATCTTTACCAACATCTACGGGATGCACGAGCGTACTCTGCGCGGCGCGCAAGCCCGAGGTCATTGGGATGGCACCGCTGGCCTGATCGAAAAGGGCCGGGATTGGATCATCCAGACGATGAAAGACTCGGGCCTGCGTGGGCGCGGTGGCGCGGGCTTCCCAACCGGTCTGAAATGGTCGTTCATGCCCAAGGAAAGCGATGGCCGCCCGTCTTATCTGGTCGTGAATGCGGATGAATCTGAGCCGGGCACCTGCAAAGACCGTGAGATTATGCGCCACGATCCGCATACGCTGATCGAAGGCTGCCTGATTGCCTCTTTCGCGATGAATGCGCATACCTGCTATATCTACCTGCGCGGCGAATACATCCGTGAACGCGAGGCGTTGCAGGCCGCGATTGATGAGGCTTATGACGCCGGGCTGTTGGGCAAGAACGCGGCTGGTTCGGGCTGGGATTTCGACATCTTCCTGCATCACGGCGCGGGCGCTTACATCTGCGGCGAAGAAACTGCGCTTATCGAAAGCCTTGAGGGCAAGAAGGGCATGCCACGCATGAAGCCTCCGTTCCCGGCGGGGGCTGGCCTCTATGGCTGCCCGACCACGGTGAACAACGTGGAGTCCATCGCCGTTGTACCGACCATCCTGCGCCGGGGCGCGGATTGGTTCGCGGGCTTTGGTCGTCAGAATAATGCGGGTACCAAGCTGTTTGCAATCTCGGGTCATGTGAACAACCCTTGCGTCGTCGAAGAGGCGATGTCGATCCCGTTCGAGCAGCTGATCGAAACCCATTGCGGAGGCATTCGTGGCGGCTGGGATAACCTATTTGCCGTCATTCCGGGTGGATCGTCCGTTCCTTGCGTGCGCGGTGAGAATATGCGCGATGCGATCATGGATTTCGACTACCTGAGAGGTGAGCTGGGTTCGGGCCTTGGGACGGCGGCGGTGATCGTGATGGACAAGTCCACCGACATCATCAAGGCGATCTGGCGGCTGTCGAAATTCTACAAGCACGAAAGCTGCGGCCAGTGTACACCCTGCCGCGAAGGCACCGGCTGGATGATGCGGGTGATGGACCGCCTTGTGCGCGGCGAGGCCGAGTTGGAAGAGATCGACATGCTGTTTGACGTGACCAAACAGGTCGAAGGCCACACGATCTGCGCCTTGGGCGATGCGGCGGCCTGGCCGATTCAGGGTCTGATCCGCAATTTCCGCGAAGAGATCGAGGACCGTATTAAGGCGCAGAAATCAGGCCGCATGGGGGCGATGGCAGCGGAATGATCAGGCAGCCCGACGGATATCATCTGGCCGAACTGAATATTGGCCGCCTGCTGGCCCCGACGGATGACCCTCGGGTGGCTGAGTTCATGGCCAATCTCGACAAGGTCAATGGCTTGGGCAAGCGGATGCCGGGCTTTGTTTGGATGATGGAAGGCTCGGGCGAGCCGGGAACCGGGAACACGGAAAACGCGATTGGGGACGATCCTCAATTTGTCGCCAACCTGACCGTCTGGGAAGACGTCGCGAGCCTTGAGACATTTGTCTGGGGCACCATACACAAACAGTTTTACGACCGTCGTCAGGAATGGTTTGAACTGCTGGGGGATCAGCATTTCGTCATGTGGTGGGTGCCCGCAGGGCACCAGCCGGATCTGGATGAAGCCATGGCGCGGCTAGAGCGTCTGCGCCATGAAGGTCCAAGTGAACACGCCTTTGGATGGGCGGATTTGAAACAAGCAAGCAAGTGGCGCGACAATCGTTGCGCTCAGGTCGCAGCGGAGTGAGCGGGATGACACACCATTCTGATCGCGCGCGCAGCCGCCCAGATGCCAGCCATCTGACAGGAATAAACAAAGTGAAGACAATGAAACTCTCAACCTTGGCTGGCCTTGCAGGGCTTGTGCTGGTCTCGGCCTGCACCGTCTCCTCGTCCAAGGACCGTGTGCTGTTTGACGGCCAGTTTTTCCGTGCCAAGGCCAAATCGGTCGACAAACGCAATACGCCGACCGAATTTACTGTTGTCGTGAACAACGTGTCAGCCTCGCTTGACGGCGCGCGAGAGGCAGGCCGGTTCGAGGGCACCAAATTCTGCATCCAGAACTTCGGCTCGTCGCGTATCGTGTGGAAGGTTGGCCCGGATACCGAACCACAAAACCTGCGCATCAGCGACGACAAACTGACTTTTGCGGGAACCTGCCAAAGACCATGAGGCTGTTTTCCGCATATCACGGCAGGGCCAGCGGTCTGTTATTGCATAGCAGACAGGGCAACACCCATCTTGGTCGATCCAAGATGAAAGGACCTGTCATGTCTTATGCGAAAACACTTGCCATCGGTCTTGCGCTGATGATTCCTGCGATCGCCGAGGCCAAACCGCCTCTGCGTGAGGTGAAACAGATCGACAATGAGCTGTACTACATCGCGGTCGCGAAAGAGATTTCGGACTATTGCCCCTCGATCAGCGGGCGGAAGCTGAAAGCGATCAACGTGATGTGGGGGCTGCGGTCCGAGGCGAACAGCCTTGGCTACTCGGACCAAGAGATCCGGGCCTATGTCGAATCCGATGCCGAAAAAGACCGGATGCGCGCCAAGGGCGAGGCTTATCTGGCCTCCAACGGCGTGACCTACGAGAACCCGAATTCCTTCTGCACTTTGGGTCGGAAGGAAATCGACAGAAACAGCGCCATCGGCGTTTATTTGAGGGCGAACTGACGATGTCTGACCTCCGCAAGATCAATATCGACGGGCAGGAAATCGAAGTCGATGGTGCTATGACCCTGATCCAGGCCTGTGAAGAGGCCGGGGTCGAGGTGCCGCGCTTCTGCTATCACGAACGTCTGTCGATTGCGGGGAACTGCCGGATGTGTCTGGTTGAGGTCGTGGGCGGCCCTCCGAAACCTGCGGCCTCTTGCGCGATGCAGGTGCGTGATCTGCGTCCGGGGCCGGAGGGGCAGCCGCCTCAGGTCAAGACGAACTCACCCATGGTCAAGAAGGCCCGCGAAGGGGTGATGGAGTTTTTGCTGATCAACCACCCTCTGGACTGCCCGATCTGTGATCAGGGGGGGGAGTGCGACCTGCAGGATCAGGCGATGGCCTATGGTGTTTCGGGTTCACGCTTTAAGGAAGCCAAGCGCGCCGTTGACGATCTGGATTTGGGGCCGCTGGTCGGTACCGCAATGACCCGCTGTATCAGTTGTACGCGCTGTGTGCGCTTCACGACCGAGGTCGCTGGCATCACTCAGATGGGTCAGACTGGTCGGGGCGAGGATGCTGAAATCACCTCATACCTGAACCAGACGCTGCACTCGAACCTGCAGGGTAACATCATTGATCTGTGCCCCGTGGGTGCGCTGACTTCGAAACCCTATGCCTTCACCGCGCGTCCGTGGGAGCTGACCAAGACCGAGAGCATCGACGTGATGGATGCCTTGGGGTCGAACATCCGCGTGGATACCAAAGGGCGCGAAGTGATGCGGTTCCTCCCGCGCAACCATGATGGCGTGAACGAGGAATGGATCAGCGACAAAACCCGGTTCGTCTGGGACGGTCTACGCCGTCAGCGTCTGGACCGCCCGTATGTGCGCGAAAACGGCAAGCTGCGTCCGGCCTCGTGGCCTGAGGCGCTGACCAAAGCCGCTGAAGCGCTGAAAGGGGCCGAAAAACAGGCCGGTCTCATCGGTGATCTGGCGCCGGTTGAGGCGATCTTTGCGCTGAAGCAGATGATCGAAGGGCAGGGCGGTGTTGTCGAATGCCGTACGGACGGGGCCAAGCTGCCTGCGGGCAACCGTGGAGCCTATGCCGGGACCGCTGCGATCGAAGATATCGACATGGCCGAGCGTATTCTGCTGATCGGAACCAATCCGCGCGATGAGGCTCCGGTTCTGAATGCCCGCATCCGCAAGGCCTGGGCGCATGGGGCCGAGGTTGCTCTGGTCGGCCCGGCGGCCGATCTAACCTATGAATACCACCACATGGGCGATGACCGCGCAGCGTTGCAAAAGGTTGTCGACATGGGCGGCGATGATGAGATCAAGGCCAAACGCTCTTTGGTCATTGTCGGTCAGGGCGCGCTGCAAGAGGCCGATGGCGCCGCTGTTCTGGTGGCCGCGCAAGCCATTGCAAGCAATACCGAAAGTGGGCTGATCATCCTGCATACTGCTGCCGCGCGTGTGGGTGCGATGGATGTGGATGCCACCAACGCGGGCGGTATGGACGCGATCAGCGCGGCTGATGTGATCTATAACCTCGGCGCGGACGAGGTCGAAATCGGAGACGGCGCATTCGTCATCTATCAGGGCAGCCATGGCGACCGTGGCGCGCACCGCGCTGATGTGATTCTGCCTGCCGCCGCCTATACCGAGGAAAACGGGTTGTTCGTCAACACCGAAGGCCGCCCTCAGCTGGCCATGCGTGCGGGTTTCGCACCGGGTGAGGCCAAGGAAAACTGGGCGATCCTGCGTGCACTCTCGGCCGAGTTAGGGGCAACTCTACCCTTCGACTCTTTGGGGCAATTGCGATCCGCGTTGATCGAGGCGGTACCGCATCTGGCGCATATCGACGAAGTGATTGCGAACGAGGTGCAACCGCTTGAGGCTGGTACACTGGGCAAGGCGAGTTTCCGCTATGCGGTCAAAGATTTCTATCTGACCAACCCGATCGCGCGCGCCTCACAACTGATGGCCGAGCTGTCGGTGCAGGCGAATAACACAGACAGGATGGCCGCAGAATGATCCGTCCCGCAGAGATATCCCCGACGACCCACGGTGTGAGGACCAATGGCTGATTTCTTTAACACACCGGGCGGCATCGCCCTGATCGTCCTAGCGCAGGTGCTTGCCGTTGTTGCCTTTGTGATGATCTCGCTGTTGTTCCTTGTCTACGGCGATCGCAAGATCTGGGCCGCTGTTCAGATGCGCCGTGGCCCGAACGTGGTGGGTGTTTACGGCCTATTGCAAACAGTGGCCGACGCGCTGAAATATGTGGTCAAAGAGGTCGTCATCCCAGCAGGCGCGGACCGCACCGTTTTCATCCTTGCTCCGCTGACCTCTTTCGTGCTGGCAATGATTGCTTGGGCCGTGATCCCATTCAACGACGGCTGGGTGCTGTCAGATCTGAACGTGGCGATCCTCTATGTCTTCGCCGTGTCCTCTTTGGAGGTTTATGGCGTGATTATGGGCGGTTGGGCGTCGAACTCAAAGTACCCGTTCCTCGGCTCGTTGCGCTCTGCGGCACAGATGATCTCTTATGAAGTGTCCATAGGTCTGATCATCATCGGCGTGATCATCTCGACCGGTTCGATGAACTTCGGCAATATCGTCGAGGCGCAGGACGGCCGCTTCGGATTCTTCAGTTGGTACTGGTTACCGCATTTCCCGATGGTCTTCCTGTTCTTCATCTCGGCGCTTGCGGAAACCAACCGTCCACCGTTCGATTTGCCCGAAGCGGAATCAGAACTGGTCGCCGGCTATCAGGTCGAATACTCGGCCACGCCCTTCCTGCTGTTCATGGCGGGCGAGTACATCGCCATCTTCCTAATGTGCGCGCTGACCACGCTGCTGTTCTTCGGCGGTTGGCTGTCGCCGATCCCGGGCCTGCCTGACGGTGTGCTATGGATGGTCGCGAAGATGGCGTTCTTCTTCTTCCTCTTCGCGATGGTCAAGGCAATCACGCCCCGCTACCGCTATGACCAGCTAATGCGTCTGGGATGGAAAGTATTTCTGCCATTCTCATTGGCATGGGTGGTTTTCGTGGCCTTTGCTGCAAAATTGGAATGGTTCTGGGGCGCATTCGCGCGTTGGAGCGTAGGAGGCTGATATGACTCAAATCGACTACACCCGCGCTGCCAAGTACTTCCTGTTGCAGGACTTCTGGGTCGGCATGAAGCTTGGGCTAAAATACTTCTTCGCGCCCAAGGCCACCGTGAATTATCCGCATGAAAAGGGCCCTCTGTCGCCTCGGTTCCGCGGCGAGCACGCCTTGCGCCGATACCCTAACGGCGAGGAACGCTGCATCGCCTGTAAGCTCTGCGAGGCGATTTGCCCGGCGCAAGCCATCACCATCGACGCCGAACCACGCGAAGATGGCAGCCGCCGCACCACGCGCTATGACATCGACATGACCAAATGCATCTATTGCGGTTTCTGCCAAGAGGCCTGCCCGGTCGACGCAATTGTCGAAGGTCCGAACTTCGAATTCGCCACAGAAACAAGGGAAGAGCTGTTTTACGACAAGGAAAAACTGCTCGACAACGGTGAACGCTGGGAAGCCGAAATCGCCCGCAATCTGGAAATGGATGCGCCGTACAGATGAGTGACACGCCGACAAATCCGTTTGAGCTGATGATGAAGCAGGCGCAGGACATGGCCAAGGCGATGAACCCGGCGATGGAGAATTTCTCGCCCAAAGGGTTCGAGAACCTATGGCCGACCATGCCCAAAGAGGTCATGGAGATGATGTTCGGCAACACCGTCAACAAGGACGGGCTGGATGCCAAGACGCGTCTACTGCTAACGCTGGCTGGGTTGACCTGTCAGGGCGCTCAGGCAGATTCGGCCGTTCGGCAGACCGTGCGCCATGCGCTTGAGGCGGGCGCAAGGAAACAAGAGATCGTGGAAACGATCGGTCAGATGTCGGTCTTTGCTGGCATCCCGGCCATGACCCGCGCGCTGGATCTGGCGCAAGAGGTCATGAGCGACAACGAGGATGAGGATTAATGACCGTCTTTGCCTTCTACCTGTTTGCCATCAGCACTATAACCGGCGGGCTGTTCACGGTGATCAGCCGCCAGCCGGTGCACTCGGTGCTGTGGCTGATCCTGTCCTTCTTGTCATCGGCTGGGCTGTTCGTGCTGCTGGGGGCCGAGTTTGTGGCGATGTTGCTGATCATCGTCTATGTCGGCGCGGTCGCGGTGCTGTTCCTGTTCGTTGTGATGATGCTGGACGTGGACTTTGCCGAGCTGAAGGCCGAGATGGCGCGGTACATGCCGCTGGCCCTGCTGATCGGTTTGGTGATCCTGATGCAGTTCATCATGGCCTTCGGAGCATGGGACAGCGCGCAAGGCGTTGAAGCCAATCTGACGCAACCGGTCCCAACAGACCGCCACAACACCGAAGCGCTCGGCGTTATCCTTTACGATCAGTATTTTCTTCTGTTCCAACTTGCGGGTCTGATCCTGCTGGTGGCCATGATCGGTGCCATCGTGCTGACGCTGCGCCACCGTCAGGACATCAAGCGTCAGGACATCGTCGGCCAGATGATGCGCGACCCGGTCAAGGCAATGGAGTTGAAGGACGTGAAACCGGGGCAGGGACTTTGAGAAGATGATCGGACTTGAACACTATCTTACGGTCGCCGCGACGCTGTTCGTCATCGGCATCTTCGGTCTCTTCCTGAACCGCAAGAATGTCATCATCCTACTGATGAGCATCGAGTTGATGCTGCTGGCGGTGAATATCAACCTTGTGGCGTTTTCCAGCTTCCTCGGTGATCTGGTCGGGCAGGTGTTCACGCTGTTCGTGCTGACCGTTGCGGCGGCGGAGGCGGCGATTGGTCTAGCCATTCTGGTCTGCTTCTTCCGCAACCGTGGCACCATCGCGGTTGAAGACGTCAATATGATGAAGGGCTAAGAGAACTATGGAAACCACCATCCTCTTTGCCCCGCTCGTGGGCGCTCTGATCTGCGGGTTCGGCTGGCGGTTCATCGGTGAGAAAGCCGCCATGTGGACCGCAACGGGTCTGCTGTTTCTGGCCTGTCTGCTGTCGTGGATCGTGTTCCTGGCTTTCGATGGTCAGACCCAACAGATCGAAATCCTGCGCTGGATCGAGAGCGGCTCTCTCTCGACAAGTTGGGCAATCCGTCTGGACCGTCTAACCGCGATCATGCTGATTGTGGTGACGACTGTCTCGGCGCTCGTGCACCTCTATTCCTTCGGCTACATGGATCACGACCCGCAATGGCGGGAGGGTGAAAGCTACAAGCCGCGCTTCTTTGCCTATCTCTCTTTCTTCACCTTCGCGATGCTTATGCTGGTGACAGCCGACAACCTCGTGCAGATGTTCTTCGGCTGGGAAGGCGTGGGCGTCGCCTCATACCTGCTGATCGGTTTCTATTATCGCAAGTCCAGCGCCAATGCGGCGGCCATGAAGGCGTTTATCGTCAACCGGGTTGGCGATTTTGGCTTTGCGCTGGGGATTTTCGCGATCTTCTTCCTGACTGACAGCATCAACTTCTCGGATATCTTTGCCTCGGCCTCTGACCTGTCGGAAATGCAGCTCAGCTTCCTCTGGGGTGAGTGGAACGCGGTAGAGGTGATCTGTGTCCTTCTGTTCATCGGCGCGATGGGTAAATCGGCGCAGTTGATCCTGCACACATGGTTGCCGGACGCGATGGAAGGCCCGACGCCTGTATCAGCCCTGATCCATGCCGCGACAATGGTAACGGCGGGTGTGTTCCTTGTCTGCCGCATGTCGCCGCTGATGGAGTTCGCGCCTGGGGCGACCGGGTTTATCACCTTCCTTGGGGCCTCGACTGCGTTTTTTGCGGCGACCGTGGGATTGGTTCAGACCGACATCAAGCGCGTCATAGCTTATTCGACCTGTTCGCAGCTGGGCTACATGTTCGTGGCCGCAGGCGTCGGCATGTACTCGGCGGCGATGTTCCACCTGCTGACGCACGCTTTCTTCAAGGCGCTTTTGTTCCTCGGGGCCGGTTCGGTGATCCATGCGATGCACCACGAGCAGGAAATGACCGAATATGGCGGGCTGCGGAGTAAGATCCCCTATACGTTCTGGGCGATGATGATCGGAACGCTGGCCATCACGGGTGTCGGTATCCCGCTGACCACCTTCGGCTTTGCCGGGTTCTTGTCCAAGGACGCGATCATTGAAAGCGCCTTTGCGGGCGGCACGGGCTATGCCTTCTGGATGCTGGTTATCGCGGCTGTTTTCACCTCGTTCTACAGCTGGCGTCTGATTTTCCTGACCTTCTATGGCGAGCCGCGCGGGGACAAGCATACGCATGATCACGCCCATGAAAGCCCGAAGGTGATGCTGATCCCTCTTGGTGTTTTGTCACTGGGCGCGGTTTTTGCCGGGATGATCTGGTACAGCAACTTCTTTGGTCACACCGACAAGGTGGGCAAGTTCTATGGCATTCCGGTGGCCGAGGCTTCGGCGCATGGTGAAGGTCATGACGATGCGACCCATGCCGAGCATGTCGCCGATGGTACCGCCGAGGAGCATCACGGTGACGATCATGCCGATGCCCACTCGGATGAGGCGCACGGGGATGACCATGCGGATGAGACACATGGCAAGAAAGACGCCCACGGAGATCATCACTACGTCTTCGCGGGCGAACCGGGTGAGGGCGCTTTGTACATCGCGCCGGACAATACCGTGCTGGATGACGCCCATGCCGTCCCGAAATGGGTCAAGGTCTCGCCTTTCGTGGCAATGTTGCTTGGGTTTGTCGTGGCCTACTGGTTCTACATCGTGAACACTTCGCTGCCCGCGCGTCTGGCCGCAAACCAGCGTCCACTGTACCTGTTCCTGCTGAACAAATGGTACTTTGACGAGATCTATAACGCCATCTTTGTCAAACCCACTCTGGCCCTTGGCCGCCTTCTGTGGAAGCGCGGCGATGGCAACACAATTGATGGTTTCCTGAACGGAGTAGCAATGGGCGTTGTTCCCTTCTTCACCCGCCTCGCAGGTAAGGCGCAGACCGGGTACATCTTTACCTACGCCTTCTGGATGGTGCTGGGCATCGCGGCCCTTGTGACCTGGATGTCGATCGGCGGAGGGGCGCAGTAATGGACAATATCCTTTCGATCGTGACCTTCATCCCGGCCATTGCCGCGGGTATTCTGGCGCTTTTCCTGCACGGAAATGATGCGGCGGCGCAGCGGAATGCCAAATGGGTGGCTCTGCTTGCGACCACTGTTACCTTCCTCGTGTCGATTGGTATCTACACGGGCTTTGATCCCTCGAACACCGGCTTCCAGATGGTGGAAGAGGGCGAGTGGCTGATGGGTCTGAAATACAAGATGGGCGTCGATGGCATCAGCGTGCTGTTCGTATTGCTGACAACCTTCATCATGCCCCTGACCATTCTGGCCAGCTGGAAAGTGACCGAACGGGTCAAGGAATACATGATCGCCTTCCTGCTGCTGGAAACGCTGATGCTGGGCGTGTTCATGGCGCTGGATCTGGTGCTGTTCTACCTGTTCTTCGAGGCAGGCCTGATCCCGATGTTCCTGATTATCGGCATTTGGGGCGGCAAGGACCGCATTTACGCCAGCTTCAAGTTCTTCCTTTATACCTTCCTAGGCTCGGTGCTGATGTTGGTGGCGATGGTTTCGATGTATGCTGATGCCGGCACCACGGATATCGAAGCGCTGATGACCCATCAGTTCTCGTCCGAAAGCTTTAGCGTGCTAGGCATTTACGTCGTCGGCGGGATGCAGACGCTGATGTTCCTTGCCTTCTTCGCGTCTTTCGCGGTGAAAATGCCGATGTGGCCGGTGCATACTTGGCTGCCGGATGCGCACGTGCAGGCCCCGACGGCGGGCTCGGTCGTGCTGGCGGCGATCCTGTTGAAAATGGGCGGCTATGGTTTCCTGCGGTTCAGCCTGCCGATGTTCCCGGTTGGCTCGGCGGTGATGACCGATCTGGTGCTGTGGATGTCAGCCATCGCCGTTGTCTATACCTCGCTCGTTGCGCTGGTGCAGGAGGATATGAAGAAACTGATCGCATACTCCTCGGTCGCGCATATGGGCTTTGTGACTATGGGGATTTTCGCGGCGAACCAGCAGGGTATTGATGGCGCGATCTTCCAGATGCTCAGCCATGGGTTTATCTCAGCGGCTTTGTTCCTGTGCGTCGGCGTGATCTACGACCGGATGCACACCCGCGATATCGACGCGTACGGAGGTCTGGTGATCCGGATGCCCGCCTATGCGCTGGTCTTCATGCTGTTCACCATGGCGAATGTCGGCCTGCCGGGTACCTCGGGCTTCATCGGCGAGTTTCTGACCCTGATGGGCGCATTCCAGGTCAACACCTGGGTAACCGCAGTGGCCGCGACCGGCGTGATATTCTCGGCAGGCTATGCGCTTTGGCTCTACCGTCGGGTCGTGTTCGGCGATCTGATCAAGGAAAGCCTCAAGGCGATGACCGACATGAGCTCGCGTGAGCGGCTGATCTTTGCGCCGCTCATCGTGATGACCATCCTGCTGGGCGTCTATCCGTCGCTGGTGACCGATGTGATCGGCAACTCGACCGCTGCACTGATTTCGAACTATGACACGGCTCTGGCCGCGGCTGAAGCTGCGACCCAGACGGCCGCTTCGCATTAAGGGAGCTTTGGAGACATGATCCAGGCTGATCTGACGATAATCCTGCCAGAGATCGTTCTGGCCGTATATGCGATGGCTGCTCTGATCGTGGCTGTTTACACAAAGAAGGACGAACTGGCTCCGGCATTGGTCTGGTCCACGGCAGGTCTAATGGCGCTTCTGGCGATTTGGATCTCAAGCAACGGTGACGGGACCAACGTGGCGTTCTATGGAATGTTCGTGGATGACGGCTTTGCGCGGTTTTCCAAGGTTGCCATCTTACTTTCCGCCGCTGCCGTTCTTGTCATGAGCCAGGACTACATGGCCCGCCGCAACCTGCTGCGGTTTGAATACCCTGTGCTGGTCGCTTTGGCTGCGGTCGGGATGATGATGATGGTCAGCGCTGGCGATCTGATGTCGCTTTACATGGGGTTGGAGCTTCAATCGCTGGCCCTCTATGTCGTGGCAGCGCTGCGGCGGGACAGCGCGAAATCTACTGAGGCCGGTCTGAAGTATTTCGTTCTGGGTGCGCTTAGCTCGGGCCTGCTGCTCTATGGCGCGTCGTTGGTTTACGGGTTCACCGGCACCACGCTGTTCTCGGGCGTCATCGCCACCGTTCAGGCCGGAGACGTCTCGATCGGTCTGCTCTTCGGTCTGATCTTGCTGATCTCGGGTCTGGCTTTCAAGGTTTCGGCCGTGCCGTTCCACATGTGGACGCCGGATGTGTACGAAGGGTCTCCGACCCCGATCACAGCCTTCTTTGCGACCGCTCCAAAAGTGGCTGCCATGGCGCTGTTTGCGCGCCTGCTGCATGACGCGTTTGGAGGCATCGTGAAGGATTGGCAGCAGGTGATCGTGTTGCTGTCGGTTCTGTCCATGCTGTTGGGCGCGGTTGCCGCCATTGGCCAGCGTGACATCAAACGTCTGATGGCGTTTTCCTCGATTGCCCATATGGGCTATGCGCTGATCGGTCTGGCTGCGGGAACCGAGCTGGGCGTGAAAGCCATGCTGATGTATCTGGCGATCTACGTGACGATGAATATCGGCACCTTCGCCTTCATCCTGATGATGGAGCGCGACGGCAAACCGGTCACCGACATCGACGCCTTGCGGCAGTATTCCAAGCGCGATCCGGGAAAGGCTCTGGCCGTTCTGATCCTGATGTTTAGCTTGGCAGGTGTACCGCCCATGCTTGGGTTCTTTGCCAAGTTCGGCGTTTGGCAGGCGGGTGTCAGCGCGGGTCTGACCGGGTTGGTGATCGTGTCGGCCATCGCCTCGGTCATCGGTGCGTTCTACTATCTGCGGATCGTCTTCTATATGTATTTCGGTGCTGAGAACGAAGAACCCATCGAAACGCGTTCAAACCCTGTATTGTGGGTGGCCTTGATGGGATCGGCGGCTTTGATGTTGATCGGCGTGTTCTACCAGTTTGGTGTCGAGGGCGCTGCGGCCGCTGCTGCAGCCACGCTTGTCAACTGATGAAAGCCGCCAACACAATGCAGCTGCGCAACCGCGCAAGCGGGCCTTGCTGACATGAGTAGCTGGCCCGACGGGTACGGCTTGCACATCTTGCAAGAGGTGGACAGCACGTTGAACGAAGCGGCGCGTCTTGCACCCACGGCGCAAGGCCCCGTGTGGATCATGGCGCATCATCAGACAGCAGCGCGCGGCAGGCGAGGGCGGGCTTGGGCCAATCCCAAGGGCAATTTGGCCTCGACCCTTCTGATGCGCCCTCAGGGCGATCCGGAGAGTGCGGCTCTGCGCAGCTTCGTAGCGGCTTTGGCCTTGTTCGATGCCTGTGTCGCTGTGACCGGCAGAGCGTCAGGTTTGTCGCTAAAATGGCCCAATGATGTTTTGCTGAACGGCGGCAAGCTTGCGGGGATATTGCTGGAAAGCACGGGGCAGGGGCGCGGAGTTTCACATCTGTCGATTGGGATCGGCGTCAATCTGACCGAAGCCCCTGGCGCAGACGCGGTTGAGCCGGGTGCCGTTCGCCCGGTTTCTCTGCTGTCGGAAACCGGTGCGCATGTCACGCCTGAGGATTTTTTGACCGAACTCGCCATCGCCTATGCCGGCTATGAAACCCAATTCGTCACTTACGGCTTTGAACCGATCCGCACGGCATGGTTGGCCCGCGCAGCGCGGCTGGGTGAGGTCGTTACCGCCCGTACCGCCACGTCGGAAACGGTTGGTACCTTCGAAACGGTAGACGCGGGGGGCAACCTTGTCCTAAACACCGCCAAAGGCCGTGTGAGCATTCCTGCGGCGGACGTGTTTTTCTGAAGGGGGCTCAGATGCTTCTGGCCATCGACTGCGGCAATACCAATACCGTTTTCTCGATCTGGGACGGCGAGACGTTTCTGTGTACCCTGCGCACCTCGACCCATCATTCGCGCACGGCGGATGCCTATTTCACCTGGTATTCCACACTGGTGAAACACTACGGGATCGAGGCTGACATTACCGATGTTGTCATCGCCTCGACCGTGCCGCGCGTGGTTTTCAATCTGCGCATCTTTGCGGATCGGTTCTTTGGTTGCCGTCCGCTAGTTGTGGGTAAACCGGATTGCCTTTTGCCTGTCGCCCCACGCATTGACGAAGGCACGGTGCCGGGGCCTGATCGCCTCGCCAATGCAGTGGGGGCCTTTGACCGTCATGGCGGAGACGTTGTGGTTGTCGATTTCGGAACCGCGACCAACTTTGACGTCGTCGCCTCTGATGGGGCCTATGTCGGAGGCGTCATCGCGCCGGGCGTAAACCTGAGCCTCGAGGCCCTGCACCAAGGGGCCGCCGCCCTGCCACATATCGACATCACCCGCCCGGAAAAGGTGATTGGTACGAATACGGTTGGCTGTATCCAATCGGGCGTGTATTGGGGCTATTCCGGTTTGATCGAGGGGCTGATCGCCCGCATCAAGACCGAATATGGAATGCCGATGAAAGTCGTTGGAACCGGTGGGCTCGCACCCTTGTTCGATCAGGCCGACGTGGGGTTCGACGCAATCGAAGATGATCTGACGATGCACGGGCTGACCGTGATCCATCGCTATAACAAGGAAAATGGCTCAAAATGAGCAGCGAAAGACTGATCTACCTGCCACTGGGCGGGGCCGGTGAAATCGGCATGAATGCCTATGTGTATGGCTACGGCGCGCCGGGCAAGGAACGTCTGATCCTCGTCGATCTGGGTGTGACCTTCCCTGACATGGACACCACACCGGGTGTGGACCTGATCCATGCCGATATCTCATGGCTACAGGAACGCGCCGACCGGCTAGAAGCGGTTTTTGTCACCCACGCACACGAAGACCACGTGGGGGCCGTAGCGCATTGCTACGACGCACTGGGTGCGCCGATCTATGCGCGCGCCTTCACCGCTAATATAGCCCGTCGGAAGATGGAAGAACACGGCCACCCTGAAGACGCCGTCCGCACTGCCTCCGCTTGGCCCGAGCAGGTCTCAGCCGGGCCTTTCACCGTTGGCTTCCTGCCGGTTTCGCACTCGATCCCGGAAAGCGCCGCGCTGGTGATCGACACGCCTGAAGGGCGGATCGTGCATTCGGGGGACTTCAAACTGGACACAAACCCGGTGGTTGGCGAACCGTTTGATCCCGATCTCTGGGCCGATGTCGCCAAATCCGGCGTAAAGGCCTTGGTCTGTGACAGTACCAATGTGTTCTCAAGCCACCCCGGACGCTCAGAGTCCGAGGTCGGTCCTGAGATCACCAAGCTGGTTGAAAGTGCCGAGGGTATGGTTGTGGCGACCACATTCGCCTCGAACGTGGCGCGGGTTAAGACCTTGGCCGAAGCTGGCCAAAGGGCCGGGCGTTCGGTCGTGCTGTTGGGCCGGGCCATGCGCCGGATGATCGAAGCTGCAACGGAAACCGGCATCCTGTCGGATTTCCCCAAAGTGATCAGCGCCGAAGAGGCGGTGGAGCTTCCGCGTCAGAACCTGATGCTGATTGTAACCGGTAGCCAGGGCGAACGCCGCGCCGCCAGCGCGCAGCTGGCTCGTGGTAAATACCGCGGTATCGAGTTGAAAGAGGGCGATCTGTTCCTGTTCTCCTCGAAAACCATTCCCGGCAACGAGCGCGGCGTGATTTTCATCATCAACCAGCTCAGCGAAAAGGGCGTGGATGTGGTGGATGACAGCTCGGGCCTTTATCACGTATCGGGCCATGCCAACCGGCCTGATCTTGAAAAAGTCCATGGGTTGATCGACCCGCAGATTGTGATCCCGATGCATGGCGAACATCGACACCTGCGCGAACATGCCAAACTGGCCGAGGCCGGCGGACGCACGGGTGTTTTGGCCGTTAACGGCACCATGCTGGATCTGACCGGCAATGCGCCCAAGGTTGTCGACTACGTTGAGACGGGGCGGACCTATCTGGATGGCACGGTCAAGGTCGGAGCGTTGGACGGGGTTGTGCGCGACCGTATCCGCATGGCGCTGAACGGCCACGTGACTGTGACCGTCATTCTGGATGAAGAGGACGAGCCTCTGGGTGAGCCATGGTGTGATACGATGGGGCTGCCGGAGATCGGAACCTCTCGCGCTGCACTGGTTGAGGTGCTTGAGGAAGACCTGAACCAGTTCCTGATGCGGGCCGAGGCCAAGACCCTGCGCGACGATGACAAGCTGGAAGAGGCCATGCGCCGGATCGTGCGTCAGACGGCCAAGGCAGAGATCGGTAAAAAGCCCGAAGTCACGGTTGTGATCAGTCGCATGAAATAAGGTTGGGGTCAGTCAACCTCGGGCATGGGGTACCCCCTGAGCCTTTGGAACAGGCTGGCCTCATCATTGTTTAGAAAAAACGGAACAGAGGTTGGCGGTGTCGGGTCGGTGACCCGGGCTGTGATCTCGGCCAGCACGACCTCGGTGATGAAGGGCAGGTCGAAGTCTCGAACCTCGTCCAGTTTGACCCATTGCAGGTGCGACAGCTCATCCGAGGCGCGGCTGAAATCGTCCAGATCGCCGTGAATCGCCTGTGCATCGACCAGAAAGAACCGCGCATCAAACCGTCTGGGCCGACCCGGAGGGGTAACGGCCCGGAACACGAACTGAAGCGCCTCGGCCGAGGGTTTGTAGCCCAAAGCTGCAAAGCTGACCCAATCGGCCGGAGCGTCGCCGTCCCATTCACCGGGTTGGCCAAGGACCATCCCGGTTTCCTCCCACAACTCTCGAATCGCTGCGACGGCAAGCGCCTGTTGCAGGTCAGCCTCGGCCTGCTCGGCCAAGCGATCATAGCAGAGTTGGGGCAGCGGGGCGGCCAGTGGGATGCGCGCATCCTCGGGGTCGACCGCGCCGCCGGGAAACACGAATTTGTTCGGCATGAACGCCGCTTTGGCCCCGCGTTGCCCCATCAGGATCGAAGGCGCGGTGTAACGGTCCCGCAATACGATGACCGTGGCGGCGTTGCGGATGGCGGTCTTGTCGACGGTCACGCGGCTTTCTCGAACCCATGCATGCGCCGAGCCCATTGATAAGCCACGACAGCCCCTTTCAGGCGGGGCAGCAGGAACAGCGACAGCGCTATGCAGCCGATGGAAAATCCGATGGCCATGGTCCACGGATCCGGACGCCAATGCACGTATGACACATGCAAAGCAGGTGCCAGCAAGTGCCCGACCAGCAGAATCGTCAGATAGGCGGGGCCGTCATCTGCGCGGTGGTGAAACAGCTCTTGCCCGCAATTTGAGCAGCTGTCGTTAACCTTGAGGTAGCTGTGCAGCAGCTTGCCTTCGCCACATTTCGGGCATTTGCAACGAAAGCCTTTGACCAAAGCTGGCCATGTTTCGCGCTCTTCTTCCACTGCGGGGGTGATCGTTTGATCCATGATAATGTAACTCGCGCATCTATCTTTGGCGGATAATGGGCCTGTTTTCCGCAATAGAAAAGGGGGGTGCGTCGCTTTGCATCGCTTGGTTAGGGAAAGCGTTCGTGACCTGCTGATCCTTCGCTAAACTTTTTTCGACGGAAACCCGCTGGTGCCGCGTTTGAATGGATATGAGCAGCGGCAATCAGGTCGCGCCAATATGGGGAAACCGATATGAAGAACTCGAAATTCATCCCGGCCATCGTTCTGTCGGCAGTGGCGATCACAGGTACATCGGCACTGGCAGCAGGCCCAAAGGATCGTGAGCCAGTCTCGTTTCAGGAGTTGGACGCCAATGCGGATGGTCAGATCACGAAAGAAGAGATGCAGGCCCATCGCGCGCAGCGCTTCATAAAGGCGGATACTGACGGCGACGGACAGATAAGCCTTGAGGAGATGCAGGCCGCGGCCCAGCAGAAAGCCAATGATCGCGTGACCAAAATGTTCGAAAAGCATGACGCCAATGGCGATGGAGCCCTCAGCACCGATGAGTTGCCCAAACCGCGCCGGGCTGACAAGATGTTTGATCGGATCGACGCGGATAGCAGCGGCGGTATCTCGGAACAGGAATTTGCCGATGCAAAGGACAAGATGGGCAAGCATCACAAGAAACGCCAGAAATCGGACGCTGACGATAGCTGATGCAGGATGGAGGATCTGACCTCCCACCCTCAAGACGTTCGCGGTGCGGTGTGCACCGCGGACGACCTTGGTGACGATAGGTTGCTGAGGATGTTTGCCGATGGCGATGCCGGGGCGGCGCGGATCCTGACGGACCGGCTGGGCCCGCGTTGCTACTCGGTCTCTCTGCGCATGCTGGGGAATCGGGCCGAGGCCGAGGATGTGACACAGGATGCCATGATGCGGCTGTGGCAGATGGCACCCAAATGGGTGCCGGGCTCGGCCAAAGTGTCAACCTGGCTCTATCGCGTGACGCTGAACTTGTGTCTGGACCGCAAGCGCAAAAAAACACCGGAGCAGCTCCCCGAGGAGGCTGAGCCGCCCGACAACGCGGCCAGCGTGGTTGAGAAAATGCAAGATACGGCGCGTCATGATGCTTTGCAGGTCGCGCTTATGCAATTGCCCGACCGACAGCGACAAGCCGTCGTGTTGAGACATATTGAGGAACTGTCCAACCCCGAGATTGCCGGGGTCATGGGCCTGTCGGTAGAAGCGGTCGAGAGCTTGACCGCGCGTGGCAAGCGGGCTTTGTCGGCCATATTGGCCGGACGGCGGGAAGAACTGGGGTATGACGATGGCTGATCACGACATGGAACTGGAAAACCTGTTTGCTCAGGCGCGCAAGGACCGACCTGGCCTGCCGGATGATCTTGCCGTGCGTATCCAGACAGATGCCGAAACCATTCGGCTGGGGCGGGTGACGAAACACACACGCCGCGAACGGTCTCTGTGGCTACGCCTTCTGGACAATATCGGTGGATGGCAGGGCTTTAGCGGCTTGGCGGTTGCCAGCGTCACCGGGATTTTCATAGGGTTTTTTGCACCTGCCGTTCTGCCGGATGCGGTCGGCCTGTTCGGTGCAACGGATGGCAGCTTTCTGGCGGCCGACCTTGGATTTGACACCAGTTTTCTGGAGAGTACGGAATGAACACTGCTCCAAAACCGAAACGACGTTGGATGCCAATCATTCTGACTCTGTCACTAGCGATCAACCTGTTGATCATAGGGGTCGCGGTCGGCAGCGTATTGCGGCTGAAGAATAGCGATCACGCCAAGGCACCGCCGGGCTTTGGGCCCGCATTGTACCGCGCCTTGCCAAAAGAGGACCGCAAAGCCCTGAGGGGCGAGCTATCCGGCCTGCACGGCAAAGGGGCTAAGGGGCGCTCTCAGGACTTCATGGTCGTGACTGAGGCGTTGAAGGCTGTTCCCTTTGATCCCGAAACCGTCACGCTCTTGCTGCAGCAGCAGGCGCAAGCGACGGCGGATTTGCAGGCCGCGCTGCAAGAGAAATGGTTGGTTCTGGTTACGCAGATGAGCGACGAAGAACGCCAGACCTATGCGACCCGTCTGGAAGAGGTCGTGAAACGCGGCCCGCGCGGTCACAAGAAAAAGCACTGAGGCGATCAGGCCGCGCTTTGCTTGATGTGCACTTGGTTGCGCCCGGCCTGCTTGGCAGCGTAGAGCGCTTTGTCTGCGGATTTGATCAACTGCTCGACAGGTTCGGCCTCGTCTTGTGAAAGGTAGGCCGGAGCAGACATTTTCAGACCCACACTTATGGTTGCGAAAATCGGTGTGCGCTGATCGGGCAGGCGGAAAGGTACTGCGCAGATCGCCTCGCACAGGGTGCTTGCCATCGTCAGCGCTTTGGCGCGCGAGATATTGGGAACGGCGATCATGAATTCCTCTCCTCCGATGCGCGCGACGAATCCGGCCTTACCGACGACCTGTTGCATCCGTGCCGCCGCTTGAGTCAGCACGCAATCACCACTGGCGTGACCGTATTCGTCATTGATCGCCTTGAAATGATCCAGATCGGCCAGCATCAGGGCAAAACCGAGCCCGGTCTGTGCCGATTGCTGCGCGATCTGCTGGATGGCGCGCATGGCATAGCGGCGGTTCTGCAACCCGGTCAGAGGGTCGATCCAGGATTCAGCGATTCCTTTCTTCAGCGAATCCCGCATCCTGTCCATCCGGCTTTTGCGGGCAATCTGGTTGTCCAGCCGCAACACGATTTCTTCCGCACAGAACCCGCCGAGACAGACGGCATCTGCCCCCCGGTCCAGCGCCTCGGACGCGCGGGTGGCGTTGTTGTCGCTCAACACCCCAATCAGAACCGTATGACGTGTGGCCCCGCGTGATCTGAGGTCGGCTAGGATGTTCAGCGCGGATCGGTCTGCATCCAGCTCGACCACGATTGCATCCGGGACGGGGCCTGAGAGCAAGGCCTGAAGATCCGATTGGTGGTGTGAGGTCAGGGCATAGCGGGATTGTCCGGAAAGCGCCTGTTGCCAAAGCGCGCCGTTGCGCGGTGTTTGCGCCAGTACCGCAACGCGGGCCCGTTTGGGGGCTGCAATGAGCGGGGTTTCCGGCTCGGCCAGGCCAAGAGACTGGGGGTCCTCGCGGAATTGCAGGTCCTGCGTGTCAGCTCGTGCGCGCAATAGGCTACGGATACGGGCGAGCAGCAGTGTATCCTTGAACGGGTGGGTCAGAACATCATCCAGGCCTTCCGCCAAAGCCCGCAATCGAGCTTGCTTGTCATTCTGCGCGGTCAGGGCCACGACGGGGACGTCGCCCAAGGCCGGATTCTTCGCAATCAGGCTTTTGACATCCGCCGCTGTGCCGTCGGGCAGCGTTTGCGCGGTCAGCACCAGATCAGGCCGCACACGCCGCAAGAGAGCGGCGAGGCCTGCCAATTTCTCACCTTGTACCACATGGTACCACGCCGCTGTCAGCTGAACCTTCAGCATGATGCGGTTTGTAGATACCCCATCTAAAACAAGGATGGTTCCCTGCACGGACATAGTCGCTCACCATTGATTGCATGCGTGAACAAAGTGTTTATGAGTCTGGTTAACAAACCCTTTCCAAGACAGGGGGCTGAGGCCAGTTTATGTCGATTTCCGAAGATTCCGCCCAAACTCTTGCCCTGAATGCCCTCGGATGGCTTGTCGGGAATGAGGAGCTCTTGCCCGTTTTCCTGGGCTCGACCGGTGCTGCGGCAAATGATCTGCGCGACAGGGCAGGTGAGCCCGAGTTTCTGGCCTCGGTTCTGGATTTCCTGATGCTTGACGATTCGTGGATCATGGCATTTTGTGACGCGGCGACGGTGCCGTATGACCAACCCGCTCAGGCGCAAGCGGTGTTGTCGGGTGGTTCCGACGTTCACTGGACCTGACTCAGCAGGAGCTTTTCATGCCAATTGATGCGATCGTGTTCGACAAGGACGGTACCCTGTTTGACTTCGCCAACACCTGGGGCACGTTCGGACGGACCATGTTGTTGCGCGTGGCCGAGAATAACACGGCCCGCGCAGCGGAACTGGGTCAGGTCATCGGCTTCGACCTTGAGACCGAGACCTATTCTCCTGATAGCGTCGTGATTGCGGGAACCGTTGAGGAAATCGCCGAAGCCTTGTTGCCGCATGTCGATGGCATGCCGCGTGACGTCTTGATCGAGTTGATGAATGCCGAGGCCGCAGCCGCACCCCAAGCTCAGGCGGTGCCGTTGGGGCCGTTCCTGGATGCGTTGAAACAGGCTGGCCTCAAGCTGGGGGTCGCCACAAATGACAGCGAGCACCCGGCGCTTCAGCATCTGGAGTCAGTTGGCGTCAAAGACCATTTCGACTTCATCGCTGGTTATGACAGTGGTCATGGGTTCAAGCCCGGCCCAGGCCAATTGCTGGCCTTCGCCGCGCATATCGGCGTGCAGCCGGATCGCATCGCCATGGTTGGCGACAGCCTGCATGACTTGCAGGCCGGGCGGGCGGCAGGGATGACTACGATCGGAGTCCTCACCGGTCTCGCCAAAGCCGACGTACTGGCGCCGATGGCGGATGTTGTCTTGCCCGACATAGGTCATATCCCGGCTTGGTTGGCGGATAACTAAATCTGCAGAATCCGTTTCCGGCGGTTCAAAGCTTGTAAACGACAAAATCTGTCGCAGATGGAACGGCCTGTTCCCGCTTTCCCGGGCTTGCTTGAGAGCAGGCAACTGGCAGGGAGTCGAACATGGCCGGAACCAAATCGCGCAGACGTCGTAGCGGAGGGCGCGCTGGCGCTGCCGAGCGCAGGGGAAGTGCGGCTATTGATCAGATGCCGTGGAACCCACCGGTCAATATAGATGCACCGACCGAGCCTCTGGATCAGGGCGGGATCGAGGCAATCCACGACGGCGCCATGCGAATTCTCGAAGAGATCGGGGTCGAGTTCTATAACGAAGAAGCGATCGGCATCCTGCGTGAGGCGGGTTGTACGATAGACGGTGACAACGTACGGATGGGCCGCGATTTCGTGATGGAGATGGTGGCAAAAGCCCCGAGCCGTTTCACGATCACGCCGCGCAATCCCGACCGGACGATAGAGATTGGTGGGCGGAACATCCTGTTTGGAAACGTCTCCTCCCCTCCGAATTACTGGGATATGGAAATCGGAACCAAGGTGCCCGGCAACCGTGAGATGTGCCGTAACCTGTTGAAGCTGACACAGTATTTCAACTGCATCCACTTTGCCGGTGGCTACCCGGTCGAGCCAGTTGATATTCACGCCAGCATCCGCCATCTGGATGTGCTCTATGACAAGCTGACCCTGACGGATAAGGCGATGCACGCCTACTCGCTGGGTAAAGAGCGGGTCGAGGATGTGATGGAGATGGTCCGTATCGCGGGCGGGTTGAGCCATGAAGAGTTCGAAGCCACACCACGGATGTACACCAACATCAACTCGACCTCACCGCTGAAGCACGACCACCCGATGATTGATGGCTGCCTGCGTCTGGCGCGGCGCGGTCAGGCGATTGTTGTCACGCCATTTACCTTGGCCGGAGCGATGGCCCCTGTCACCATCGCGGGCGCGGTGGCGCAATCTCTGGCCGAAGCTCTCTGTGCTATCGCTCTGTTCCAATATGTGCGTCCGGGGATTCCGTGCGTGATTGGAACCTTTACCTCGAACGTGGATATGAAATCCGGGGCTCCGGCTTTTGGGACGCCAGAGTATATGCGGGCCACTCAGATGACCGGCCAGATGGCGCGCTTCTATGGTCTGCCGATGCGATCGTCGGGCGTCTGTGCGGCGAATGTGCCAGATGGGCAGTCGGTGTGGGAGACTTCAAACTCGCTCTGGGCGTCGGTGCAGTCGGGGACCAACATGGTCTATCACGCGGCGGGATGGCTTGAGGGCGGGTTGATCGCAAGTCCTGAAAAGTTCATCATGGATTGCGAAATCCTTCAGCAAATTCAGAGGTATATGAATCCTGATCTCACAGCGACCGGCCCGGATGAGATCGCCCTGGACGCGATCCGTGCGGTCGGGAATGACGGGCATTTCTTTGGCATTCAGCACACTCAGGACCGCTACACGACCGCCTTCTATCAACCGTTTCTGAGCGACTGGAAGAATTACGAAGGCTGGGAGATCGCAGGAGGTATTTGGACCGCGGAACGCGCGCATCACATGTTCAAAGAGATCATCGGAAGCTTTGAGGCCCCGGCTCTGGACGAGGGTATTCGCGAGGAGTTGGCCGAGTTCGTCACCCGCCGTAAAGCCGAAGGCGGGGCACCGACGGATTTTTGATATCGCTATGATACTAAGAGGTCTTTCCGCTGATCAGCAGCGGTTCTTGGCTATTTGTTAAGGATTGTCAGGCCACAGTACGGGTGCAACCAATCTGAGGCATCTGATGCATGGTCTGATTAATCGGGCGATACAGTCGTTTGTATGCGCAACCTACGGGCGGCCGTGTTGGCAGCGCGTAACAGATTCGGCCGGATTAGGGTTTTCCGAGTTTGAGGCCATGTTGACCTACGATGACGCGATCACGGCCCCTCTGCTGGATGCGCTCAGCACGGTGCTCGCCCGACCGCGACTCGAGATTCTGGAAGACGTAGGAACCTATCTGGTTTCGCATCCCAATACCGAAGGACTGCGCCGCCTTTTGCGGTTTGGCGGTGTGACCTATGTAGAATTCCTCCATTCCCTTGATGATCTGGCGGATCGGGTGCGGCTGGCTGTGTCCGACCTGTCTCTTCCGGCCCTCGAATTGCAAGAGCTTTCGCAGACCGAATTTCAGCTCATCTGTGGGCCCGGGCTGCCCGGCTATGCTAGCGCAATGGTTGGTGTTTTGCGTGCGATGGCAGATGATTACGGTGCTTTGGTGATGCTTTCGCATGAAGGTCAGCAGGGCGAGGCTGAGGTGATCTCGATCCTGCTTGTCGAAAGCGCATTTGCGGAGGGGCGGCAATTCGATCTGGGGGCGCGGGGCGCATGACGCGGATGGATGATTTGGCAGAACTGCTGAAAACCCTGTGCCCAATGTTTCTGCTGGTCGACCAGGACGGTCACATCCTGCGTGTCGGTCCGACATTGCAGAAGTTGCGCCCGGATTGCGTCATGGAGGGGCAGTGTGTTCTGGATATTTTTGAGATGGTTCGCCCTCGCACGGTGACAACTTTAACGGCGCTTATGGCTATGGCCGGGGCGAACCTGAATCTGCGATTTCATGATGAGCCGCGCACGGCCCTCAAGGGGCTGGTTGCACCGCTTCCAGGCGGGGAGGGGGCGGTTGTCAACCTGTCCTTCGGTATCTCGATCCTCGACGCGGTGCGCGACTATGCCCTGACCAGCGCTGATTTTTCCGGCACTGATCTGGCGATCGAACTTCTCTATCTGGTTGAGGCGAAATCGGCCGCGATGGATGCGTCTCGGTCGCTGAACCTCAGGCTACAGGGAGCAATGCTCGCAGCAGAGGAGCAGGCTTATACCGATACTCTGACCGGAGTGAAAAATCGGCGCGCGATGGACAACCTTCTAGGACAGATGATCGCGTCTAACGCGCCATTTGCGGTGATGCATATTGATCTGGATTACTTCAAATCCGTGAATGACCGTTTAGGACATGCTGCTGGCGATTTCGTTTTGCAGCAGGCCGCCCGGATCATGATCGAAGAAATCCGAGACGATGACACGGTGGCGCGAATCGGTGGGGATGAGTTCGTCATCATCTTCCAGGGCCTGTCCAACACCGAACGGCTTTCAACTATCGCAGACCGTTTGATCGAAAGACTGAACCAACCGATGAGCTTTCAGGACAACGATTGCCGTATCTCCGCAAGTATCGGCACTGCCTTGTCCACGCATTTTGACAATCCGAGGGCCGAAGATGTTTTGCAGGCCTCGGACCTCGCTCTGTATCAGGCCAAGCGAGAGGGCCGATCCTGCCACCGGCTTTATTCCACGCTCCTCAAGGCGCAGTCCTGAGATCAGGCCGTTGAAAACGCCGCTTGCAGAGTGTCCGCGATTTGGCGCTGTATCGGGGGCAATTCGCCGATCACTGGCAGGACAGTGCCGCGGAAATGCGCCGTTTCCAGCTCTTCTGGGACATCTTCCAGCACGTGTCCTCCGCGACAAGCGAAGAAGGGCAGGCAAAGCGACTGCTCTGACGCCCCGTTGGCAGCATCGGAAATTGACGGAGGTTCCTCGACAAATCCGACGCGGATCGAGCGGAATGTCAATCTCTGCGACAGCTGCTCGGCAAAATCTTTTGCAACGGCCGAAGGGTTTCTACTACGGCCTGAGCCGTGCGCGGCGATGATAAGATCGGAAGCAGCCGCGCTCCAGTTTTTTTCTTTCAAGGCCGATTTCAGCGCGTCGCTGACAAGATCGGGAAGCATGGGATCGGTGCCTAACGGATCAAGAATACGCAAGTTGCGATCCCCGATGCGTTTGGGCAGGGCGCTGGTCACAAACCAGCCCTTGGCCATGAACAAAGGGTAAATCACAGTGTCGTCGGGCAGGCTGTCCATCACCTCTTCTAGCACGCCGAGATTCGCCAGCGTGGCAGAATGGACCGACACATCGGCCGAGAGGGCGTTCACCTCAGCGGCGAACTTGGCTAGAGAGGCCTCAGCTGGCTCCGGGTCTGAGGGCTGACCATGGGCAACGATGATGGCGTGCGGCATTCCGGGCTCCTGTTCCTGAGCGGTAAGTGTGTCGCCGGTTCTCTGTGTCAAGGGGGGTGTTAGCCCAAAAGTGTCAGCCAAAGCCAGACGGTCAGGATCGAGGTGGCGGTTCCGATCAGCACTGACGAGGCCGCGACCCGTTTGGCGCGCCCGTACATGTTGGCGAAAATATAGGCGTTGAAACCGGGCGCCATCGCTGCGTTCAAAACTCCGGAGCGGAACAGGTCTTGCGGCAGTCCAGTGGATGTTCCGAACAGCCACACAAGACTCGGATGCAACATCAGAGAAATTCCGCAGACATAGGCAATCGTGCGCAGATCCCCTTCGGGTTTGTATTTCACTAGCACGCCGCCCAGTGCGAACAAGGCTCCGGGCAGGGCGGCGCGGGTCACCAGTTCCAGCGCCTCATCCACCACTTGCGGAATGACCAGTCCGGATAGATTGACTACAAAGCCTAGCGCGATGCCAAGGATCAACGCGTTCTTGAACATCGCAGACAGAACTGAACGCACCATCTTTGTGCCGCCATGGCCGCGATTGCGTACGATCTCCATCACCGTGATCCCAACGCCGTAGCAGAACGGTGAGTGGAAAGCGATGATCGCGTAGTTGCCGGTCAGGCTTTCTGGGCCATAGGCGCGTTCGGTAATGGGCAGTCCCAGAAGAACAGAGTTCGAAAACAGGCAGCAAAAGCCGATGGCGACGCAGTCTTCCCAATCACGGCCAAAGAGCAGCCGTGCCCCAAACAGCCCCGCAGTAAAACAAAGCGCGGCAGCGGAATAGAAACTGACCAGAAGTCGAGGGTCGAAACTGGCGCTGAGATCTAGATGAGCGATAGCTAAAAACAGAAGGCAGGGAATTGCAAAGCCCTGCGTGAAGCGCATCAAACCGTCGACATGCACCTCTTTGAAATAGCCCGAACGGGTCGCAGCATAGCCTGCGCCAATCACCAGAAAGACCGGCAGGATAACGTCAATCAGGCTTTGAAGCATACCGCCCCCGGTTCTGGCGATATGTGTGCCGCAAACGGCAGGGCCTTACAGCGCTTGTTCGATCACCAGCCCGTCATAGGCGGGGGTGATGTGATCGGCGGTTTCAGCCTCGACCGTCGCATAGTCCAGGTCGATATGCATATTGGTCAGGACGGCGCGTTTGGGCTGCAGTTTCTCAATCCACCCCAGGGTTTTTTCCAGATGCGCATGGGTAGGATGCGGCGCGCGGCGCAGGGCGTCGATGACCAGACAATCCAGCCCTTCCATCTCGGTCCATGCATCGTCATAGATTTCGGCGACGTCTGGCAGATAGGCTAGCTTGCCCATCCGAAACCCCAGCGAGTCGATTGAACCATGGTTCACGCGGAACGGGCGCAGGGGGATCGGACCTCCGGGACCGTCGATCTCGAAAGGTCCGTCAATAGATTTCAGCTCCAGAATCGGTGGGTACGGAGAGCCCTCGGGCTGGATGAACGCATATCCGAACCGTCCGAGCAGGGCATTCTGGGTGTCGCCATCCGCCCAGACCGGTACACGGGTCTTCATGTTGAAGACGATCATTCTCAGATCATCAAGGCCGTGCACATGATCGGCGTGAGAATGAGTATACACCACCCCGTCGAGCCGCCCGGTTCCGGTATCCAGAAGCTGGCTGCGCATATCTGGCGAGGTGTCGATCAGGACCGAGGTCGTGCCCTCTGGCCCGTCTCTTTCGACCAGCATCGAGCAGCGGCGGCGGATATTTCTTGGATTCTGAGGGTCGCAATCGCCCCAATAGCCACCAAGGCGCGGCACGCCGCCCGAGGACCCGCAACCCAGAATGGTGCAGCGCAGCTTTGTCATGCGGCGGCCTTATACTGTGCCGCTTTTGAGAACAGGCGGTCAAAGTTTACCTGTGTCTGGGCGGCGAAATCTGCGTAGTCCATGCCGAATACCTCAGCCCCTTTGCGGGCAGTGTGAGCGGTATAGGCGGGTTCATTGCGTTTGCCCCGGTATGGGGGCGGCGCAAGATAGGGGGCGTCGGTTTCGACCAGAATGCGATCTACCGGAGCGATTGCGAAGATATCGCGCAGCTCCTGACTTTTGGGGAATGCAGCGATCCCGGACATTGACAGGTAGAACCCTAGGTCAAGGGCAGCTTTTGCCAGCTCTGCCGAGGATGAGAAACAGTGCATCACGCAGGAATAGGGCGCGTTGCGGTATTCCTCGGCCAGAATGCGCGCCATGTCGTCATCGGCTGCGCGGGCGTGAATGATCAGAGGTAGGCCGGTGCGCTGGGCCGCCTCGATATGAATGCTCAGCGATTGCTTTTGTACCTCGGCGCTGTCGGCGGTGTAGTGATAGTCCAACCCGGTCTCGCCGATGCCCACGAACTTGGGGTGCTGCGCCAGTGCGACCAGTTCATCGACCGTCGCCATCGGTTCTTCCGCCGCGCTCATAGGGTGGGTGCCGGCGGCATAGAAGATCGGTGCGTGGGCCTCGACAATGGCGCGCACGCCGGGTTCGTCGCGCAGGCGGGTGCAGATGGTGACCATACGGGTCACACCGGCCTCGGCCGCGTTGGCGATGATTTGGTCCAGCTGCCCTTCGAAATTGGGGAAGTCCAGATGGCAATGGCTATCGGTGATCTCGGGGGTGTTGCTCATCTGCTCTGACCGGAGGTTTCTTGTATCTTGAACATCGTATCTAGGACCAACGCGGCAGGGTCAAGGTTCACCGCCTGACCGTGACGTGCGCGGACGGTGATCGTTGCCGCCACCTCGGCCCAGTTGCGGGCCTGCTGGGGGGAGGCGGAAAGCCGGGTCAGAGTTTCCGCTTCGTTGGGGGCGGCTTCTGGTAAGGGGGCTGCGCCTGTTGCTCCGGTCATCGCCAGACGGGACAGTGCCACGTCGATGAGGGTCAGCAACAGCTCGAACCGTTCGGCTGCGCCGCGCTGGGCAGCGGCTTCGGCCAGCTTAAGGGCGCGCTGACGATCCATGCGGGGCAGGGTGCCCAGAATGGCGATCAACTCGGCATAGATTTCAAGCCCGCCCAGATTGATGAGACGGACCGCATCGCCAACCGACCCAGCGGCCAGAGCGGCAAGGTGATCGGTTTGGCTAGGAACCTCCGCTCCGGTCTGCACCAAAGCGGTCTGCATATCCTCAGGACCCAGCGGTGAGAGACGCAAGGTGCGGCAACGTGATCGGATGGTTGGCAACAGGCGCGAGGGTTGGTGCGAGATCAGCAGCAACGTGGTGCGCGCCGGTGGCTCCTCCAGCATTTTTAGAAGGGCATTCGCAGCACTGACATTCATCTCATCAGCCGCGTCTACAATGACCACGCGTCGCCCGCCATCTGCCGAGGACAGGCCGAAGAACTTGCCCAGCTTGCGGATATCATCCACCACGATCTCGTTCCGGAGACGCCCCTGATCGTTCAACGAACGGGTGATCGCCGCCAGCCCCGGTTCCGCGCCAGCAGATATGCGATGCGACACCGGGTGGTCCGGGTCGATCTCTAGAGTCTGCGGGGGCGGAGGCGCGTCAAACAGCCCTCCGTCATCCGCCGGAGGGGTGGTGAGCAGAAACCGCGCGATCCGCCATGCCAGCGTGGCTTTGCCGACGCCGCGCGGGCCGGTCAGAAGCCAACCATGGTGAAGCCGGTCCGAGTTGTAGGCGCTCAGAAACGCTTGCTCGGCCGTGTCCTGCCCGAACAGCTGCGCGGTCTCGCGCGGATGCGGCGCTCCGGGCGCTTGATCTGGGGTTGGGATGTCGTCGCTCATCGTCTATCGCAAGGCTGCCTCGACGATATCTCTCACATCCTGGGCGACACTGTCCATGTCGCGATTGCCATCGATGACGCGAAACCGGTCGGAAAACTCATCTGCCAGCGCCCGAAACCCGGCGCGCATCTGTTTTTGCAGGGCAGGGCCGAAATCTTCGAACCGCTCCTCGGTGCCCTGTCGCCCTTTGGCACGAGACAGGCCTGTGTCGGGGTCCATGTCGATCAGTAGAGTCATGTCTGGCTCGCGCCCAATCATCAGGTCATGGAGCTGATCGACCACCGCCCGCAGGTTGCCACGGGACAGGCCCTGATACATCCTTGTGCTGTCGGCAAAGCGATCGCAGATCACCACCTTGCCCGCGGCGAGGGCCGGTTCGATTGTCCGTTCCAGATGATCGCGGCGGGCGGCGGTGAACAGCAACAGCTCGGTTTCCGCCGACCAACGGTCAGGGTCGCCTTCCAGCACCAGGCGGCGGATTTCTTCTGCCCCCGGCGACCCGCCGGGTTCACGCGTCAGAACGACCTGATGGCCCGCATTGCGGAGGGACTCGGCCAGCATCCGGGCCTGAGTTGATTTGCCTGATCCGTCTATGCCTTCAAAGGTCAGGAATAACCCGCGTTGTGTCACATCGACTCCAACGGATTATTGATAACGTCTTTCAGGACAATCCCGCCGACGGTCATCATGCGCACCATGAAGCCACCCAAAGGGACATCCTCGGCCGCGAACAGAGGACGGCGAATCTCGGGCAAACCCTCGGGCTTGATCACCAGCTCGGCCAGTTGCTGGCCCTTGGCAACAGGTGCGTTGACGGGGCCGTCATAGACAACCTCGGCCTCGATATTCTGGGTGCCCAGAACCGGGAACAAAACATTCAGGTCGCCGTCGGGCACCAGACCCACGGTCTTTTTCTCACCCATCCACAGCTTGGCTTCGGCTATCGGCGCTTCTTCGGTGGCAACTGTCCTCTCGACAAAATTTCGAAACGACCAGTTAACCACGGACTCAGCCTCCTCTGCCCGCTGAGCGGTACTGTCTAGGCCAGTGAGAACGAAGATCACCCGGCGGTCGGCTTGTTTGGCCGATCCGACAAGGCCGTAGCCGGCCTCTTGCGTGTGGCCGGTTTTCAGGCCGTCGGCCCCAATGTTCAGCCGTAGCAGCGGGTTGCGGTTGCGCTTATTCGAAGGCGCGCGCCCGTCAAACTCGAATTCTTCTTCGGCAAACAGAGGGTAATATTCGGGGAAATCCGTGATCAGCCGATCCGCGAGAACGGCGAGATCATGCACGGACATCATATGCCCGGCAGCGGGCCAGCCGTTGGAGTTGGCAAAGTTTGAGTTGTTCATCCCCATCTGCTGCGCGCGCTGGGTCATATAGCGGGCAAATCCGGCCTCGGTCCCATCGGGGCTGAGCGCCTCAGCGATCACCACGCAGGCATCATTGCCGGACAGCACGATAATGCCGCGTATCAGATCCTCGACGGTCACACGGTCCTGCGTGTTCAGGAACATGGTTGAGCCGCCATAGCTCATAGCATGTTCCGAGACAGGCAGGGTCTCCTGCAGAGTCAAACGCCCATCACGTAGCGCTTCGAACGCGACATAAAGCGTCATGAGCTTGGACATGGATGCGGGCGGAAGCGGCTGATCAGCGTCTTTGGAAAGAAGCACGGTACCTGTGGTCTGATCCATTACATATGCCGCGCGCGCCGAGGTGTCGAACGCGTGGGCGGGCAGGGCCAGAACAGCCATCCCGAGGGTGAAAACGGATGTTCGCAATGCGGATAGCATAAGGTGCCTCCTGTTCTCAGTTGGCCACGGTGAACGCGTCGCCAAAGCCCAGATCTTTCACGTCGTTCTGGATGGCCTTGCGCTCGGCGCGGGTGGCGGCGGGTCCGACCAGCACGCGCCAGACGGTGTTGTCTTCGGTCTTCAACTCTCGCACCTCTGCCGACATGCCGTTTCTGCGGATTTTGGCGGCGGCGCTGTTTGCATTGGACTGAACACCAAACGTACCAACCTGAACAAAGGGTTTCGAAAGAGAAGATGTCGCGGCGACAGGCGTCGGCTCTGCGGCGTCGATAGCGGCTGCGGCCCCTTCGATCGGGTCAAGCGTAGTTTCGGTGATCGCGTTGGGATCTTTTTTCTGCCACCACTTGCGCTTGGTCGGTTTTTCCGCAGGCGCAACCACCGGTGCATCGGTCAAAGCCGGAGCCGTGCTGGCCGCCGATATCTCTGCGGTGGCCTCGACGGCGGCTTCGGCGCCATCCACGGCTGCGTCCGAGGCAACAGCGGCTGCGCCTACAGCGCCTGCGGTCGCCGCGGCGGCGGGCTCTTTCTTCTGCCACCATTTGCGCTTGGCCGGTTTTTCCGTCTCGGAGGTGGCTTCGGGCGCATCAACTTCGGCGACGTCACTAGCTACGGCGGCCTCGGCCCCATCCTCTGCTGCGTCTGAGGCAACAGCGGCTGCGCCCACAACGCCTGCAGTCGCCGCTGCGGCGGGCGCTTTTTTCTGCCACCATTTGCGCTTAGCCGGTTTTTCCGTCTCAGAGGTGGTCTCGGACGCACCAACCTCGGCCACGTCACTGGCGGCGGCGGTCTCGGTGCTTGCTTCCGGGGCTGTCTCGACCTCAGCGACCTCGGGTTCGGGCGCGACCTCGATGGCTTCGCGCCGCAAGGCCACCACGTTGATCTTGGTCGGCGCGCCAGCAAGGATACCTAGCTGCTCCGCCGCTGCAGATGATACCTGCAAGGCGGGACCGGGCAAGTTGCGTTCACGCCGGAACAAAGCGCCGGTTACGGATTTGTTGTTCGAGGCGTTTTTGATGATCACTCGCTCGGGCTGAGTCACATCCGGGTGGGCAACCCAGATGCCGCCCAGCGAGGGGCGGCCGTCCCACAATCCGGCCTCGGTCAATTGGAACACGTCCGGTGCTTCGACATCACGCTGTGTGTCGCCGGAGGATTGCGGGAAAAGTTCGTTCTTGCTTGTGTTTTCGTCGGGTTTTTCTGCGGTTGCCAGCGTTTCCTCGCAACCCGACAACACCACCAAGGCTACAGCCAAGCACGCCAGCCGTTTTGGCCCTGGGCGGATCTCAGTCGCTCGCTTCATCTTGTCATCCCTTGCCTGAAGGGGCCTCGTTCCCCGAGCCCCACCGTCAGCCAGCCGGTTCTTCGCGCCAGTCTGCTGCGGTCTTTCATGCGGATCATAACGTGGGTATGGTTCTATGGAAAGTCCGCTGCTTGGGCTTCGGCAAGATTTCCCGATTTCGACTTGCCTCTGATTTCAGTTGGCCTTAGACCCTGCTTTCGACGGGGAGGTGGCAGAGTGGTCGAATGCGGCGGTCTTGAAAACCGTTGGGCGTGAGAGCGTCCCCAGGGTTCGAATCCCTGTCTCCCCGCCACTCATACCCGTCTCAATCCAGTTGTGTTTTCTGACTCGGAATTGTTACGCAATTTCCGCGAGTTGGCGCATGCGCTTTCAATCAGAGACGAAGCAAACCGTACATTCAGAGGATAATTCAGGCGCCAGTCTCAGTGTCGCATTTTAGCGGGGTCGCTTTGGGCTGGATTTCCCTGATGACCTGCAATTTACAGGGAATTTTCGCAAACCGGGACTGATTTCCGTCATTTCTTCTATCAGAACTGTATGTTTTTCAGAGGTTTATGATGCAAATTACCTAAAAGGTGGAACAGGGAATTTCCTCGTGCGAACAGGGAATTGTTCCGCCGGATCAGGGAGGGTGAGCCCTTTATCAGGGACGCAGGATCTGGAGCTATCAAAAGCCGAATAGGTGTTCCTGTTCGGTCCAATCAAGTGGGTGGGTCACGCTGACCAAACGCTTGAGTGTGAGTTCGGGCGGCTGGGTGCCGTCGAGAATCGCAGCCTGAATCTTCGGGGAGAGAAAGGCGATCTGAGCACGGGTGCGGATGAAGGCGCCGGGGACGCTTTCGCGGCGTGCAATCTCCATCAGTTGAACCCCGGCTTTCAGATCTCGGGCCCAGCCATGGGCGCGGATCAGCATGGACCGGAGGTGGGGATCAGGTTGGGGTGCCACGTCCCCGGCAATGACCTTAGCCTCGACGCCGCGGCGGCGCAGATCGAAAGATGCGGTGACGTGGGTGAGATCCGGGTGCAGATGATCGGCGGCGATGCCAAGTGCGCTTGCCAGAGTTTTGGGGTTAAATTCGAGGTCGATCTGTCCTCGTGCAAGTTTGCCTTTGGCCAGAAGAGCAGCGCCGATCTGACAGCCTTGGCCTAGAAACCGGGTTACTAAATCCGCAACTGAAGTCTGAACTGGCTCGGCTGACCAGGCCTCCGGTTGCGCCAGTACTTGGTGCGCCGCGGCGGCGTCTTGCAAATGTCTGACGATGACATCCATGACGGCGTGTTCCAGCGCCGGGCCGGGCAGTCGCCAGCCAGAGATATCCTTGCCACCTGAGATCAGTCGATTGGAGATATACTAGCGCAACCGTCGGCCTTTGCGCGTGGTGTGGGTCGGCGTCAACCGATCACCAGTTTCGTCATACAGCAGACCGGTGAGCCAGGCGCCGGGGTCAGTGGAATGTTGGCGCGCATCGGAGTCGCCGCGTGCCCGCGAGCGGTTGGAGGCCTGTCGCATTTTTTCCTGCACCCGATCCCAGATGTCCTGATCGATGATCGCCGGATGTTGTCCGTCCCAGATCTTATCCTTGTGGCGGATTTTTCCGAGATAGACCGGATTGCGCAGCAGGTAATAGATTTGACCCCGTGACAGCGGACAATCCCCCTTCACACTGCCATCTGTCCGAACAACCCGTTTTGACCGCAGCCCTTCTGCCGTTGCCCGTTCTTCTACTTTGCGCAGGCAACCCAGCTCGTCATAAAGCCCAAAGAGATGCCGGACCGTTCTGGCCTCCTCTTCATTCACCACCAGCGTTCTTGCCTTCGGATCGGGGTGGCGATCATAGCCCAGAGGCAGGTTGCCACCCATCCAAAGCCCCTTCTTCTTCTACGCTGCAATCTTGTCGCGAATACGTTCGGCGGTGACTTCCCGTTCAAACTGAGCAAAGGACAACAGCACATTCAGCGTTAACCGGCCCATGGAAGATGAGGTATTGAAGGCCTGCGTGACGGACACAAAAGAACAGTTTGCCTGTTCCAGCCGGTCGACCAGCTTAGAGAAGTCGGCAAGCGACCGGGTCAGCCGGTCAATCTTGTAGACCACCACCATGTCAATACGCCCGGCATCGATCTCTTCAAGAAGGCGCTGAAGGGCGGGTCGCTCTAGGGTGCCGTCCGACAGGCCACCGTCATCGTAGCGCCCGGACAACAGGGTCCAGCCTTCATGTCGCTGGCTGGCGACATAGGCCGCGCAGGCCTCATATTGCGCATCCAGCGAATTGAAGTCCTGATCAAGACCATCTTCTGAGGACTTGCGCGTGTAGATGGCGCATCGGATTTTACGGCGCGGGCTCATTTGGCCGCCTTGCCGGTGAGCCCAAAGAAACGCGGCCCTGACCAATGCGCGCCGGTAATCTCTCTGGCGATGGCGGAGAGCGAGCGATAGGACCGACCGTTCCAAGTGAATCCGTCCTCTGTGGCGTCGACTACATGTGTCACGCCATTCCACTCACGCAGCAGGCGCCTACCGGGTTTTAGGGCAGGGCATGTAGGCCGGGGTTTCTTCCCAGAGCCCTTTTCCAGCGTGGCTTTGACTTGCCGGGGTAGCCTGCCATGACGGCGGGACTGCATCTCAAAGGCGATAAAGCGGCGCAGGAAGGGTTGGCTGAGCATGGCGGGGGCTGGTTGATCAAACAGTTGCTGCCAAAGCGTGACCAGATCCGATCGTCCCATGACGGCCAGATCGGCAACATCGCTAGTCTTGGTCATGACGCTTCTCCTGTTCCCACCGTCAGGTGATAGGTGGAAGAACCATCTGGCTTTTCGGATGCCCGCCTTTCAATTGTGACGCCTTTTTTCCGCAGGCCGCTTAGAGCCGCTCGGACCGAATGAGGCTGCCACCCCGTTGCTTTGCAGAGCGCCTCAAGGCTGGCGCCGCTCGGGCGACGCAACAAAGCTTGAACCTTGTCAATTTTGGTTTGCTTCCGTTTGGACATGAACTGTCTCCTCTGATCTTGGGTCAGCGAGATGCCGAACCCCGGTACCGAGGAGCGCCCGAATGGCTCGGGCGTGGGTTCAGTGATGCGTGGTTTACGGCAACAGTCCAGCTCTTTCTGAAACGATTACTGGAGGCGTGTGTTTTGAAGTGCGACGCTGCCGTACCCTCGATTATTCGTCAACAATCTTAATTGGTTACTTTTAGTTTGGGGGGGTGCGTCTCGTATTGATGGCACCTACATTCGACATAATCGCCCGGACTATCAGGGCGGGAAACTGCTCCCGCAGGCAGCACTCATTGGAAACACAGGTTTCCGCAGAGAGCATTCAAAGGAGCAACGTCTCGGATCGATTGGTCCGGGGAGTTGCGATTTGTGTTCTCTCCGATTTTCCAGCGCGAACCCTCCATCTCGACGTCCGCGCGGCGTCACGCAAAAGGAGGCGGTTATGCCTGCCAACAAAACACAGAGCGACGTTCGGGCGTCCAATACGCCGATCTGGATGGCCGAAAAAGTTATCCAATCCCAGATCAGCCAGATCAAGCCCTATGCCAACAACAACCGCGTGCACGCGGCCACAAATATCGACAAGCTTAAGGCATCGGTGGCCCAGTTTGGCTTTGTCACTCCGATCCTGTTGGATGGTTCGGGCACAATCATCGCGGGTCATGGCCGCTATGAGGCCGCTAAAGCCCTGGGGTTGATGTCCGTGCCGACTGTTGTCGTGGATCACTTGTCAGAAGCGGAAGTGCGCGCTCTGCGCATTGCGGACAATAAGCTGGCGGAATTGTCGGACTGGAACGAAGCGGCGTTGCAGATCGAATTTGCCGAGCTGATGGACCTCAGCCTTGATGGCGAGTTGAACTTTGATCTGGACATCACAGGGTTCGAAACACCGGAGATCGACATCATTGTCGACAGCGTCGGTGAGGTGACGGAATCTGTAGCGGAAACTGTTGAGACGCCGGACCCTGCGGCACCCGTAGTCACGGAGCGGGGCGACCTCTGGGTTCTCGGAGATCATCGCATTTTCTGCGGGGACGCCCTTCAAGCCCAGAGCTACGACACCTTGCTGGAAGGCGAGACCCCGCAGATAGTCTTCACCGATCCGCCTTACAACGTGCCGGTCAATGGACATGTGCGGTCCGGCAATAGCGCCGAACACCGCGAGTTTGCCATGGCGTCGGGAGAAATGTCTGACAGTGAGTTCCGCAGCTTTCTCTCAGGCGTGATCAACCGGCTGTTTCACTGCTTGCCCGACGGAGGCACTGCGATGATCTGCATGGACTGGCGTCACATCGAAGAACTGATTGCGGTGGGCAAGGCAGCTGGATTGGACCTCATCAATCTCTGCGTCTGGAATAAGACGAACGGAGGCATGGGCAGCCTTTATCGCTCCAAGCACGAGCTGGTTTGCATCTTCAAGAAACCAGGTGCTGCGCATATCAATAATGTCGAATTGGGCAAACACGGGCGCAACCGGACCAATGTCTGGGATTACGCCGGTGTGAACAGCTTTGGGGCGGGGCGCGAGGCGGACCTCTCAGATCATCCCACCGTGAAACCGACAGCTTTGGTGGCGGATGCCATCATGGATGTGAGCCACCGCGGCGATGTCGTGCTGGACGCCTTTGGCGGGTCCGGCGCAACCTTGCTGGCGGCAGAGAAAACTGGGCGCCGGGCGCGGCTGATTGAGCTCGACCCGGCCTATGTCGATGTCGCCATCCGCCGATGGCAGGAGATGACTGGTGAGAACGCCGTGCACGCGGTGACCGGCCAGACGTTCGATGCGCATTCTACGGCAACCGATGCCACTTCAGAGCCGGAGGCGGATCATGTCTGACGATACGAAGGAGTATGCGGTTGGCTACGGCAAACCGCCCAAAGCAACCCAATTCAAGAAAGGCCGATCCGGCAATCCGAAAGGGCGGCCGAAAGGTGCTAAAGGGGTTAGTGCCAGCCTGAAACGCGAATTGGAAGCCAAGATCACCGTCCGCGAAGGCAACCACGAAGCCCGGATTTCCAAAGCGGAGGCAATTGCAAAGCGGCTCACTGCTGGCGCGTTGAAGGGCGACACGAAATTGCTGATGGCGCTTCTTAAGGTCGACGCTGATCTGTTCGGCGGTTCAGATGATGGGAACGAACAGGCCAGCGCTGCTTTGGAAGGGCCGGACAAGGTCGACTATGACATCCTCCGGGATTTCTTTTCCAGCGACCCGGATGGTGACGGTGGTCCTGAGAACGAGGAGGCGGAAGATGACGGCTCCTGATCCAAAAATGGTCCAGCAAGCCGCGCGCGAGGTTTGCCGGAACAATTTCTTTCCCTTTGTGTGGCGTGTGTTTGACGCGCTGCACCAAGGGACTGACCACAGCTTTGATCCGGCTTGGCATGTGCGTGCCATGTGCCACGAATTGGACAACGTTCGCCAAGGCGAAAACAAGCGGTTGATCATCAACATCCCGCCACGTTGCCTGAAATCGGTCACCGTAGCCGTTGCATATGTCGCTTATCTTCTTGGGCACAACCCCAGCGCCAAGGTTATTGTTGCCAGCTACGGGCTGGATCTGGCGCGCAAGCATTCCGAAGATTGTCGTCGGATCATGTCTGCGCGCTGGTACCGGGAAATGTTCCCTGAAACTGTCTTAGCTAAAAAGGGCAACACCTCAGAAGAAATCCGCACCACAAAGGGAGGCAGCCGTAAGGCTGTCTCCATCGGCAGTTCTGTGACTGGACATGGTGCCGATTACATCATCATCGATGATCTGCTGAAGGCGGGAGATGCGGGTTCCGAAGCTGAACTGGTCAAGGCACAGGAGTTTATTGAGGGAACCTTGCTGTCGCGCTTTGACAACCCGGCCGAGGGGCGCGTTGTCATGGTTGCACAGCGGTTGCACGAGATGGACCCGCCGGGCTACCTGCTGGAACGCGGGACCTATCGGCACCTAAATCTGCCTGCCATCGCCGAAGACCATGAGACGGTCCCTCTTGGGCGTGGAAGGGTCATGCGCCGCAAACCTGGCGATCTCCTGTGCCCGTCGCGTCTGGATCAGCAAACGTTGGATACGAAGCGTCGCGAAATGGGCGCGGCCGTGTTCAATTGCCAGTATCAGCAGAACCCGATTGCTCCCGACGGGTCGCCCTTGCGCTGGGAGTGGTTTGGCACCTATGAGACCATCGAAGATCGCTGCTGGTTCCAACTGGTGGTTCAGAGCTGGGATACGGGCATGTCGGCAGACCCCCGGTCTGATTTCTCTGTCTGTACAACCTGGGGGTTCCGCGAAAATGGGTGGTACCTTCTCGACGTCTGGCGCGGGCAGGTAGACTACCCAGACCTGAAAGCCAAGGCACTGCAACTTGTCGACCGTTGGGATCCCGATCGTGTCCTGATCGAAGATGCGGCCTCCGGCAAACCTCTTTTGGACGAATTGTTTCGTGATGACCGTCGGCGCTACGAACGCATTAAACCCGACAAGGACAAGGAAACCCGGTTCCAGTCCGCTTGCGGTCCTGTCGAAGAGGGCAAGGTTTATCTGCCTGCAGATGCACCCTGGCTGGCAGCGTTCAAACGGGAGCTTCAGTCCTTTCCACGCGGACGCAACGACGATCAGGTCGACAGCTTTGCCCACTTTGTGAACTGGTCCAAGGGAGTGGGGTTCTATCGGGCGCTAGGCCATGATCATCAGATAAACATCGAACGTCGCGAGCGCCGTCGCGAGCGGATCAGACGGCGGTAGAACCTCAGCGTCAAGCTTGAAATCTCGTTGAATAGTACTGGGAGGGCCGATGTCGGACCAATCCCTAGAGCGGCCCCAATGACCGCTCGCAACCACAAACCGGTCTAATCGCTAATGCCGTCGGATGACGGCTTTGAGCCCAAAGCAGAAGTTTGAATGGATCTACTGCTCGCATGACTTTGGCCATCAAAACAAGTTGTCCCGTCTGGCATCCGCTTTCACGCAAAAATCTCGACACAATCAAATAGTTGATTTTGTATTGCGTCTTTGGCCAAGTATTAGTTGGAACCATAGAAGGAACGACAATGAAGAAGTTTTTGACGCCCACCGCTGTACTACTTGGGGCTCTGACGGTTGCAGCATGTGAAGATACTGGCAGCTCGACTGTTTCATCAGAACTCACTCCGGCCCAGCAGGCATGCCTCCGTGATGTCGCCAATACGACGAACAATTCGCAAGTCGTGGTGCTGTCGTCTGCGTTCAGCGAGGCGGGAACACAAGTAACCGTCGGCGTTGGCGAGGATCGTGCCCCATGGAATTGTATTGCTTACAGTGATGGCGCGACAGCTGGTATCGAGTTCCTGGGCGACGAAGGCGCATTGTGATCTATTTGGTGCGCGGCTGAACACCGCCGCGCAACACTGGCTTGCTCTTCGGAAAACTCGACTTGGTTTGTAGAATAACCACCATCGTATTCGCGATCTTTTACCTGCTGGCTTTGTTTGTGTTCTTGACGGGTACATTTGGCTGGTTTGAACAAGAAAGAGACCCTTTGTCTGGGGTGTTCCTTTTGCCGTTGGGATTGCCTTGGATACTTGTATCGGACTTGGTTTCAGAGCCATTCAAACCGTGGTTCGCAGCGATTGCACCCGTGCTTAACCTGTTGGCATTGGTCTTAACTTGCAAATGGGCACGCAGTTTGCGCCAGAAGTGAAGGCGGAGCTCTGTCTCACCAAAAAGGAGGAAAACATGGGAAAAGTGATCTTGGGTATTGTGATCGGGCTCGTCTTAGGTGTGGTTGGGGCGATGACCTTGGGTGGCGGGGCCGCGATGGGTGTAGGCGTTGCGACAGGTTTGTCCGCCGGTGTCTGCTCCACATTGAAAGGAGCACAAGCCGAGAACCTGATCACCGCCGAGCAAGCGGATCAGATCCTCAACCGCGTAAATTCCGAAATGGCATCACTGCAAGGAATTGAAACGACGGGCGAGATCGTCGGTAGCGCACAGGCATGCGATGAGTTTCTGTCAAAGTTACAAGAAGCGAAGTGAAGCTCCGCTTTGTACGGAACAAAACTGTAAGAACAAGCTAACAGGGAACCATCTGATGAAACCCTTATTAATCAAAATCTTCACACCCATGTTCGCAATCGCGGGCACAGCTGCTTCTGCAATGTCTGAAGCAGACGACGCTTGTATCGACCATTTGCGGCAGGTTGGTGGACCAGACGGTCAATCCGGAACGATTGAAAGCTCTCAGTTCTCGGAAGCTGGTACGCTCGTCATGCTGCGAGGCGCAGGCGGAACACTTTGGCGCTGCATCGCGTACAAGGATGGAAGCATCGGCGAGATGTCGGTTGTCGAGGCGATGGATGATGGAGGAGGAGCCATGGCAGGCGCAGCCGGATCTACTAGTAGCCAACGTGTCAAATTTGATGCTGGTTCAACTGGCGCAGAACTCGTCGGTGAACTCGCGCCCGGAGCGTCGCAGCAATACGTTCTGGGTGCCAAAAACGAACAGTTTCTTTACGTCCGCGTTGCTCCGCGAAATGGCTCCTTGGGCTACGTTATTCGCAACCCCGATGGTTCTGAACTGTTGGGATTGATGTCGGCGGACAAGGAGTATCGAGGGCAGCTTTGGCAATCTGGTGATCATGTTGTGGAGGTTATCAATCGAAGCAACTCTTCCGTCGACTACAACGTAATTTTCGGAATTGAATAGGTGATCAACCAGAAACCCGGAAATGTATTCCCAAAGAAGCTAGGAAAAACAGATGAAATCCAAGTTCCTGTTGGTGATCGGCACGGCGTGTACTGCTGCGCTTGCAGCATGCGACGAGAGTGACGGATCGGTGGATGCAAGTGCACCAACTGTGGGCAGCGCTAGCGATCTTTCGTCATTTGAAGGGGCAAGAGCGGGCCAAGCTGAAATGGGCATCCAAAGTCTCGGATTTGAACTCATCCGAAGTGAAGGTCTGACCTCGTACTGGTTTAACAAGGATACTGGTGCATGTGCTCGGACTACGACGTCTGAGGGAAGGTACTCAGAAGTAGCTATGCTGCCATCAGGTGACTGCTGACAAATTTCCATCAATCCCAAATCTTGAAGAAGGAGCTCAAACTTGCATTTCGACCTGGCACACGCGGCGGTCATCGTAGTCGCCTTGATCATCACTAACCTGGCATTGAAATCGGCTGGCGTGATCAACGAAGAAAACAAGCACCAATGGAATTGGAAAGTTTTTCTAGCCTACTTCGTGGTCGTCGTTATCATCAATCTGGTGTGGCCTATTTAAAGTTCCACAGCGGAAAGCTAACTGCCCACTTGATATGGTCGTCGTGAATTAGCCTTTCCGAGAGACTATCAGGTCGCAAAGGTTTGGGCATCAGAGGTTCAAGAATAGAAAGGAGTTGGCATGCGGTTTTTTGCGTCCCTCATATTCATTGGTTTTCTCGCAACCGCTGCGAACTCTGACGTGACCAGTCGAAATGGCGGTCCAACCAACAGTCAAATGCTTTCAAAGGGGGGTGACGGAGGCGTTGATGGTGTCGCTTTCTTTCGCCCAGTCTTAAGCGGAGTGTTGTATCGATCCGGTTTCAAGGGCGGCGACAAGGATCGAACTGGCCTGAGTGAAGGTCAACGCGAAACTCTGTGCAATGAAGGGTTTTCAACCGGTTTTTATGCCGACTTTGGCAAAAACACCGAATACGGTCGCACCAGTTGTGGAAACGGGTCCCTTGACTATCAAAGCGCCAGATCCTCCCGACCCGGTGCTGTCATGGCGTCCATACACGAGGTGATTGAAAACCCTGGAAAGGGCCCTGTTCTGGTGCACTGTATGTGGGGGGTTCATTCCTCAGGTGCATTGTCGGCGATGGCGCTCGTTCAGTTTTGCGGTTGGACAGAAGAAAGGGCCAAGGAATATTGGAATGATGCCCGAAATGGGGCCCCATGTTCAGGCGGGTGCGACCAGTGGATCGACTCAAAATTCTCCAACTTTAGTGTTGACCCCAAGTTGAAAATCTCCACCGAACAACAGGCAGCGATTTGCCCTAAATGATACCGGGAGGACTATCCAAATGAAGTTCAATCTTCTGGGGTCACTTGCTCTCATTGCACCCACTGTCTTGTGGGCGAACGACGATGTTCTAGGTGAAGCCACGACATTTGGTAGTCCCAATGGTGTTATGGAACGCTGTATTCGGATCGAAAAAGTTCCAACGGGCGAGTACAAGAACAGCGATCTTGAAGAAGAAACTGCCTATTGCGAGATCGATTTCTATGCCTCCGAAATTGCCATTTGCCCGAAAACCTGGAGCACCAGCCCAGGAATGGCCGTCTACAATATTTCGGAAGGACCTTACATGGGGAACCGTTCTGAATTCGAGAGAAACGCTTGCAAAGAGGGGAAGGCAGCAAAAGATCTGGCCATGGACAGGGTGGCTAAATTCAAGTCCACCATGAACCAAAAAGGCACCAGTGGAACGTTTTCCACGTCTTCACTGCTTTACTATCATTTCTCCAGATATTTCGACGCGACTGTCAAAGTTCCAGTCGCCGTTTGGCGTAGCATGGACGCCCAGGCGCATTTCTCCGAGGTCGCCGAGCCTGGCCTTGCGATTTCTGGTGGCTCTCATGGCGGGCGCATGAACCACGAAGGCTGGCGGGTCTTCGCAGCTGCGGATGCTGACCCGAACTCATACCAGCCAACCGACGATCTGTTCACCGCAGATCGAACGCAAATATATGGTGTGCTGCTTGATAGCCCTGGGCATCGATACGGCTCGGAAATCAACGGCACCCGTAAATCTGGTTGGGGGAAAGGTCAGAACCGCGATTTTCAGGAAACCCCCGCTTTCTTGGCTTTGCGGTCTTCAAAACCATTGTCAGAGGCAATCGCAGAGGGCGTCGGAGAAGGCAGAAAAGACCGGATGATCAACAAGGATCTCGGTCCCGATGTCAGCGACCAACAGATGGCATTTTGGATGCAAGAACTCTCCGAAATTGTTCTCCTCGACTTCATCTTTAGCCAGCAGGACCGCGTAGGAAACATAGACTTCACACCCTATTGGTATTGGGTCGAAGACGGAAAGCTGAAGCATAAGAAAGCGAAGCACCATCAGCCAAAGGATGGAGATGTTCCTGCCCACGCGCTTTTGATCCGTCGAAGCAATCTAAACGACAACGATGCTGGGGGGCGGGTCGAGTATGCCAACTTCTCGAAATCTACTCAAATGCTGGAGAAAATGCGGCACTTCTCTCCAAGCACCTACCGGCGCTTGGTTGCTTTGAATAATGATCTTCAATCTCAAGGTCCCGTCTACGGCTGGTTGTCGCAAAGCTTTGGGTTGTCAGACAGTCAGATTGCCCAAGTTGTGAAAAACACCGAGCTGGCAACGTCCATTCTCCAGGACAATTGTTCTAATGGTGATTTAATGTTCGACTTGGATCCTGTCACATTCTTTTTGAGAAACGACACCGAGGTAGAGGCAGTGGACTGTAATGCCCCGTAAGCTTTCCACCCTTTTTACGGCGTTCATTTGGACCGCTCTGATCGCCTGCAAAGCGGTGGCATTGGATGTTATCGTCATATCGGATCTGAACGGAAGCTATGGTTCGGTAAGATACGATGCCCGCGTCGACAAAGCGATTGAGCGGATAGTCGAGATTGATCCCGATTTGGTTATTTCGACCGGAGATATGGTTGCGGGACAGCGCATCCCCAACTTATCCGACAAACAGGTCAGGGAGATGTGGAAGGCGTTTCACGAGGCCGTATCAGACCCTTTAGAGGCTGCCGGCATTCCATTTGCGGTCACGCCTGGGAACCATGATGCCTCTGCGTACCGTGGGTTCGAGCGTGAAAGAAAAATATACGCAGAAGAATGGGAACCAAGAAAACCAGACGTCGACTTCCTGGTTTCGGATGACTACCCGTTCTTCTACGCGTTTGAGATGCAGGGCGTAACGTTTGCATCTTTGGATGCTACGACCTTAGGGCCGCTATCCGGTGATCAACAGGACCGACTTGTGGAACTGGGTGCAAATGGAGACCCTATTGTGACTTTCAGTCATCTTCCGCTTTGGCCCTTCGCGATCCAGCGCGAACGCGAAATCATCGGTGACTCAACACTTGAGAAAATCTACCTGGAAAGCGGTGTCGTTCTGCACCTGTCAGGCCACCATCATGCCTTCTATCCCGGTTGGAAAGACGGTGTGGCCTACGTCTCTCAAGCTTGTTTGGGAGGTGGTCCGCGTCGGCTTATTGGCGATAGCGCCAGATCACCTCACAGCTTCACTCATGTTAAGTTCCAGCCGAACGGAGAGTTTGGGATAGCAGTATATCGAGGGCCTGATTTCGAAAGGTCGGTAAACTTCAAGTCGCTCCCGAAAGAGATCAGATCTCCGAATGCTGTTTTGAAACGATTAGACCTTGTGAAATGACTAGAGGTTGAGTTTCAGTTCGACTTTTTCTGGGACCAGATCGTTTACCATCTCTTCTATCCGGGCTTCTGAAAGTCCTCCCGAGGTGATGAAAAGCAACGAAACGCGAGATTTTCCTGGGACGTGGTGTTTTCTGACAAGCTTCCAGCCAGCGTCTGCGGCCATGGCTTCAATGTCTTGGCTGACTTTCAATGAGTGTTCTTCATCCGAAGCCTTGAGCGAAACTTCCACGCCCTTGTTTCGCCCTCCGAGCCAAATGAAGCACCAACACACAATCGCCACCAGAGTGGCCATCAGCGGTAAGCCCAAACCGACGGCAAGACCAAGAACCGTTACGATTATCATTTCGACTGTATCGACCGGATCATCCAGATTGGAGCGGAACCTGAGCAACGCGCCGATGCCAAAAATAACGAACCCAATCATTGACCCGTGCTGGACTACCAGGAATCCCACAGCCATTCCAATTAGCGCGTAAAGGAAGAACAGTCTGGGCATAACCAGATCGCTGACACTTCGGCGTGCTTTACGTCGAACGGGATGATAAACAATCAAAGCGGTCAAAATGATCGTTACAATGACGTCTAGCGTGAAAAAGTAGAGTTCCTGCTTGCCGCGGAACTGAGTCCAGCCTCTTTCAATCACTATCTCTGATTCGGACGTTCCTGCGAGCAAGGAAGCAGGATCAATTTGAGAATGGCCAATACTAGGCAAAAGCACGGCCGAAAGGACCGATGCTATTGAAAACAGCTTACTCAAAAGTCTTTCCCTCCCGCTGTACCGTCGAATAGTCGCTCCAAAGTGCGTAACTTGAAGCAATCACTCCACACCTCTCGACCAAGTCGCACGCCCATAAACTAATTCAACCCTATGAATTTACATTCGGTAAAGCCTTGCGGGATCAAACATCATACTTCCGCAAAATACTGTGTTAGGTTGGACAACATCGATTTTTGATCGAATATGAACCAGATCCACACAAGCGCAGATTTATCTCGAATGAACCAGTCAAATGACCGGCACAAACGAAGAGTAGCGAAGGTAATTTGCGCGAGCCTTGCTGTGGTCGCCAACACTTTGGCGTTAACCAGCCCAGTGAGAGCGCAGACTGATATGTTGGAACTTATTGAGTCTTACAAAGTGGCAGACAAATCAGAGGGCTTTTCTGAGCCATCCGGATTGTCGCTTTCCAGTGTTCATGGATTCTTGTGGGCAGTAAGCGATGAAGCATCGAAGCTGCACCTTCTGGGAGTAGATGGAGAGCTAAAGAATTCGTTCAAACTTCCAGAACATCTAGGTGCAGACTTGGAAGGTGTCGCTGGAAGAAATGATGGGTCTGTATTGCTGTTACAAGAAACTGACCGATCTATTGTAACGGTCCAACCTACGGACCCAATCAAAGTCAATTCTACTCCACTTTCTTCACTCAGGGGCTACGGCAAAGTTGCGGAAATGCTTGCTGAGAACCCTTTGAACAAGGGACCGGAAGGGATCACTGTAGATCAAGACTCTGGGCAAGTATTCGTAGTCATTGAGGGCCAGCCAAGGCTTCTGCTCGTCATTTCCTCGGAAATTGATGAAATTATTGGAGTAGTTCCATTAACGGCTGAAGCTGGTTTTGTTTCATCTCGTGCCGACGATGACGAATTAGACATCAGCGGGATCGCCTGGTCCGGCGAGACCAAGTCTTTATGGATACTCAGCGATGAAGGGCGCCGAATATTCGTTTTTGATCCTGAAGTTCTGACGGTCAAAACTATCGACATAATTTACTCCAAAAAGGATGAAGTAAAGGAAGTGAAGAACCCTGAGGGGATAGCTTTGGATGAAAGTGGTGGCGTTCTATACATCTTGACCGATGATGGAAAAAAGTCACGCCTCTACGCATTTGTCTTACCGCAAGTTTGATTCCCGAAACAAACTCGCATTGGCTTGTCGCATTCAATTGTACAAAAAGGAAATGGCCACCTCTTCCCGCATCTCGGGAGTTGCGAATCCCAGTTTCGAATGTCCGGTTTGGGCTGCGACCAGCTATTCATGCAGGCCGCGGAGAATGGCCACGTCGGAGCCCAAAGCAGACACACCCGTAGCAAAATGATATGGTCATAGAACCAGAGGCGCTCATACATTCAGGAACCGTACTTTACGGAGTTCGGACAAATGATCCTGCGCATCTTTCAGGTCGTGACTCGGCCAGGCAAAGAGGAAGAGTTCAGCAAGTTCTTCCATGAAACAGCTATACCCTTGATGAGAGGTACTAAGGGCATCGTTCAAGTGTTTCCTGGTGCCGCACGTGCTGACACACCACGAGAATTCAGCTTTGTCATGGTGTGGGAAAACCTAGAATCACTAAAGGCGTTTGTCGGCGAAAACTACCAGAGCCCGCATATCGATCCGGCGGAGGCCGAATTGGTCGAGTCGCGTTCTATCAAGCATTATGAGCTGGTCCAATAAGGGCCATGGCTGAAAGCTAGGAAACAACTCGGGGGAAATAATGATCAAAGGGAAATGCGGTTGCGGAGCCGTAACCTATCAGATGACATCACAACCCATGTTCGTGCATTGCTGCCACTGTAGCGAATGTCAGCGACAAACCGGAGCAGCCTACGTCTTGAACGCCATCATTGAGGCTGATCGCGTGAAGTGCAAAGGGCCAATCACCGAAAATGAGCTCTCCACTCCGAGCGGGAAAGGTCAGATTATTACGCGCTGTAGGGATTGCGGCGTCGCCGTTTTTAGCAGCTACATGATCCGCCTTGGAAAGCTAAGGTACGTGCGCGTCGGAACACTGGAAAACCCGGATCAATGTCCTCCAGATGCACAGATTTTCACGAGCAGCAAACAGGCCTGGGTGCCACTCAGCAAGGAAATTCCTATCTTCGAGGAATTCTACAAATTCGATGAGGTGTGGCCGCAGAATTCGTTGGAACGTTTGGAGACTGCTCTATCCTGACGGATCAGTCTTTGAAGCTGAATGGCGGCGTTTGTCCGCAAATAGGCGTTTGCAAAGCCCGACGAGCAAGGCCCGTTTTGGGCTGAAAACACTACAAAGCCACAGCCGCAAATCGCAGGATTAAAGTTTGTCGCGATAGTTGTGGGTGTCTGAGTCTGGTAGCGACATCCGCAAAGCAAACTCGAAAAATCGTTCATTCTTTGGTATCAGGCACACCCAATTTTTGCAGATCCTCTACCCACCGATTGAGATACGCCTCACTCTCGAATGGCGCATTCATCGCCTCTTGGATAGTGAATTCGGGATTGGCCGCTAGAAACTCATCGATAATAGTCTGCGCATCACTGGGAAGACCAAGGCGTAAAAGAATTGGCGCGTAGGTGCGTTTCAAGCCGTCGGGTATTTCGTTCATTTGTTCAACGGAAGCCTTTGCATCTTCATACTCCTCGGTGAAGTACTGAGCCCAACCCAGATTCCAAAGATACCAGTCTTGGTGATGTGGGTTCAGCCGGATCGCCAGTTTCATGCGCTCAACGGCTTCAGGCGCCTTGCCGCCATAGACGAGAGGGTCGATGGAATCTGCCAGAACGGATGCCGAATTTGGATTCAGAGCAATTGCTTTGTCGTAAAGCGAAGCAGCCCGCTCAAGGTTACCGCTTTGAGTGGTTGCATTGGCTAAGACCCAATGACCTTTGAAATTGAAGGGTTCCAGTTCAATGGCTTTCCGCGCCATCTCAAACGCGCGCTCCAGTGATTCCTCGCGCGTTAAAGAGTTCGTCCACCCCCAACGATACCCGTTAATATGTGCCCAAGCGTTTTCGACATACGCCCCGGCATAGTTCGGATCGAGAGCAATGGCTTTTGCGCTAAGCTCTTCCGCCCTGATGTTTCCTTCTTTTGTGAAGGTAAACCACTCCTCCTGCGCGCGTTTGCGCAATTCGTATGCGCCAAGACTATCAGTAGGCTGATGCTTGAGGCGGCTGTACTCCGCCAGATCGATATTAGTGGAGAGAAGCGAAGCTATCGTTCGCGTTATCTCATCCTGTACTGAAAATATGTCCTGTAGGTCTCGGTCATAGCTGTCTGCCCAGATATTTTGGCCCGTCGTCGCATCAATGAGTTGAGACGTCACGCGCAAACGCTCACCGGCAATTTGAACGCTCCCCTCAACAATGTAGCGAACACCCAATTCTTCTGACACTTTCTGTATATCTGCCGGAGTGTCCTTATATGAAAATGTCGAATTTCGGGCGACTACGAAGAAGTCTGAAAAACGGGACAAGGCGGTCAAGATGTTCTCACTCAGTCCGTCGCTGAGGTAATCTTGGCTCGGGTCGTTGTTGAGGTTGTCGAACGCCATGACCGCGATGGAGGGTTTGCCAGACAGGGCGGCGGCTTGTTCATCCGTGTCCGGAGATTGCACCACGGACCAAGGTTGAAGCCATGCCGCGACTACTAACGCCAGGACAATTGCGGTGCAACTAACCATGATCAGGCGATTTTTCGAAGGCTTGTTCGTAAGTGGCACGATAGGAGAAACGATGGCTTTTGCCTTTTCATCCATTGTAAGGCTGTAGACGTGAACGGGTTCGGAGATATTCTTGACCTCTCGCATCCCCAAATCTTCGATGGTGAGATCGAGCTTGGTATGAACCTGTTCGAAAACGCTAGCCGACATGTAAATGCCATCCGGGACAGCCAGGCTTTCAATGCGTGCGGCGACATTTACACCATCGCCGTGAATGTCATCCTGATCGACGACAATGTCGCCAACATTGAGACCGATCCGGTATCGCACCTGCGAATCTTGCGGCAGGTCCGCATTAGCGACGCTTACATAGTGTTGCATGTCCAACGCACACCGAACGGCCTCAACTGCACTTGCAAACTCAAGAAGCAAGCCGTCGCCCATCAATTTGACGATGCGCCCATGTCGCGAAGCGACAATTGGTTCAAAAAACTGCTCGCGATGGGATTTGACCCTTGCAAGCGTGCCGGCTTCGTCATTTCGAATAAGACGGCTATAGCCAACCACATCGGCGGCAAGTATCGCTGCTAGACGTCTTTCCAAAGACTGAACTCCCACAGTGGGCACCACGCTAAACGCAAAATTGCTTCTAGGCCAGATGCGCTAACCGAACACACATTTCCAAAAAGAGCGATTGTTAAGTCTAGATAAGGCATCAGCCTTGAAGCTGTGCCTGACTGCGAAGTGCAGTAGCTCATAAAATGTCCGCTTGGGGCTGCGACCCGCCAACCATGCAAACCGCAGAGAACGGCAATACTGAGCCCAAACCGGCAGATTTCTGCACCTATTTCGACTGTCCGCTTCCGGACTGCCGCCCAGGATAAAGAAACAGACTATCTCGATAATGCGGATAACGGCATCAAAGTTGGCCTGACAAAGTGGCAACGCTATTGGAGTGCTATAGTCAATGCAGAGACCAGCGCGTTCGGATCTTCCTCCATGCGGGGGAGAAGTACTGTTCTCACGACGTCGTTCAATGCCCTATCCGCTCGGGCAGCGGCTGGGTCATCGTGATCGACGAAGACTTCGAATGCTTCAGTGGCGGCTAAGACTGCGCCCGGCACATGCGCCACGCCCTGTAGCAATGCGCTAATGCCCAAATGTTCCACTTGGTTGCTATTAGTAGGGGGGCCGACGAACGCGGGATTGAACCCGTCAACTCCCCAAACCTGGCTCGCGGTTAGGCCTTCGCCCGTTGCATATTGATGGATGTGCGGCACACTAAAGTGGCCGATGTAGCCGTGGCTCCACAGGGGGCGGTGCGTTAAGGGATTGTACCTGCTTGTGCCTGATAACAGAGCTTGCCAGATCAACAGAGTGGCCTGTCCCTCTGTCTTGGCATGGCGTTCACGCTCTGCTCGCGCACTCTCTGGCAGCGTTTCGACATAGTTACGGGAAAGCGGCAGCAGCGCCAATGCGCCTTCCAATGCATTGGGCTTGCGCTCGAGAAAAGCCGCGTAAGCATCAGATAGAAGTGCGACGTGAATTGCTCCGGCATCTGATGCCATTGCTTCGGTGAGTGTGTATACAGTCCAGCCCGCCTCACGAAGCGCTGGCGTGCTCACATCCCAAAGCGTCGGCGGCAAGGCTTGACCGCGATCCGCGCTGACTGCCGACAATTCTCCTATGGCATCGGCATACGCGCTCAGTGTAGCTGCGTCGACCTTGTCGGCTTCCAGCCGAGCAAGGTGGTCATCGACGCCGAGATCGCTTAGCTGACCGGTCGGGTGAAGGCCGACTGCCAGAAGGCGTTGCTCCAACTCTGATGCGTTCAGGAGCGCCGGTTCAGGCGGTACTGCCTCAGCCAAGTCTCTGAGTGTTTCAATCCGTAAAAGAGGGCGAGATACAAGCCAAGTTATGCCCGCCGCTATAAGAAGCGCAGCCGCTAGCCAGAAAAACGCTGACCGCTTCATGAAGTCTCCGACCCGCGCCACGTTTTTGCAAAAGACGGCACGGGTCTTGTCCTATTCCTGCGCCAGATAATCTTCAAAACCCTTCACCGCGCCGTCAATGATCGTACAGTTGCCTGCCGCGCGTATTGTTGGGTCGTCCCAATACACATTCCAGAAAACGACGATACTTTGATCGTTCAAAATGCCCGGAAATACGGAAATCGCGGCGTTTGGCAGGTCAGCATATTCGGGTACATCCCACAAATAGTCGTGGCACAGTTGAAGCGCGTCAGTCGTTTGACGGTCAAATGCATGGGCAGACGATGCAAAGCCAATCGCCAAAATCGTTGCTGTGATCAGGGCCTTCATTGGACTCTCCATTTGCCTAAGCGGTCTTCAATTCTCGACACTATGCAAGCTGCCGTCCGGCATCAAATACGGTAGCCTTAGATCCGAGACGCATGTGCTATCGATGCCTGCCCCGGGGTTTTCCAGAAACGCTTCACCAATATCGCGGGCGCATTGGCTGAAAACAAGGGCCCCGTGCCCTGTTTCCGGGAACAGGAACGACTGACTGTTGTGCAAAGTGTCTGCCGCTAGTCCACCCCAGGAAGATGCGGTCTGTGTGTCAATCTCACCAGACAGGACCAGTACCGCGATGTCGGAAAGCACGGGTTCAAGGTAGTTGTCTCGAGGTGCCGGTGTGAACTCGCTGCAATCTGCAAATAGGCTCGGAATTTCAGCTAGAGCCGCTGTCATCAATGGACCGTATCCCAACTCTGCTACTAAAGCGCCAAACCCCGCCGCCGAGTTGAAACCGTCTACAAAATCTTCCTGGCAAGCGTAGAGCAAGAGCTCGAATTCACCCTCCATAATGGTTTGCAAAGCTGCGTTATCTGTTGCGATCAAGTTGAAAACGCGCTCGACATCTTCGGGGCTGAGCAAAGCGACCAATGAGGCCAACCGTCCTGCTGTCGCTTCATTGAAATGGGCGCGGACTAGGTCCAGCAACGCTCCAGCACGCGGCGTTTCAAACCGTAGGTTTAGATAGTCTTGCGCAAACGCCAAACGATCCGCCCGATCAGGCAACCCGGCCAGAGCATCTTCAAGAGCATCGTCAAAGAACTCTCCCAAGGAGGCCGGTTCTAGATCTCGGTCGCGATCCGCTTCAAGTTGCTCCAAAGCCGAGGACGCAGTGTCGGAAGCAATTTCCATTTGCGACATGGCGTTGATTGCAGCTTGCGCCAGAGCCTTTTCATCGGCGCTCAGGTCCAACGTACCCGCCAACAACGTTTCTGCGGAGGGCTGGGGTGGAAGGTCACCGTTGATGATTTGTGTGATGAGGTCGACCGTTCCGTCCTCAAGCTCTCTGACCAGTGCGGGCGCGTAAGTGGTGAAGCCCCGGATCGTTGGGTCGGACCAATCGTTTCTGCCGGAAAAAATGCTGAAAAGCATTTGCCCGGATATCTCAATCCCCGCAGCCTCCAATGGACGTGCCTCTAAGTCTTCAAGGAGGTTAAAATACCGCTGCGTTATATCGGGATACGCCTCCGCACAGATAGGATCCGCTTCACACGGTGCGAACGTATTAAAAATGGCCTCGGTGTGTGGGACGAACAGAGTGTCGTAAAGCGCGATTTGGGGTGGAGCGACGCTGTCTAAAACGACTGCACGCACACCCTCTGGCGCAGAGCGCATGACTTCTAGCGCGAGCTTGGTGCCATATGAAACGCCATAAATATTGTACTCAGCGTAGCCAAGAGCCGACATTACAGCTCGCACATCTAAAGCATTTTGGGTCGTGTTGAACTGCGGAAGATCGAAGCCTCGTTCGGTCAATTCCGAAATGCAGTCGCGAACAAGTGCCGTCTCCAGCTGAGGTAGGTCAGCCCCGCCCAACTGATCGACGATTGGCTCCAGGTTTTTTGCCAGAGTCCCGAAGCAATCCATATCCGGGGCGCTTGCATCGACGCCGCGTTGATCGAACGCCACGACGTCCCTTCGCCCCCGCAAATGGTCAAAAAACAGACTGAGCGAGCGCACAGATTCAACTGAACCGCCGCCCGGTCCCCCGTGAAGATAGACAACCGGGTCTGCCACGGGTGCCAGCGAATGAGCCTTGAAAACGATGAAGCTCAGGTCCAGGGTCCTGCTTTGAGCATCTCTGTGGTCCTCAGGTACTGCCACGATACCGCAGATTACAGTTTCTCCGTCAATCTCATCGGGGACGACGGGGCGCGTGCACGGAGTGATTTCGACCGGATAGCGCGTATCTGCTCCACCCGCGAATTGAGCTTCAAAAGCCGTCGGATCAGAAGGCTCTCCAAGCAAAGCAGACAGGACGGCAAATATTTGTTCGGGATTCATGGTCACACCGCATGAGGCTGTTGATTTTTCTATAACCTTAGATTAGTGGACTGCATTTGCGAACCGATTGAAAGTTGTCCTTCCGTCGCTTCAAATCCAAACACTACGGATTGAGAGGTTGTGTCAGAGCATCTTTGCAAAGGGCTCCACCCTGTAGAATCCGGAAATCGAAAACTAAACAACCAACGACAGCTTTGTCCGCAGAATGGTCATTCGTCGCAACTCTGTTCAATGTCTGCTTCGCGGACTTTTCTGTCGTTCGCTTACCAGATGCCGAAGCCCGCTTTACGCACCTTGCAACAGCAGCAGATAGGTGCGCGGTTTTCGCAGCAAACTGAGACTGGTTCAGAATTTTTCTGACAGCACTTGGCAGCTTCTTCAATTGTACTTTTTGCGTCCAATGTGCGCTGATATCATGTTGACTGGAAGATGGGTATTGTCCACTTCTAAAGCAGCCAGATAGGAAACCTGTCTCAAGCTTTACTCAGACAACAAAGCGCCGCTTAGGTCAAAATGATTCGGGAACATTGCGCGCAGAAAACGAAAAACAATTCTCATCGCTTCGTCGCGGTCAAATGAATCCGGGTGGAGTAGGTAATCGGTCCACATGCCTTCCAGCATTGCGAGTGTGCCGTGTGTAGCGTCCCTAGCAACTTGATTAGGGCGTTCGGTTCCGGCTTCTTTCGCAATTCGAGCGAAAGCGTTGAAAACTAGGTTCCGAAGCTTAGCGTCGCGGGTATCTGAAAACGCAGCGATTGCTGTTCTATTTCGGGCCTCGCCTCGAAACGCGTACCAAATGGAAACGTTTTTCTTATTGAGAATGGTTTCACTTAAGTCGCCCCGAACAATCATCTCAATATGTTCCTGTCCGGTTTGCCCGGTCGTTTCCAACAAGTCGTAAATTCCGTTGTAGTATTGTTCGGAGGAGTAGCGGGCGGCTTCGTCAACCAAGTTGTCCTTGCCACCGAAATGAAGATGAATCATGCCACGGGACAACTCGGCGCGTTGAATGATTTCACTGACGGAGGTTTCGGAAATCCCTTTTTCTGCGACCGAGTCGAGTACTGCCTCGATCAGGGAAAGGCGGTTTCGCTCGCGTATTTCTTGTCGTCTTCCAGTCATTGGATCAGGCGGCTCTGTTTGTTTTCAGTCTCTTGCGGTCCCTTCTAACGGCCAGTGTGAAATTGGCCATCCCCGGTTGCGAATTTATCAGTTGACACAACTAGTCCAAAAATTCCAGATTTAAATGGACGATTGTCCATTTTGTGATCGACATGGTCGCGCCACCAAAAAAGCAAAGTTCAGCAGGGAAGCATGGCCGGAGTACTACGAAGTGAAACGGGCAAGGGCCTCGCACTGAGCGCACCTGCGACGCTCTACGTCGGTCTGCTTGTCGTCGTGCCGCTTTGCATTCTCGTCGCATACAGTTTTTGGACCCAGAACTATGTCGAGATCGACCGGACCTTGACTTGGGCAAACTACCAAGAGGCGTTTACCGACCCATTGGTTCGACACCTAATGTTCCGTTCGGTCGCAATTGCAGGCGCGGTGACATTGGCAACTGTTTGTCTGGCCTATCCGATTGCATACTTCATCGCGTTTCGGACACAGAAGAAGACCTTCTGGCTGTTGCTGATCACTATTCCCTTTTGGAGCAGCTACCTTCTGCGCGTGTTCAGCTGGAAACTAATTCTTGGCTTCAATGGGGTGTTGAATTCTGCGCTGATTTCACTTGGTTTGATACAAGAGCCGCTGACATTCTTGCTCTACAACGAATTCGCTGTTGTCCTTACGCTCGCCCACGCCTGGGCACCGTTTGCTATCCTGCCGATCTATGTATCGCTGCAAAAGATCGACCGCAGCCTATTGGAGGCTGCAACCGACCTTGGCTGCAACAAGCTTGAAAGGTTCGTTCGCGTGACACTGCCTCTGACGGTGCCGGGGGTCATTGCGGCCTGTCTGATCATTTTCATCCCAACGGTGGGCGATTACGTCACTCCGGCCTTAGTCGGTGGATCGCAGGGCAAAATGGTGGCGAACTTGATCCAAGTGCAGTTTGGTGCCGCCAATAACTGGCCGTTGGGTGCAACCCTGTCTCTTCTTGCCATGCTTTCAGTCGGCTGCGTTGCAATCCTGTTCGTGATGGTCGTTACCGCATTGGGCCGGAGGATCAGATGACCAAGGCATTTCGTTTCTCATGGTTGCTGTTTTATGCGATTGCTTATCTGGTGTTTCTCTACCTGCCGGTTTTGCTATTGCCACTGTTTTCGTTCAACGACGGAACTATCGTAGCCTTTCCACTAAAGGGATTCACCTTGAAGTGGTACGCCCAGTTGGGGCAGCAGGACACGCTGCTACAGGCTATGGTGAACTCGTTGATCGTCGGCAGTGTGACCGCCCTGATGGCGACGTCTCTGGGTCTGTTCGCCGCGCGCGCCTATGTCCGCTATCGGTTCACGGGGCGTGAGTTGTCTGAGGGACTGGTCATGCTTCCACTGGTCATTCCCGGCATCATCGTGGCCAGTTCGATGCTGGTCCTGTTCATCAGCATCGGCTTGAAGCCATCGCTGACCACCGTGATCCTTGGGCATGTGTTTGTGGCGTTGCCATTTTCCGTGTCGATTATGAAATCTGCATTTGACGATTTCGACCAGTCCTTGGAGGAGGCTGCATTCGATCTTGGTGAAAGCGTCGTGGGAACGTTTCGGCGTGTTACCCTCCCAATCGTAGCGCCGGGTATTGTCGCCAGCCTTTTGGTCACGTTTACGGTGTCGTTTGACGAGTTCGTCCTGGCCTTTTTCTTATCCGGGAACAGCCCGACATTGCCGGTCTATATCTGGAGCCAGATCCGCTTCCCGGCAAAATTGCCCAACACGTTGGCCCTAGGATCGCTGCTTTTGCTGTCCTCGGTGCTGCTGTTGTTGATCGCCGAATATTTCCGCCGCCGTTCCATCCAATCGTCAGATTGAAGCCAAAGGAAACGAATAAGATGAGCGAACAGAACATCATCGAAATTCAGGGCGTCGAAAAACGCTTTGGTTCCTTTGTGGCTGTGTCCGATCTGAACCTGACCTTGAAAGAGGGTGAGTTCTTTTCGCTGCTTGGCCCTTCGGGATGCGGCAAGACGACGGCTTTGCGCATCATCGCGGGTTTTCAAGATCACGAAGAAGGCGAGATCCGGATCGATGGTCGAACGATGGGAGAGGTGCCTGCGAACAAGCGTCCCACCAATATGGTGTTCCAAAGTTATGCGATCTTTCCTCACCTGAATGTCGGCGACAATGTTGGCTTCGGATTACGCAAGACCAAGCTTTCGCGGCAGGAAATTAAAGAACGCGTTGCCGAGGCGCTTGAGATGGTTGAACTGGGCGGCCTGCAGGACCGTAAGGCCAACGAATTGTCGGGAGGTCAGCGGCAACGAGTAGCGCTCGCCCGCGCACTCGTCATGCGACCCAAGGTTTTACTGCTAGATGAGCCTTTATCTGCGTTGGACAAGAATCTGCGCGAAGCGATGCAATTGGAAATGCGCCGCCTTCAGCAGAAGCTTGGAATAACTTTTGTAATGGTCACGCATGACCAGTACGAGGCGATGACCATGTCCGACCGTATTGGCGTCATGTTTGGGGGGCAGCTCAAGCAGGTGGATAAGCCAGAGGTCCTGTATTCCCAACCGTGTAACCGGGAAGTGGCTTCTTTCATCGGTGGAATGAACTTTCTGGATGCCGTAGTGACTGCAGAGAATGCTGAAACGTTTGAAGTCAACGTTAAGGGCTTAGGGAAGATGGAAATCGGGGTGAACCCCAACGTCCAGGTGCATGACAAGGAACTTCTTGTCGGCGTTCGTCCTGAGCAATTGGAAATCAGTGCGGAAAAGCCGGATGGGTACGATGCTCTTGTTCAGGGCGAGGTTTCGGACGTCGCCTTTTATGGAGAGAGTGTCCACTATTATGTGCGCGTCGATGGTCTGAAAGACAGTATCGCCGTCGCAGTACCAAACTACTTTCACACGGTCGATCACACGCGCGGCGATACCGTCTGGCTTGGCGTTCAAAGCGCCTCGGTGATTGACTTGGGTAAACGTGAATCTTTGGGAGGAGACAAATGAATAAAACAGCATCACTTATGGCAGCAGTAGTTGCCACCTTTGCCGCCAGCCAAACTCTGGCGAACGCCGCTGATCTGACCGTTTTTGACTGGTCCGGATATGAGGATCAGGGCTTTTACGGCGACTATGTCGAAAAATACGGCGGCGCGCCTAGCTACACCTATTTTGGCAGCGTGGAAGAAGCGTTCACAAAGCTTCAGTCCGGTTTTGAAGCTGATTTGGCCCATCCCTGCACGGATGCCCTGAGAAAGTGGGTAGCGGCAGACATGATCAAGCCGATTGACACCAGCAAGCTGGAAAACTGGGACAAGCTGATGCCCAAGATCAAAGAGGTCGATGGCATCACCATTGATGGGCAGACCTACATGGTTCCGTTCGAATGGGGCAATACTGGTCTTATCTATCGAACAGATATGATTTCGGCAGATGACGTTTCGCTGCAATTGCTTGCCGATCCTGCATATCAGGGCAAAGTCGCCATTCCGGACGCCGCTTCCAGTGCCTTTGCAATGGCGGCATTGGCAACCGGCGCCTCCAGCTATACCGATATGAGTAACGAGGAATTCCAAAAAGCGGCGGACTACCTGCGCGCGATTCATCCGAACGTGCGCTTTTATTGGTCTGACGCCGGCCAACTGGATCAGGCAATTGCCAGCGGTGAGGTCACGCTGGGTTGGGGATGGAACCAATCGGAACTGAACCTGATCTGGAACGAAACGCCAGCGGTCATGATGCGTGATGTAGACAAAGGTATCGCGACTTGGGTCTGCGGCTATGTGCATCTGAAATCTGCCAAGCAGTCGGATGAGCAAGTCTATGACATGCTGAACGCGCTCAGCTCTGCGGCAAGCGGTAAATACATTATTGAAAGCTGGGGTTACGCCCACGCCAACGAAGACGCTTTTGCACAGGCAGACCCAGAGCTGATCGAAACCTACGGGTTTTCGGATGTGGACAGCTTCTTTGAAGGCAGCCTGTTCTTTGACGCTGTTAACCCCGAGCTGGAGGCCAAGATGTTGAAGGAATTCGAGCGCATTAAAGCTGGCTTCTAAGGGCACTCTTACAACACACCCGGGAATGGTGGGGAGGTGGAAATCCTTCCATTCCCACGAACCAATTTCCAATTTCCTTGGAGGAAGCGCGGCAATGTCAGGCGCTGACGAGTATTCTGTTCTCTTCGAACCGGTCAAGATCGGGCCAGTAACGGCTCGAAACCGGTTCTACCAGGTGCCCCACTGCAATGGTTTGGGTCATTTGCGACCTCAGGCCGAAGCTGCCATGCGGGCGATGAAAGCCGAGGGCGGTTGGGCAGTGGTGTCTACTCAGGAGGCCGAGATTCATCCGACTTCGGATTTGTCTCCTTATTCTGAAAACCGAATTTGGGACGATCAGGATATTCCCGCACTGCGTCTGATAACCAACTCAATTCATGAGAAGGGCTCGCTCGCGGCAATCCAATTGGCGCATAACGGGCACCATGCCCAAAACCACCTGACCCGCGCGCCTCTGCTGGCCCCATCAGAACTTGTCTTGCAGACTCCATACCCGAAACAGGCAAGGGCAATGGACAAGGCTGACATTCGAGAATTTCGCAAGTGGCATCGCGCGGCGGCTCGTCGTTCGCGCGAAGCCGGGTTCGACATTGTGTATGTCTATGCGGGGCATCACATGACATTGCCTCATCATTTTCTGCTGCCACAGTTCAATGATCGGACGGATGAATATGGAGGTTCGTTGGAGAACCGGGTGCGACTTACCCGCGAGCTTCTGGAAGAAACCAAGGAAGAGGTCGGAGATGATTGCGCCATTGCCCTTCGGTTCGCGGTTGATGAAATGCTCGGGTCAGAGGGGATGCAAGCGCAGGAAGAAGGCCGTGCAGTAGTCGAATTGCTGGCCGAGCTTCCAGACCTTTGGGATGTTAATGTGGCGGATTGGAGCAACGACTCTGCTACGACCCGGTTCGAGCCCCGCGACGGCTTTCAGACCTCATATATCGAGTTCGTGAAACAGGTGACTTCTAAGCCTGTTGTGGGCGTCGGGCGCCTTACGTCGCCGGACTTGATGGCGTCACTGGTCAGGAAGGGCATCCTTGATTTTATCGGCGCGGCGCGACCATCCATCGCCGATCCGTTTCTGCCCAACAAAATTAGGGAAGATCGCATCGAAGAAATACGTGAGTGTATCGGTTGCAATATCTGTGTTTCATCCGACTCTCTCGGCGTCCCAATACGCTGCACTCAAAACCCGACTATGGGTGAAGAGTGGCGGAGGAAATGGCATCCTGAGATCATTGAGCGTCGGGTAAACGAGGAAGCTGCGCTTGTTGTCGGCAGCGGACCAGCCGGACTTGAATGCGCCATGCAATTGGCGCGGCGGGGCTACGAGGTAACTCTGGCGGAAGCAAAGCAAGAGTTCGGCGGCCGTGTGATGCAGGAAGCTGCCCTGACCGGGCTATCCGCTTGGAAGCGCGTGACAGATCACAGAATCTACGACCTGCAACAACGCGGGAACGTTCAACTGTTCACCGACAGCCGTTTGTCAGCAAGTGAGGTCATCGAGTTGGGTATACCGAACGTCTTTGTTGCAACCGGCGCAAAATGGCGGCGAGACGGGCGCGGGAAATCTGCATTTCACGGTGTATCAATCGGTTTAGGTTCTCAGATTTTCACTCCGGATGACATTGTGGCCGGAGTCATGCCGCAGGACGGCCCGATTGTGGTCTACGATGATGATCAAGCCTATCTCGGTGGAGTCTTGGCTGATCATTTGGCTCAGGTTGGGCGAGAGGTTGTCTTTGTAACGCCGGCCTCAATAGTTTCGCCGTTTACCGAATTGACGTTGGAGCAGACTAAAGTGCAACGCAGTCTGTTGGAAAAAGGCGTTCGTCTGAACCTGTCCCAGACCTTGGCCGGTATCGCGCCCGGCCAGGCGACATTGCAGTGCGTCTACACGGGGCGAGAGAACTCCATTGAATGCAGCTCTGTGGTACTGGTGACGCAGCGAATGCGAGAAACCACTCTTTACGACGAGCTTTGCGGTTTGACGGCAAGTCCGCTGAAAACGTTGGAATTAATCGGAGATGCCGCAAACCCCGGCTTGATCGCGGATGCTGTATATTCGGGTCACATGGCTGCCCGGAATTTCGAACGTAACGCGGACGACATCGACCGTGAATTCTTCCGCCGGGAAGTCATTTCCCTTGAGTCTGCATGAGGTGCGCAATGCCAAAAGATGACCTGCAAGTAATGCGCGATTTGATGGACGCGCAACAGGAAGGGTTCGCCCTGCCTCGTCACTTCTATACGTCTCAAGCAGTATACGAGAACGATATCGGCGCGTTCTGGAACCGTAACTGGATCTGGGTCGGCCATGTTAGTCAGGTCGCAGAACCGGGGGACTTTTTCCTGTTCGACTATGGGCCCGAGTCCATCATCATCGTTCGGGATCGCGAAGGTGAGGTGCGCGCGCATCTGAACGTTTGCCGCCACCGGGGATCGCGGGTTTGCATTGAACGGAAAGGCAAGGCACGCAATTTCATCTGCCCCTATCATGCGTGGACTTTTGATCTGAACGGCAAGCTACGAAACGGGCGTTCAATGGGGTCGAATTTCGACCCGGGCCAATACGGATTGCTCCCGGTTCAGGTGAAGATATTCCAAGGTCTGATTTTTGTCTGCGCAGCTGAAGACGCCCCGCCGCTAGATGCTGCGTTGGTGCAGTTGGCCCCACTGTCAAAACCGTTCGAATTTGAAAACCTGAAGGTCGCTCATGAAGCCTCATACCCAGTTCCAGCAAATTGGAAACTGGCTTTGGAGAATTACCTGGAATGCTACCACTGCGCGCCGTCTCATCAGGACTATTCGCGCAGCCATTCGTTGAAAGACCCCGCTCAGGTTCTGGAGTTCAGCGGCGCACTTCATGAGCGGATGAAAGAAGCCGGAGTGCCCGTTGAGGAGCTGGACCTGACCGGAGATAACGCGCTCGCCCCGGGTGCAGATGTCTATTGGCGCCGCTACCCGCTGTTTCCCGGCTATTTGACCGGTAGTAAGGATGGCGCTTCGCTGGCGCCGCCTTTGGGTGAACTGAAAGGTCACGATGGCGGTGCCACCGATCTGGGGATCGGGACGCTGAACTACTTCCTTGTTTATGCAGATCACATGGTTGGCTACCGGTTCGTCCCACGCGCGCTGCAGGAAACGGACATTCAAATCGTCTGGTATGTGCGCGGCGATGCTGAAGAAGGTCGGGACTATAACAAGGATGCCATTACATGGCTCTGGCATGTCACGTCGCTCGATGATGAGCGGATCATCCGTCACAACCAAGAGGGCGTGAACTCCCACCGCTTCGTGCCGGGACCGCTGTCCGAGATGGAGTGGAGCATTCCGGGTTTCTATCGCAATTACTTCAGCATGATCTGACACGCTCAGAATTCGGAGAAATACTATGACAGAATTAACGAAGCGCAGATCAAGACGGCGCGGGGGTGGGCGCGAAGCACGTGCAGCCGTGCGAACCAGCAACGTCGCTTCGCAAGCGATCTGGCCGGGCATTTCGGGTGGGCGCTACAAGCCCCTTTCAGATGCTGACATGTCAAATATTCACGAGGCCGCCCTTAGCATTCTGGAGCGTACGGGCGTCGGTGATCCAACGCAGGAAGTTCTCGATCTCGTGCTGTCCAAAGGGGCGACGTTGAACGAGCATGGTAGGCTGTGCTTTCCTCGCGCGTTGATGGAAGATCTTTTGGCTAAGGCGGCCCGTGAGTTCTATGTCCATGCACGCGGATCGCGGGCCGGTAAGGATGACATGCACTGCACCAAAGACAAGGTGTACTATGCGAACTCCGGCACCGCTGTGACAACGTTTGATGCGGAAACTCGCAGTTACCGGCCGTCGACGCTCAAAGACATTTACGACTTTACCCGATTGGTTGACCGGCTCGATAATATCCACATGACCGGTGATACGGTTTTGGCAACGGATGTGCCACAGGACTACGAGCACGACATGAGCATGCTCTACGCCATTCTGGCGGGTAGCGAAAAACCATCTTGCCTGACGTTCCGTACTCGAGAGCATATTCAGGACGCGATTCATCTGTTCGATCTGGCATCAGGCGGGGAGGGTAAATTCCTCGAGAAACCCTCAGTCATTTTTGGCGGTTGTCCCATAGTATCCCCGCTCCGGTTTGGGCGGGAAAACTTGGAGATCCTGATTGATACAGCGAAGATGGGGCTTGTCTGCGATTTAGCTGTTCCGCCACAGGCTGGGGCGACGTCGCCTGCGCCTCTGGCCGGGACTTTGGCGCAAGCCGTAGCCGAGACCCTATCTTGCGTCGCAATTGCCAACCTGATTAACCCGGGCACCCCCGTCGTCTTTGCAGCTTGGCCGTTTATTACTGACCTGCGAACTGGTTCATTTACGGGTGGCAGTGGTGAGCAAGCATTGATATCCGCGGCGGCTATCCAAATGGGCAATTTCTACAACCTGCCGACCAGCGTTGGTTGCGGCATGACGGATTCCAAGATTCCTGACGCACAATATGGTCTGGAAAAGGCGTTGACTTTCGCACTAGCGGCTCATGCTGGGGCCAACAGGCTCTGCGAATTTGGCGGTATGCTCGGCAGCCTGATGGGTTGCAGCTTTGAGTCCATGGTCATCGACAACGAGGCCGCGGGTATGATCTCACGAACCCTGCGTGGTATCGAGGTGAGCGACGACACTCTGTCGGTTGACGTCATCCACGAATGTGCAATTGATCCCGGTCATTTCCTCGGCAACACGCAGACCTTGCAATACATGGAGACTGAGTATGTCTATCCAACCCTGATGGATCGGGAGCTAACCGATACTTGGCAAAAAGCCGGTCGTCAGGATATGTTTGAACGGAGCCGGTCAGTCGTGAACGACATTCTATCCAATCACTATCCAAACTATTTTGGCAGCAAGGCGGATGCGGAGGTTCGGTCCAAGTTCCCGATCAAATTGCCACCAGAGGTGATGCGGGCAGGTTAAACGCAGCGCACTTAAGCGAAGGCATAGCAACCATGAAAATCGCGATGGCGCGCCGAGGCAGTTCCTAAGGTTTAAACATACCCTGCTGCTTTAGGTCTTCGGTTGCCAGCTGGATACCTTTTTCAAGGACGTCGAACATCTGGTTCAACTCGCCTTCGGTAATGATCAGAGGTGGGGAAAACACGCACATGTTGATGATCGGCCGCAGAATCAGCCCGTTCTCCTGACAATGATGATCAATCAAAGCGCCGACAGATTTATCTAGGTCCAGTGCATTATCTGCTTTTGCGTCTGCAACACATTCGACGCAGCCAACGAGCCCCATGCCGCGCGCATCACCGACGAGCGGCAAATCTGCCAGAGCCTGGAGGCGCTCTTCGAAGAGCGGTGTGATTGCGCGGACATGTTCCAGAACGCCGTCGCGCTCCATGATTTCAATCGTCTTCAGGCCTGCCGCCGCGCTTACTGGATGGCCTGAGTAAGTGAAGCCGTTTGAAAACGTAGCGTTCTGCGCATTGTCTCCGCTTACATCTGCAATCAGCCGGTCAGAGATGATACAAGCCCCCATGGGTACGTACCCAGACGTCATGCCTTTGGCGCAGGTTATGATGTCGGGCTTAATCCCAAAGACGTCTTCTGAAGCAAACCAATGTCCAAGCCGCCCAAATCCGGTTACGACCTCGTCTGAAATATACAGGACATCGTATTTCCGGCAGATTTCAAGACAGCGCTGATGATACCCCTGCGGAGGCACAATGACGCCACCAGAGCACAGTATCGGTTCAGCGATGAAGGCAGCGACCTTGTCTGCTCCGGTTTGCAGTATCATGTTCTCCAGATCTGCAATTTTTTCGTCCAGAAAGTCATCGACCGTCTGATCGGGGCGACGTATATACGGATTCACGTTCGGCAAAAACCGCGTCAGGTCCGAGGCTTGGTCCAACCACCCTTTGTCGCGCTCTTTTCCGGATACCGAGGCCGCCAAATAGGTCGATCCGTGATATGCTTTCTGGCGCGAGATCACGATTTTCTTTTGAGGTTTTCCCAACAGGTTATTGCGAAATTGTACAAACCGCAGAGCGCTATCCACGGCCGTTGAACCACCGGTCGTGAAGAACACATGGTTCAAATCGCCCGGCGTTCTCTTGGCGATTTCATGTGCCAAACGGGCCGGAGTTGAGTTGGCGTTGTTGAAGGGCGAAAAATACGCCATCTGTTTCACCTGCTGAGCCATCGCATCGGCAATCTCGTTGTTTCCATAGCCCAATTGAATGCACCACATGCCAGCAGGGCCGTCTATCAGGCGCTTTCCGTCCTCTGTGACGACATGAACGCCAAGGCCGCTTTCGGCAAAGGTTCGTTCATTTTGGCCAAGGTGTGACATCCCTTCCCAAGGGTGCAGGAAATGTTCGTTGTCCCATTCTCGTATGGACCGAAAGTCGGAGTTGAAAAGGGTCATGCAGCACCTTAATGTAATATAAATCACAAATTGAACAAGCATTCATTTAATGTCAATCCTTGAACTGTCTTAACGCTAAATGCGAGAAGACAAAGGCGACTACCCCAGTGAAGGAGAAATAAGATTAATCTCGAGCGTGATACACCAACCAATGCCCGAGACCTGGGTAAATTGCAGAACCGAAAGCTGCTGATCCAATCGGCTGCGGACGCCATTTATAGATACGGAATACGCGGAACAACTTCGGCAAGAATCCAAGAATTGTCGGGATTATCGCAAGGGATGGTCAACCTACACTTTGGTTCCAAGGAAAAGCTGCTGCTTGCAGTGGCTGAGGAATTGTCAGTCCGATACGCGGAGCAGTGGACGGCCATTGCAGTCAATCCAGAGTTAGACCCGGCAGACAAGCTAGTCTCTATTATAAAGGCAGATTTCGACCCACTGGTCCTAAATGCGCGGGACGTCGCGATCTGGTTTTCCTTTCGGGCTGAAGCGCTCTCGAACCCGAACATATTTCCTTTCATCGACTCGCGCGACAAAGGTTTCCGCGCGGTGATCCTGGAGTTGTTGGAACAAATAAAGGGTGAAGGCGAATACGAGGATGTAAGCGCCAAACTTGCAACAGACGCGTTGGTTGCTTTGTTGGAAGGGCTTTGGACCGACTACCATTTGCACTCAGATATCTTCAACCCCTCCGAGGCTTTGAAGATCTGCCTGTTTGTGCTGCAATCGATGTTTCCTAAACACTTTGGCACTCGGTCGATTCGCGGGAGTAGGTGACTGGGAACTAGCCACGGGCAATCACGAACCCGTCCGAGTCTTGTGGTTCAATCGGCGCAAGTCGTTGATCATTGCTTTGGCCAGAGAGACGCACATCAGTAGCAAAACGACGCTGAACGGCAATGCCCCGATGATCATCGAATTGGTCAATGCTTCCAATCCGCCGCCGCCAGCGATCAGCAAAGTTCCAATTACAAGAGTCAGAAGAACACCCCAAAGGATACGATGAAGAAGGCCGGTGTTTTCAGACCCACCGGACATGATCGTGTTCATCACAAGGATGCCAGAGTCGGCGGACGTGACAAGGAATGTCATGGTTAAGAGCACACACATGACACTCACTACCGCGAGCAAGTTGCCCGATATCATTTCCCCCAATGTGACGAACAGGGTTGCCGTCGTTGAAGCTGCGAGGATTGATCCACTTGCATTCCCATTTAGTTCCAGATCGATGGCCGCTCCACCCAGAATGGCCATCCACGCGAAACAAACGAGGGACGGGGCAATGACCGCGCCAAATATGAACTCGCGTACGGTTCGCCCTCTGGAGATACGCGCTAGGAAAAGGCCGACAAAGGGCGAAAACGCGATCCACCATGCCCAATAAAATGTAGTCCATCCGGCCTGCCATCCGAACAACCTGCCTCGTGTGCCCGCGTCATAAGCTGCAGTCTTGGTCGCGTCAGAAAGATCGGCTGTATCGTTGCTCAAACCCTCAAGATAGGTTGCTTTTGTTCCCCAGGGATCAGTTGCACCCGCGAAGAGTTCGCCGACAAAGGGCGCAGCCTCAGCTGGCAATGCGGAGCCAAACTCGCCTTCGGAAATCGGTCGAAAAGCTTGGAAACTCAGCGGGACAAAGTTTTTGATATAGTCAACCAGTGCTGTGGCGTAGGTCGTCGCCGCAAAAGCGAATGAACCATAAACAATGAATACCGCCAGCAATACCAGTGAAAAGAGAAGATTAATATTTGACAAGTATTTGACACCACGCCCCACGCCAGAGACGGCTGAGAGTGTCGACATAATCATAACAACGATCAACGCCGTAATTAGGCCGGCGGTTGACGGGATCACTTTGGTTACTTCTTTTTCAACAAGCCAATTCGCACCGGTAATTAAAAACGCACCGTCCACCAATTGAGAAACGCCATAACCGATCGTTACCGCCACGCCGAGTATTGTCGCAACGACGCCGAGTACATCGACCACATGGCCTGCAACACCGTTTGAGTATTCTCCAAGCAATGGGGTCAGTGCAGTGCGGATTGTTAGCGGCATGCCTCTTGTAAACGCATAATAGGCAAGGCTAAGGCCGGTGACGACGTATATTGCCCAGGCGTGAAATCCGGTGTGCAAAAAGGTATAGCGGTAGGCTCCATCAATAGCGTCCTCGCTTTTGGGTGCGACTTCCCCGGAAATAGTCAATGGATTTGTTTCCCAAAGGCCGAGTGGTTCGGCGGTTGCATAGACCATTAGGCCCACGCCTAGACCCGCCCCAAACATCATCGAAAACCAAGAGAAGTTTGAAAATTCCGGTTTCTCATCTTCTAAACCCAGCCTCATCCGGCCGGTTGAAGGTATGAGCGCGATAAGGAAAAGGAAAAATACAAATAATCCAACGGAAAGGTTGTAAAATGTGTTGAACTCGGCCAGCACTCCTGACTTCCAGGATCGCAGTTTATCGTTCGCAGATAGTGGCCAAACCAGCGCCCAGAGAACGAGCAGAGAAACCGAAAGTTTGCTTACCAGCGCAATCGGCAGGCTATATCCTTTGTAAAAGCCAGTTCCCTGAGTTCTTATTTTGAGTTCTGTGAAAGGTTCTTCAAGCGCCATATTTTCCCGGTCTTACATAAATTGACTGCTTTGCACGCCACGGTGTCAGTCGCTGGGTTTCAGACTATTTCAATTCCAGCCAGATTAGGAGTGTAGCAGCGGGATTGGTCTTGTCAGAAGAACTTTGATTGAGCGGGGTAGGGTTGTTGCGTAGCTTTTGCCCATGACCGGACCTGCCTATTTCAAATACTTCAAAACCAGTCCCGCGGTCATCCGCCTTGCGGTGATGCTGTGCATCCGTTTCCCTCTCTTGCTTCGGAATGTCGAAGATCTGCTGCATGAGCGAGGCATCGACATAAGCCACGAAATTGTCCGATATTGGTGGAACGGCCTTGTCAGAAGAACTTGGCTTGAGGCGGGCAGGGCGGTTGCGTAGCTTTTTCCCATGACCAGACCTGCTTCTTTCAAGTACTTCAAAACCAGCCCCGAGATCATCCGCTTTGCGGTGATGCTGTATATCCGTTTCCCGCTCTAGCTTCGAAACGTCGAAGATCTGTTGCACGAGCGAGGCATCGACGCGAGCCACGAAACTGTCCGATATTGGTGGAACAGGTTTGGTCCAATGTTTGCAGCTGAGATCCGACGGAAGCGTGTTCAGCACCTGCGCGCCTTCTCCAAATGGAAGTGGCACGTTGACGAGGCTATCGTGAAGGTGAATGGCAAGCGGCATTATCTTTGGCGGGATGTTGATCACGAAGGTGAGGTGCTGGAAGCCGTTGTAACGAAGCGCCGTAACAAAGCTGCAGCACTGAAATTCGTCAAGAAATTGATAGAGCGACACGGTTGAGCGGAAACCATCGTCACATACCGCTTCGCATCGTATCGAGCCGCGCTCAGAGAGCTAGGAGCCGCTGAAAAACAACAGACGTGAGGGTGGCTGAACGACCGCGTCGAGAACTCGCTCCTCCCGTTACGGCGGCGCCAACGCGCGATGCAGCGTTTCAGGCGCATGCGAAGTTTGCAGAAGTGCGCCGCCGTCCATTCCTTCGTCTACAACCATTTCAACCAGGAAAGATCGCTAGCCAATCGAGACACCTTCAAGCTGACCCGCGCCGCCACTCTCGCCGAGTGGCGTCAACTTTGTTCCGGATAGGTACGCGGTTTTCGCAGCAAACTGACACTGGTTCGAATTCGTCTGACAGCACCCCACCAATGCTCGGATAAGCTCAGGTCGCTTAGCTGCCACACGCAGAGCAACTGCAGAACCCATGGAAATACCACCGATTACCACAGGACGGGAAGCCTTTGCCTCTATGAGCGCAATTGTGTCGTCTGTGAATTGTCTGATCGAGAAGTCATCAACAGGCCCGGTTTCTGAGTCGCCATGTCCGCGAAATTCCATCGCGGCAACACTTGTAATTGTGTCCTTCGGAAAAGCCTCAATTGGAAATTGAGCGGTGTCGCACAAACCGCGTTGAAACACCATGGTATCGTCTGTGAATTCGCCGTGTACTGAGAACTTTATCCCGTCGGAACTAAATGCGGATTTATTGGCCAACTTATTTTCCAAACATGACAAAGGTAGTGGATAAAATCGCAAACAGAGCAGGCCCTGTTTGCGAATACCAGAGGCAAATTTTCTGACTGTGTATGAAGTCTTAGTCAATTGCCAAAGTGTTGCCTCTCGTCAGCATCTAGGCAATCAAGTCTAGGCTACTGTGGTCAACGCTGATCGAGATCTGTGTCTCTAGATCATCCGCCTCCACGATGTCTCCAGCGATCAGGATTTCCTGTTCCTCGACTTCGCTTCGACGACCGTATGACAACGTTAGCAGCGTTGTGATTTCGTCGTCCTCCACTTCGTAGCTGATTAAAACACGCGAGGCACTGCCATCAATCTGGATCATATCGTCATCTGCTTTGCTAAAGTCAGCGATGAATGCTCCGCCTTCTTCAAAGACAAACCGGTCGGTTCCGCTACCGCCAACCACGGTATCGCCGTTTGCTGCGGTGATTACGTCATCGCCTTCAAAGCCAATCAAGAGATCGCGGTCATCGGTCCCAGTGAGAACATCGTTTTCATTGGTTCCGCCGATACGTCCAGCAGCAAAGAATACATCCTCTTGCTGATGCTCGATACCAGTGTTTGCCGCAATCACATCCGCCAGAGTCGTATCCCAGAGGGCCTTTACGTCACTTTTGTTCAGATACCCGGCTTCACTCCAATAGGCATCGCCATCCCGCAGACGCAGGAACTGATCGACTATCACTGCCGAGAAGGTTTCACCCAGAATACCGCCGTCTGCGGGGTCTTCGGCCAGCCCGCCGATCCAGGCGTCTAGGTCGTCAACACTGTCGTAAAGGTCCGAAAGCGTTGCCGCTATTTCGGCATCCGATGTCACGCCCGAGAAGTCTTCCACCCGTTCCAGACCGAACGCTTCACGCAGGTCGTTGTAGCTGGCGACGCCAAGGTCTCGACCGCGCTGAATATTGATCGATGCCAAATCCAGCCCGAAGGACCCATCGGGAGCAAACAGGAAGGAACGTACGTCCTCGACGACCATAGTATCAAGCTCTTGGGCTGTGCTTCCCATCAATCCGCGTAGGATTGGATCAATTCCCCCTGCGTCTTCAATGGCTTGCGGGTTTAAGAAGGCATCCTGCAGCGCAATAGACCCTTCCGCGATGCTGCTGCCATCTTCGTTAAGACGCAACAGATCTGACGACAAAAGAGAATGGCCAAACCGATAGGCCGCAGCTGAGAATTCGACTGCGATACCCGGATTGATCGTCGGATCATATCCGAAATAACTAGAGATAGCTTCTTCACCGACGAGGATTGGTAGGAAGTCGTTGAAGGTAATCGCCTGCAACTCTGCCTCGACCCGCATGCGGGCTGCATCAAAAAGCTCTTCTTCGGACAAACCAGGCTGTCGTTCTGCAAGTGTATCCACCCACCGGTTGTGTTCGCGCGCGAACAGTGTGTGCAGAGACGTCAGCGCGATATTCTCTGCTGCGCGTACGTCCCCCGCAAGAACACCGCCATCCTCGGTTTGAACTAGCAACCCATTGTCGTCCAGTATCAGATAGGCTCCATCACGCAGTGTGGCGGCTGTAGCTTGGTCAGAGCCATAAAGCATACTGCCATCAATAAACGCCGTGATTTCGTTGTGATATGTGCGCTCAAAATCCTCGCCACTGCCTTCAACCGGATCAGCCCGGAAGAAGGAAATTACGCCGCCGGGCTCAAAAACAGTATCACCCACAGGGGCGACGATCGGAGCGAATTCGGTGTCTCCGCCCTCGGTCAGGTCAAGGTCATGATCAATAAACTGACCCCAGGCCCAAACCATATCGCTGATACCAAAACTGCTGGGAATCTCACCTTCCTGGGCAACAACCGCATTGGAGATTGCACGTGGATTTGGTCTGCTGACGTCCATCTCTCCGATACCATCCACAAAACTGTTTGGTGCCAGTCTAAGTAGGTCCTGTCCGGCAGAACCCCAGTCAACTTTCGCCGCGTTGTTGCCGGTTCCATCTACGGCGCGAGCTACTATCTCGCTTACATCTTCGGAACGTGGGTTTTCGTCTCGGCCACGTCGATCTTCACGTTGACGATCACCGCGCTCTTCGAAGTTCTCGTTTGACCGGCGGTCTTGTCGATCGTCTCTTGGTTGTCTTCTTGCGGAGCTCTGCTTCATAGCGCACCTCTCTTGCCACGCGCCGAGGTAATCAGCGCGCATTGTGAATGTTCATGTTCAATTTGAGCGACAGCCGAGTGAAAGCCGCCGCAGATTGGGTGCACCCCGACCCAGCGTTACAAAAATCCGCAATAATAATGAGTTAAGAATTCATCGCGCCTCGATGCGAGCAACAAGCCGCTAGTTCTGAGAAGTATCGGCGGTCGACCGCTTGGATAAGCGCAAACCAAAAAACAATACCCGTTTCTTGGATGAGTAGCGCTTGGTCGCAACACTCGAGAAAAACGCTGAGACCGTTTGTTCCGCAAAGCGGACATTGAAAAGAGTTGCGACGAATGATTGCTCTGCGGACAAAGCAGGCGTTCTACGCGACCAAAATCAACTGGCAAAATGATTGGCTTTATACTGGCCGATCGTCGTAGGCTCTGGACGTTCTGCTACGATACACCACTGTCAGAAATGCAATAGTTCAAATGAGGAAGCTTACGGTGCTAAGATATCTCCTTCTCTTTGCCTTAGTCGTTTTGAACGGTACAGCGACCGCAGATGACCGACCAATCTTTGATGCGCATATTCACTACAGTCACGACGCTGTGGAGCTGGTCCCACCTGAACAAGTGGCTAGGATTTTGCGGGATGCTGGCGTGCGAAAGGCGCTTGTTTCCAGCTCTGATGACAATGGTACTCAACTGCTCTTGGACGCAGCGCCAGATATCGTTGTCCCGGCACTTCGTCCTTACCGTCGTCGCGGAGAGATCAACACCTGGATGCACGACGAAACTGTAGTCGACTATCTGGAAACAAATCTGGCGAAGAACGAATACGAAGCCATCGGCGAGTTTCACGCTTATGGCAATGATATCAAAACGCCGGTCATCCAGCATATGATCGCTTTGGCAAAAGAACGGAATTTAATTCTGCATCACCACGGCGATCGCGAGGCGGTTGACCTGATTTTCGAAACATGGCCCGAAGCCCGCGTTTTGTGGGCCCATTCAGGCTTTGTCGATCCTGAAAGTGTGGTAGACGCCCTGGACACCCACCCTAGACTCTGGGCCGATCTAGCGTTTCGTTCAGGTATGATTTCACAGGGCCGCGTCGACCCTGGTTGGAAGGCCGCGTTTGAAGCACATCCCGATCGTTTTATGGTTGGCACGGATACATTCGCCCCAGAGCGTTGGTACTACGTTGGCCCTCATGCCGACTATTCGCGTGAATGGTTAAGCCTTCTTCCAAATCAGATTGCAGACAATATTGCGTACGTAAACGCGGAACGTATGCTGGCAACAGAATGAACCTCTGGGCTTTTTGGTTTTTGATTTCATCAGGGCCGGTCGCTGCGTGTGAAGCGGTGGGGCAACGCGCAGCTTCAGATGCCGCAAACGCACCTGAGGTCTATGTCTCGTCAGGAGTCATTCCACTGGCTCAACCGTTTTCCATTCTAATCGAAGTCTGCAATGAAACTCCCGTGAGGGAAATACTTGTCGATGCAATCATGCCGGCTCACCAACACGGTTTAAACTACACTCCCAAGGTAACGGCGTTGGACGAAGGAAAATTCCGTATCGATGACCTGTTGTTTCACATGCCAGGTTTGTGGGAACTGCAAGTGGACGTCGACTACAATGGGCAATCGGTTTCCTATACAAGTGAGCTTGAGCTGAGATGAGGCTTTGGGTGTCAGTCGCGTTGGTGGTCTTGGCAAGTGCCGCGAATGCAGAAGTTTTGTTGTCTGAAGACGAAATTGAACAAACGCTTTCCTTCGGACCGTGGCCACCATCTTTGCAGCCGGATCCAAGTAACAGAGTTTCAAACGATGTCAGCGCGATTGCGCTCGGCGAGGCTTTGTTCAACGATCCGTTGTTGTCCGTCGATGGTGCCTTTGCCTGCGCAAGTTGCCATGATCCTGAGCAGGCATTTACTACGAAAGAAGCGCGCGCATTCGGCCGGATTCTGCTAGATCGGAACACGCCATCTCTGAGAAACCTAGCGGGTCTTCGATGGTACGGTTGGGGCGGCAAGAGTGACAACCTCTGGGCCGCCAGCTTACATCCCATCATCGAAGACGAAGAGATGGCGCACAATAGAGAGAGTCTGAAAGCAGCAATTTCTGACAGTCCGTATATTTATGACTTTGAGAAGATTTTTGGTGAGATCCAAAAGCAAGACCCAGAATTGGTTTTGGTAAACACGGCCAAAGCTTTATCAGCCTACCTGGAAACTTTAATTACAGAACCGACACAATTTGACGATTTTAGAGACGCGCTGGAACGCAGCGATTTTGCCGAGGCGGCGAACTATCCTGAAGCTGCACAGAGAGGTCTTCAGTTGTTCTTGGGACGCGGCAATTGTGTGTTTTGCCACAACGGTCCAAGATTCTCCAACAACGAGTTCCACGACGCCGGCGTACCATATTTTCTAAACGGAGCCGAAGTAGACGAAGGGCGGTTTGGCGGATTGAACATATTACTATCAAGCAAATATACCCTGGACGGGGATTGGAGCGACGATCCGGATAAGCAAGGGGCTTGGGCAGTTCGCGGTGTGCGCAGGAGCCATTCTGACTTTGGAACCTTCAGGACACCCAGCCTGCGGGGCGTAGCCGAAACAGCGCCCTACATGCATAACGGCAACTTGGTCGACTTGGATGCGGTAATCCGACACTACAGCGAAATTGACATGGAACGGTTGCACTCTGATGGTGAAGCCATACTCGCGAAATTGAGTTTATCCGAGCAGGAGATTGCAGACTTGGTTGCGTTCTTGGTGACGCTGTCTAGCAAACCTTAGACCTTTACCCGAGAGGAATTTGGGGTTTTCCACTTCTCTGAATAGTTAGACCTGACGATGGGATTCCGCCTTGGGCTCGGAGCGGTCATTCGCTGCACCTAGCGTGAACGACCGCTATCCCGGGCAGAAAGCGACCCGGATTAGGCGCAGGGTCTTGTCAGAAGAACTTTGCTTGAGGCGGGCAGGGTGGTTGCGTAGCTTTTGCCCATGACCAGACCCATGTCTTTCAAATACTTTAAAACCAGTCCCGAGATCATCCGCTTGGCGGTTATGCTGTACATCCGTTTCCCGCTCTCGCTTCGGAATGTCGAAGATCTGTTGCACGAGCGAGGCATCGACGTTAGCCACGAAACTGTCCGATATTGGTGGAACAGGTTCGGGCCGGTGTTTGCTGCGGAGATCCGAAGAAAGCGTGTGCAGCAACTGCGCGCCTTCTCCAAATGGAAGTGGCACGTTGACGAGGTTTTCGTGAAGGTGAATGGCAAGCGGCATTATCTTTGGCGGGCTGTTGATCACGAAGGTGAGGTGCTGGAAGCCGTTGTCACCAAACGCCGAAACAAAGCTGCAGCACTGAAATTCCTAAAGAAATTGATGAAGCGACACGGTTGCGCCAAAGAGATCGTCACAGATCGCTTCGCTTCCTACAAGGCTGCGCTCAGAGAAATGGGCGCGCTTGAAAAACAAAGGACGGGCAGGTGGCTCAACAACCGCGTCGAGAATTCGCACCTCCCATTTCGACGACGCGAACGCGCGATGCAACGTTTCAAACGCATGCGAAGTTTACAGAAATTCGCCTCCGTCCATTCTTCCGTCTACAACCACTTCAACCGGGAAAGATCGCTAGCCAGTCGAGATACCTTCAAGCTGACCCGCGCCGCCGCTCTTAGCGAGTGGCGTCAGCTTTGTTCCGGATAGGTTCGCGGTTTCCGCAGCAAACTGAGACTGGTTCGAATTAGTCTGACAGCACCCTCTACCATTCGTTCTCGAGAGTGGTAATTGAACCAACCCAAAAGAATGACGTCTGACACTACGCTGGTATCGCAACAATCCTAGCGGCGTATCAGCTTCCCAGACACACTGATTTGACCTCTCGCAAATGCAATCCGAGCATCAGTAAGGTCGGCCAGAGGAGATAGGTTTGGATTTCGACGTTCTCTCCAAAAGTCAGCAGGAGAACAGTGAGCAACAGCCCGAGCGGCAGCCTCCCGCGTTCCGACTTTATGGCGTCCAAGGTGACGATTGCGAAATGAACGAGGAAAGGGATGAGAAACGCGGCAAATCCGGTCAACCCTTTGACGAATAGCAACCCGTACCAGGTGTGATGGCTGCCGATCGGCATGTATTCGACAAGATGCGCTCCGGGTCTGACTGTGCCATGCCCGAATATCATAGCATCCGATTGCCACCGCTCATACGCAATACGCTGCAGCGTTTCGCGTACGCGTGTACTGTCGGCGCGCGCGGATCTGAAGCTGTAGAGGGCTCGGTTGCCGAATTCGACAAAGACTGCGCCCCAAACGGCTATGGCTGTGGTGGCTGTAGACAATAACAGCCATCCCAAGCTGCGGGCGACAAGCGGCAAAAGGCGGGGTGACAGCGAGCAGACTACTAATCCAACCAAGCCCATACGGGACTTGGACATCAGGATCATCAGAACTCCGGTAGCCAAACCGATCACCTTCCAGCTGCGGTGCTTTTCTTCGAGAGCAAACAAGACCATGCAGACGCCCAGCAAGGCCGCGAATGGCGACCAAGGCGCAAAGAACTGCCAACGCGGCGTGCCGCCGGCGGGGTCGATTGTATACAGGTAGACCGAGAAATACTCAGGCCCCGGGCCGCCCACTGCTTTCAACGGAGACGTAAACAGCAGATGTGGCAGACCGGCATAGGGGGCGACAATTAACAACGGCAGAATGCACAAGGTCCAAAGGCCCAGCGCGCATTGTCCTCTTACTAAAACCGCTCGCCGGATTGGTAAAACCGCCCCTGCAAGGATAAACAACGGGATCAGCGCCCAACCCTTGGCCCAACCGATGCTCGATTTGATCGTTTTGCTGGTGCCGAGGTTCCAATCCGCGTGGCCTGCCCAAAGTGAGACCAGCATAACCAGCATGCCAACGCTCCAGATCCAGACCAAGGCGGGGACGGGGCCGGTTGCGCGCATGTCCGAGCGGATCGCCGGGCCAAGGTAAAGTGACAATCCGGCCATCGCAGCCAACATCCAACCCAGCACTGGACCGACAACATAGAGCGCACCGAGCCCGTAGAACGGCCAGGTCCAGATCAGCGTGTACCAGACGATCTTTTCGGCCGGGGTTTGAGGGGCTACACGCGTCAAACTGCGGCCTCTCTCTGGTCTTTCAGCAGCTTTGAGATCAGCGGGTTCCGGACCCATGCCAGCACCAAACCCATCAGCAGCATAAAGCTTGCGGCGATCCCGGCGGCAATCGAGATCTTCTTGTTCGGTGAAGTCGGGCGGGTCGGAAGCGACGGGTTTTCCAACATTTGGATCAACGGGTAGGAGGCGTAGACATCGGTTTTTTTCGACTCGGACCGAGCGATGGCAGAGGCGAACACGGCTTCTGCCACTGCGAAATCTCTCTGCCGGTCCTCCAACTCAGCGGCGATGGGGGCGAGGTCTGACAAGCGCAGAGTTTCCAGACGAACTTGTGTGCGCAGCGTCGCGACATGTTCTTCCAATCCCGCACGCAAGGCATCCTCGCGCACCAACTCGCTGAGCAACTGCGCCCGTTGCCCTTCCGGCGCGCGATCCAGTCCACCGAGCTGCTCGGCCGTCAAGCCCGTCACCTGCGACGCGCGTTGTAACGCAACTGAACGCGCCCCTTCATAGTCGTTTTGGGCATTCACGTAGATCGGATGGCGCGATCCATAGGTCGCGTCAGCTTGCGCCAGCTTTGCAGCCCCCGCCGACACGTCCTCAAGCAACGATAGGTACTGCGCATCAGCATAGAGTTTCAGCGTTGCCGCCGCTGCATCAGAGGGCAGATCCAACGCGACTTGAAGCGCGGCGACACGTTCCGATTGGCGTGCCAGCTCGCTCTCCTGCGTACGCAACTCCTGCTTTGCACGGTCATTTGCAGCGACCTGCTCTTGGTATTGCGCGACTGATACTAGGCCGCTTTGCGACTGCAGCTGTTTGATTTCGGCCCGTGTGGCCTGAATTGCGCGCGTGTAGTCTTCGATCGCGCCCGTATTGCTGGCCTTACGGGTGGCAATTTCATCGGCGCGCAGGGCGTCAATTTCGGCGAAAAGAGCCGCCACAAGGGCGTCACCATATTGCTGAGCGTCAGCCGGAGAGGCCGCTTGAAGCTCGATATGGATCAGGCTGGTTTGATCGACCAGTTGAACCCGCGGCTTGCCAAACGCATCTCGGTCAGCCTCTACCGCCTTGGCTGCCGCATCGAGGATGCGATCGGCCGACAACAAACGTTTATACGTCTCGGTCGGGCTGATCGAACCGTTGGCAAAGGCAGAATTCGCGTATGAGGATGCCTGACCGATATTGGCCAGGTTCACCGATGCCGAAGCGCCAGACCCTGGCAGGATAAGCGATGCGTGTGAGGTGTATTTGACTGGCGCGGTTGCCAGATATCCGCTGATCGGGGCCCAGATGCAACTCGCCCCCAGAAGGAACAGTGCCACGTAACGGGGCAGGCGGCCTAGATCGCTAAGGCGCCCACCCTTTAAGATGCGACGCCACCCCAGCGTTCTAAAATTGGATCGGGAAATGCGCACCCAATGCAGAAATTGCATGTCGCGCGTGGAATCAGAGGAGTTCGAAATCTGTTGCGGCATGGAAAAACCCTTTCTTGCAAGGGTGATACACCGCATCTGATCGCCGATCATTCGCTCAGCAGGCTAGGGGCCGAGGGGATTGGGAGCGCCCCCTATCCCTTTGGATAGTGACGCTTAGAACAACCCCGCCTCGCGCGCGGCCAAGGCGGCCTGGGTTCGATTGCTGACACCAACTTTGCGGTACAAAGTCTTCATATGCAGTTTGATCGTCGGCTCTGACAGATCCAGATCGCGGGCGATTTCCTTGTTGGATTTGCCCTCAGTCAGTCCCTTGAGCACTTGCCGCTCTCGCTCTGTGAGTTTTTGAGCCATGGGGTGGGAGTCTTCGGGCTGCTCTGCGTTCATGAAACCAGCAGGAAGGTATTGTTCTCCCATCGCCATAAAACGGATCGCGTTCACCAGGGATTTGGCCGGAAGAGTTTTGGGGACGAAACCGGCCGCGCCAAGTTCCAGCGCGCGTTGCGCCAGATCGCGCGAGGTGTCGCCGGTAAACAATGCCACATGCTGGGCACCGTCCAAAGCGATGCAGGTTTCAAGTCCGGCCAACCCGTTCATGCCGGGCATGTTCAGGTCCAGAAGGACCAGATCAAAGGCTCCGTCGTTCTCAATCAGAGTCTTCGCGCCCGGGAAATCCGGCGCGGTCTCTACCTCGATCCCGCCTGCGGCATCTATAAAGGCAACGAGCGTGTCCAAAATAAGCTCGTGGTCGTCAGCAATAAGAACTTTCATCTCAAATCTCCGTCTGCCCCCAACCACACCCAAATGCGTTAATAAATCATTGAACCCATGGCATGAAGCCTTCCTGACGGACAGGTGAATATCCAATCGGATAGGTCAGCGGGCCGTTTCCACCACGCTATGTGCTGCGGGGGCGCTTGAATAGACCTATTCTCCGATCCCTCTCCGGATGCTCGCCTATCGGTTGCAGGATCACATTGGCAGTCTGAAGCCACAGATTGTCATCGTTGATCGGAGAGTTCCATGCAGTTCCTGTCAGTCCAAGATATGTACAAAGGCGCGCAGCCAACACCCATACCACCGCTGAAAAAGACCGAGATTTTGGGTTTGCCAATTGTGAATGCCCAATCTGGACAGGTGATCTCAAAACTGCTGGATGGGACGCGCCGGACGGTATTTTTCCTGAACGCACATTGCGCAAACATACGGGCCCGTAACCATACCTATCGAGCAGCATTGGCCCGGGCAGATATGATCCTACCTGACGGAATTGGAGTAGAGGTCGCGGCAAAGTTGCAAGGCGTCCCGTTGGCCGAGAACCTGAACGGTACGGACTTTGTGCCCAAACTGCTGAAACGCGCGGCGTGCCTTGGGCAGTCGGTCTACCTGTTGGGGGGACGTCCCGGAACAGCTCAGGCAGCGGCGGCGCGGTTGCAGCACATGTTCCCCGATTTGGCCGTGGCTGGTACCCGCGATGGCTACGCGGGGGCCGCGCGGGTTGATGAGGCGATCGACGATATCAACCAGTCCGGCGCGGACATCCTGTTGGTCGCGATGGGCGTCCCGCTGCAGGAGCTGTGGATCACGCAGAACCGCCACCGGCTTGATCCTTGTATCGCGCTGGGCGTGGGTGCTTTGTTTGATTTCCTGGCTGGCAACGTGCGCCGGGCACCGCGCATTGTTCGGCGCTTCCGGATGGAGTGGGCATGGCGGTTGGCGATGGAGCCCCGTCGCATGGCCCGCAGATATCTAATGGGTAATTTCGAGTTTCTCGGGCGTGCCTCGTACAATTCTGTTCCCAAGGTCTCAGCTTGTCGCCTGCTGGACCTCACTTTGGCGGTGGTCGCGCTGTCTCTTCTGGCCCTGCCTATGGCCGCAATCGCCGCATTGGTGCGATTGGACAGTCGCGGCCCCGCCTTTTTTCGACAGACACGTATCGGTCGAAACGGCGTGCCTTTCACGATGTACAAGTTCCGCTCTATGACGCAGTACGCCGAAACCCAGCGTGCGGACCTCCTCGCCCATTCGGATCGTGAAGGCGTGTGCTTCAAAGCAAAAAATGACCCGCGTATCACCCGTGTTGGGAAAGTTCTGCGCCGGTCCTCGCTGGATGAACTGCCGCAAATCTTCAACGTGCTGAAAGGGGATATGTCTTTGGTTGGCCCGCGCCCGGCCTTGCCCGAAGAGGTTGCAGCCTATCCTGAACAAGCACTTGAGCGCCTTCAGGTGCGTCCCGGTATCACTGGCCTCTGGCAGGTTTCGGGCCGCGCGGGCATCGGCTTTGACCGCATGATCGAACTGGATACGGCCTATGTCCGCGCCCGCTCGCCCCTTCTGAACCTATTTCTCATCGCAATGACCGCACGTGCCGTCGTCTCGGGCAGAGGCGCTTACTGATCAAACCTAGGAGCATTGAAATGACACGTATTCGCAAAGCTGTATTCCCAGTCGCGGGTCTGGGCACAAGGTTTTTGCCCGCCACCAAATCGGTGACCAAGGAGATGTTGCCACTGATCGACCGTCCCTTGATCCAATATGCGGTGGACGAGGCCCGCGCCGCCGGGATTGATGAATTCATCTTTATCACCTCAACCGGCCAATCCGCGCTGGAGACGTATTTTGGGCGGAACCCGGGGCTGGAGCGCAAACTGAAGGATGGCGGCAAAACCACCCTGCTGAACCGATTACGCTGCACGCACCTTGAGGACGAGACATACAGTTTTATCCAACAAGACAGCCCGCGCGGTCTGGGCCACGCAGTCTCTCTGGCGCGTGACATTGTCGGTAATGAACCCTTTGCCGTGATCTTGCCGGATGATGTGATCCACGCGCAGCGTCCGGTCCTGGCGCAAATGGTCCAGAACTTTGAAGGCAGCCACATGATCGCGACCGAAGCCGTCCTATCCGACCGGATCAGCGCTTATGGCGTGGTCGATATCGAGCAAAGGAGAGGGCAGGTGCAACATCTGAAAGGGTTGGTTGAAAAGCCATCCGCCGACCAGGCCCCATCCGAGTTTGGCATTGTCGGGCGATATCTGCTGCACCCTTCGATCTTCGATCAGCTGAACGGATTGGCACCCGGCGCGGGCAATGAAATCCAACTGACCGATGCGATCGCGGCGGATATCGAAAGGACCGGTTGCCACGGCTTCGCCTTTCAAGGAGAGCGCTTCGATTGTGGATCGGTCGCCGGATATCTTGAGGCAACCACCGTCTTTGCGTTGCAACGTGCCGAACTGCGGGACGGGTTCAAATCCATGCTACGTCAGCGCATGAACCTCCTGTCTGCCGCCGCATAAGACAGAGGCACCTATCCGAACGGATAGGTGCGTATCCCCATGCCCATCTGTCGCTGCGGACCTATTTCTGGTTTCTTATGGTCAAAGAAATGGAGACCAAGATGCGTCTGTTTTTTGCGATCATAACAGCGGCGTTCACTTTTTGCCTGACGTCTGCGCAAGCCGAAGACTTGGCGGCCCCGTCAGGTGAGGTCGTCCTGACCATTTCGGGCAATATCGCACAGACCGGGCCCGAAGGGGCGGCGCAGTTCGATATGGAAATGTTGAAGGCGCTACCGCAGCGCAGTTTTGAAACCTCGACGATCTGGACTGAAGGCGAAACCAACTTTGTCGGCGTCCCCCTGTCTGTCTTGCTGGAACGGATCGGAGCAGAGGGCGAGGCGATCCGGGCGACGGCGATCAACGACTACGCGGTTGAGATCCCTGTGGCGTCGATCTCGGCACAGGACCCGATTGTCGCCTATGAGATGGACGGCGCGGCGATGTCACGGCGGCAGAAAGGTCCGCTATGGATCGTATATCCATACGACAGTGACACCAAGTACCAGACAGAGGTGATTTACTCTCGCAGTATTTGGCAACTCGACAGGTTAGAAATCGTTAAATAGCGTGGGGTTACAATACGGTATGAAGTGGGCGATACGGGCCAGACATTGACAAGAAATTTCCAAAACCACTCGCGGCGCCGGTGGGCTTTCGGGCTCATCGGCATCGCCGTTCTGGGTGCCCTTGCTTTGGTTTTGTTGCTGTCCGCCAAGGTGATATCCGACCTGCGCGACCGGCAGTCAGCCCGGACGGATAACGTGCAATGGACGCTAACGCAGGTCGAAGTCGAGTTCCTGTTCTACCTCAACGCGCTTGAGGCGGGTGTATCGGATGCAGGGCCAAGTCTTGAAAACCTGGACCTTGTCCGCCGCCGTTTCGATCTTTTGTATAGTCGTATCGACATTCTTGACACCTCGCGTTTGTTTGAAACGCTGCGAAGTGACCCGAAATTCGTTGAACCTCTGAACGACGTCTCCGCCTATTTGAAGGCCTCGGTGCCTACAATCGACGCTGAGGACCCAGGCCTGATTGCTGGGCTGTCAAATCTCTATGACGGTGCTCAGGGGATCGCTCCGCGGGTGCGCGAACTTTCGGTCTCGGCGATCTCGTACTTTGCAAGCCAGTCGGATCAGCGCCGTGAGGAAACCGCGCTCAGCCTGTTTCAACTGGCCGTTTTGTCCGGTGGGTTATTTCTGACGCTGACTGCGGTCAGCGCATACCTCTTGGTGGTCAACCGCAAAGCTGATCGGCGGGGGCAGGCGATTCAGCAGGCAAACCAACGCATGAATACGATCCTCTCGACCTCATTGGATGCCGTGATCGTGGTGAACGCCGCCGGCACAGTGCTGGAGTTCAACGCGGCTGCACAAGCAATTTTCGGGTATTCCGAGGCAGAGGCCAAAGGGCATTCGATCGGTGAATTGATTGTGCCTTCGCATCTACGCGAGGCCCACAACCAAGGCATGGAGCGGATGCAGAGCGGAGGAGACCGCCACGTCGTCGGCAAAGGTCGCGTCCAGCTTGAGGCGATGCGCAAGAATGGTGATGTCTTTCCCGTCGAACTTGCGTTGCAATCCGCCCAGACCGGGGACGAGGAAATCGTCATCGGTTTCGTCCGCGATATCTCGCAAAGCGTGGCCGATCAGAAAGAGCTTGTCTCGGCCCGCGACCGCGCTCTTGCCGGGGAAAAGGCCAAATCGGATTTTCTGACTGTTATGAGCCATGAGATCAGAACGCCATTGAACGGGCTGCTGGGCAACCTCACCCTTCTCAAGAATACACGCGCGACCAAACAGCAGTCTCAGTTTGTCCGCAATATGGAGATCTCAGGCCAGATTCTGCAAAATCATGTGGATGCGGTGCTGGATATTGCTCGGTTCGAGGCCGGAAAGCTGTCAGTCGCGCACGAGCCAACCGACCTGAACGCGATGCTGCAGGACCTGGTGGATGGTCAAAGCGGCAATGCGGCCTCGCGCGGCAACTCAATCTCTTGGCAATGGGTGGGTGGGGCCTATCCGCATGTCGCGACTGATGCGCAAAGGTTGCGGCAAATTCTGCTGAACCTTGTGGGTAATGCGATCAAGTTTACCGAAAATGGCCGTGTGTCGATCGAGGTCGAAAGATGTGAACCTTCGGATCAGAGTAAGGCACATGTCTACGAAGTGCGTGTGATCGACACTGGGGTTGGCATCGCCGCGGATGAGATCGACGCCATTTTTGATGACTTCTACACCAGCGACCCCTCTATCGGCCGCACGGTCGGAGGAACCGGGCTTGGTTTGGGGATTGCCCGTCGGTTCGCGCAGGCCATGGGAGGTGAGGTTGGGGCGGAAAGCACATTTGGCGAAGGCAGCGTTTTCTGGCTGAGGGTGCCGTTGCAGCCGTCAGCACGCGACCAACTGTTGGAAGCTGCAAAGATCAACACTGAGACCGTTCGCCCTCTGAACTTGTTGGTGGTCGAAGACAACGAGATAAACCTCGAGGTCATCTGCAACATGCTGGCGCTTGACGGTCACCGTGTAACGACGGCGGAAAACGGGCAGATTGGCGTCGACAGGGCCGGCAGTCAGAGGTTCGACGTGATCCTGATGGATATCAGCATGCCAGTGATGGATGGGCCAACCGCTGCGCGCCATATTCGCAATGGTCAGGGGCAGTCGGCAGATGTGCCGATTATCGCGGTGTCGGCCAATGTCTTGCCAGACGCGGTAGAAACCTTTCGCGCCGTCGGTATGACAGCGTTCCTCGGCAAACCGATCTCGCTTGATGCCCTGCGCAAGGCGCTTTCGGTGGTCACGCGCACCGAGGGGCGGATTTTGGAGCACGCGCAGCTGGCTCAGTTGGCAGGGTTACAAGACAGCCTCGGGCCCGACGTCTTTGCCCGCCTGCATGCCAAGTTTATTGCCGAAGGGGATGAGTTCGCTGAACAGCTCGAAACCGGGGCTTTTGACCAGTCAGATTTGACCCAAGTCGCTCAGGTTTGTCACAAACTGGCTGGCAGTGCAGCGACCTTCGGCGCGGAAGAGTTTCGAGAGGCTTTAATTGCGGTAGAGACTGCGGTCAAAGAACACAAAGACATCACTGACAAACTCGCCGCAGTTTCTACCGCTTGGGAGCGGGCGAAAGCATCGCCCGCTCGGGATTGATTTAGGGGGCTAGCAGTGCCGCTGCGCCGACGATACCAACCGCGCGGGCGACCTCGGTCAAGCCGGTCACTTTGCTGTCGTAGCAGGCAATCGCATCACCCGGCAGAACATAGGGGTCATAGTCATCCCGATCCCCACGTCGCAGCAGCTTTTCGATATTGCGTTCAATGACGATCGAGTTCCCCGTCATCGGGTTGCGGGTGAACAGGACCGCACTGCGATTGGCGTTGGTCGTCTTGGCCCCGCCGACGCAATTGGTATCGACTACGGCCTGCAGGTAGCGCGTGCCATAAGGAACTTCACGTACGTCGCGTCCGATGGCCGACTCTGCGTTACCTGTGGCAGGTTGCGTAAGGTTGGACATATAAAGCGTCACGCCGGGCGGGCTGATCGGGCTGGGACGCATCAGATCATCCTGGAAACACCCTCGGCTGTTGACCACGATCTGATCCCCGGCCAGCAGCATGATGTCGGTCGGGTCTGAGCCTTCGAACACGCCGCGTAGGTCCATCCGGTAGATCGTGCCTTGCCGGTGCAGCTCGACCGCTGACAGATCCGCATCCGGGCGCACCCCTCCGGCGGCGCGAATGGCGACGGACAAGTTGCGCGCCTCGGTCGAGGCCCCCAGCACACCCTGACGCCCTCGATCCAGCGCGTCGCCGGGAGTGCCTCCGATCTCGACCGAGTGGGGTTCGAACACTGCGCCTTTCACGCCGACAGTGACCGAGGCGAAATCGCTGATGCGCGCCGTGACACGCGGGGTGTTGTCGTAGAACTGCGCCGCCACCAGAACGCGGGCGACATCCCTCTCCACCTGCTCGGTCGTTCTGCCCTGCGCGCGCACCGGCGGCAGGTAGGGCAGCTTCAGATCGCCATCGCGGGACACAACATAGGTGTCGCTGAGAAGCTCATCACCGTCGATGGTGATCTGCACCATGTCATTGCGCGAAAGCTTTTCGCCCTGCAGAGCGCTAAGCACGGGCTGAGACCATTTGGCAAAGGCGCTTGCGCCCTGATCCCTGGTCTGAGGCATACAGGCGCGCCCATTCATATGTTCCGCTTGCAGCAAGGGCCCATTTGCCCGGCGCCGCGAGGGGGCACGGTACTGCGCTTGATAACTGTCGCCTTTTGCGACGGGTTCGATGTTGCGCGGGGTTTTCATGCTGCTGCAACCCGACAGAGCAATCGCACTGACGGCTCCCAATACCAATACTTTGAAATGTCGTGTCATTTTGAACTCTCCTGAACTGCGTCCACAGCTACAGCAGTGTCTTGATGTGCGTCAGACCGGCATCGGGATTGCCATTTATCCCATTCGGATAGGTCGCTCGCCGGATGGTTCTTCCTGCTGTTCGCCCGCGTCTGGGACAGGGATGTCGCGGCCAATTAGAACTGATCCCAACACTGTTTTTTGGACATTTGGCGACATGACTCAGCGATTGGCACATTCCGGTTTCTTGCGGCACTTGCTGGCCTACGCGGTGTCCGAAGTGGCGGCAAAAGCCTCGCGTCTTGTGGTCGTTGTCGTCGTGGCCCGCAGCCTCAGCCCCGAGGCGATCGGTCTGGCTGCTGCTGCCCTTGCGGCGGGGGATATCCTGAAGGCGTTGACTGAAAACGGCGTGGGGCAGAGGATCATCCAAGCCCCGCAGGCCGAGCTGGAACAACGCTGCAAAACCGCGCATCGTATTTTCTGGGTCTGGTGCGGGGCGCTGTTCTTGCTGCAACTGGCTATCGCTGCGTTCCTCTACGCGATAGGGCACGAGGCGCTGGCGCTGCTGCTCGCCATACTGGCGGGAGAGTACCTGTTCATGCCCGCCGGTCTAGTACAGGCCGCGCTTGCGATGCGTGAGGGCAAGCTGCAGCAGACCGCCGCCATTGCCGGAGGGCAGGTGGTTGGTGCGAATGTCATGGCGGCGCTACTGGCGCTGCTCTGGGCCTCGCCGCTGGCTTTGGTGCTGCCCCGCTTGCTGGCTGCTCCGATCTGGCTGGTCCTAATGCGCCGCCTCCGCCCTTGGGCGTCGGACACCAAACAAGGAATTGCTGCCCTTCGCCCCTTTGTTGAGTTCGGCTGGGCCGTTCTGGGGGTCGAGATCGTCAAAGTTCTGCGTCTGCAGGCCGACAAGCTTGTCGTCGGCGCTATGCTGGGGGCCGAGAGCCTTGGCATCTACTTCATGGCTTTCAACGCTGGGCTCGGCTTGGCGACATCGTTCACGCAGGCCTTTTCAGTCGTTCTTTTCCCATATCTTTGCGCAGCCCCGGATAAAACCAAGGCGCTGCGTCATGGGCTCGGCACATCCCTCCTAGTGCTGAGCCCGCTGGTTTTTCTGCAAGCCGCGGTTGCGCCGGTCTATGTGCCGCTGCTGCTGGGGGCCGAGTGGCAACAGGTTTCATCGGTGGTTTCGGTCTTGTGCCTTGCCGCATTACCCAGCGTCATCTGGTCCGCCGTGGCCGGCTGGCTACGGTCCGAGAACCGCGCGATTGCCGAGCTGCGGGTCAGCGCGGCCTTGGCATTCGCATTGATCATCAACACCGCGATCATGGCGCCGTTCGGGCTGATGCTGGTGGCGATCGGATACCTGCTGACCAGTGCTGCCCTGATGCTGACCGCCTCATGGATGCTGCTGCCTCGGGATCACAACACAACAGAGAGCCTCGGTTTCCAATGACCCGTTTTGCCATCATCGTGCCGTTTCACACCGATGCGGATACAATTGCCGACACATTGACCAGTATCCGCGCGCAAAGCTTCACGGATTGGCAGGCGATCTGCGTCGGTGACCGTCCCTCAAACGCGTGTCTGTCCATCGTGCTGGATCACATCGCGCAAGACCCACGCATCCGGGTCGCAAGCAGCCCCTTCGATGGCCCAAGCGCCGCCCGCAACTATGGGGCCGAGCTGGCCAAGGGTGACATACTGGCGTTCTGTGATGCGGATGATCTGTGGCACGAGGACAAGCTGGCGCAGCTAAACGAAGCCTTCCAGCCGTCTTTAACAGATGCAGTTTTTGGGCAAATCCGGTTCTTCACCGATCAGCCCGGAGATTCTCAGACATGCTCGGCCGTTCCAAGTGCAACGCTGACCATTCAGGAGCTGTTGGCTGAGAATCCGGTCTGCACGATGTCCAATCTTTCGATACGTCGTGAAGTCTTCAACGCCGTTGGCGGGTTAGACTCGAGAACCGTGCATAACGAAGACTTGGAGCTGTTGATCCGCCTCGCAGGCGAAGGGTTCACCATCGAAGGGGTCAATCAGTTCCAAGTCTGGTATCGCACCAGCGCCCGGGGCTTGTCGTCGGATTTGGCCGCAATGCGCGCTGGGCGGGCCTACGCGGTCAAAACAGCCGCATCATATGGCGTGTTCCCGTCGCGGTCATCCGAGGCCATCTATCAGCGCTATCTTGCACGCCGGGCGCTGCGACTAGGGCATCAGGGTCAAGCCCTGTCTTACACACGTAACGGCTTGGGGCTGCACGCGCGTAGTTTCCTGCTGCCCTTGCGCCGAGGACTACCCACCGCCGCAGGGGCCGCGCTGGCCCCGATCCTGCCGCAAGCGATCAAGCGTGCGTTGTTTTCATGAGCATTCCGAAGGAGATCACCATGCCCACAGCATCCATCGTCTTACCGGCCTACAACGCCGAAGCAACCTTGGCCGAAACGCTCGCGTCACTGCAGGCGCAAACCTATGACGATTTCGAAATCATCTTCGTCGATGACGGATCGCAGGACGCGACCGCCGAGATCGCCCGCGCGCACCAAAGCGATCCACGCGTACGAGTTGTCCAGCAAGCCAACCGCGGGCTGGCGGGGGCCAGAAACACCGGCATCGCTGCCGCGCGGGGTACGTTCATCGGTTTTTGCGACGCCGACGATCTGTGGATGCCCGAGAAGCTGGCGGCTCATATTCACCATCTCAAGGCCGAACCGGATGTGGGGGTTAGTTACTCCGGCAGTGCCTTAATCGACGAGGCGGGGTGCGCGATGGGGATCAAACAAGCACCCCGCCTGAAGGATGTGACCGCAGCACATGTTCTGAACCGCAACCCAATCGGCAATGGATCGGCGGCCGTTATTCGAAAGACGGTGCTGGAGGCTCTGGCCTACCGCCCGAGCTTTGAAACCCAGCGGGATTGGGTCTTCGATGAGACATTCCGGCAGTCCGAAGATATCGAATGCTGGATGCGGTTGATGTTGAAGACCGATTGGCAGATCGAAGGTGTTCCGGGGCTTCTGACCCACTACCGGATCAATGCAGGCGGGCTTTCGGCGGCTTTGGATCGCCAGTTAGAGGCGTGGGAGAGGATGGTAGCGAAATTGCGCCCGCTGAACCCTGAATTCTTTGCCCGGCACGAACCCTCGGCCCGCGCTTATCAGCTGCGCTATCTGGCGCGGCGGGCCATCACCAACCTCGATCGGGACAAAGCTTGGGAGTTGTTTGCGCGAAGCGTCCAGGAAAGCCTCCGCCCGGTGCTTGAGGAACCTATGAAATCGTTCAGCACTTTCGCCGCAGCCCTTGCGTTGAAAACGTTTGGACCCGGCCCGATCACCCGGGTGGCACAAATGAAATCCAAACTGCAATCGATCTGAGAGAGGCGTCATCATGGAACAGAAAAAGATCCTCCACTTGGTAGACGACACCACAGCGGGTGGCGTGATGCGGATGCTCGACCATCTTTTGGCGCAATCAGATCTGTCCGGCGCGGTCGAGCAAAAAGTGTTGAAGGTCAAACGGACCGCGTTTTCTTGGGGCAAACTGAATGCGGATGTCATCGTGTCCCACGTCGTACCAAGTTGGAGAAGCCTGCCCGCGTTCTCATCGCTTCGCGCAATGCATCTGGACACTCGACTGGTCCATGTCGAACACAGTTACACCCGGGCATTCACCACCCTGAATGTCCCACACAAACGTCGGTTCTTTGCGATGCTGCGGGTGATCTATTCCTTCTTCGATCAGGTGGTCGCGGTCAGCCATGCGCAGTCGGACTGGATGAAGGAACGACGCCTGGCTACTTCGGAAAAGCTGATCGTCATTCCTCCAACCGTTGATCTTGAGCGCTTGTCACGAAAGGCGATACCTCCCAAGTCAAGGACCACAATTGGTGCCATCGGGCGTTTGGAACAGCAGAAAGGGTTCGACATCCTGATCCAGGGTTTTCGGTCAACCCGAACGCCGGAGGCGCGCTTGTTGATCTTTGGCGAAGGCGGTCAGCGTTCATACCTTGAGGCGTTGGCAGAGGGTGACCTGCGCATCGAATTTAGGGGTCATGCCAAAGATCCAGCAGAGGCTTATCAAGCCGTCGATATCATTGCGATTCCCTCGCGTTGGGAGGCTTATGGACTTGTGCTGGACGAAGCGCTTGCCGCGAAGCGCAATGTGATCGCCAGTAAAGTTGATGGGTTACGTGACCGTGAAGGAGATACGAGAGTTTCGTTCTGCAACCTTGACCCTTATGATTGGCGACTTGCAATCAATAATTTTCTGCTTTCCAACACTATTGAGAAAAGCAGCTGAATCAAAATTTGACACTGGATCTTTTGCGTTTTTGCCGAGCCATTCGCTGCAAAATCAATTGTGATTTCAAAGAAATTGCCTGAGTCCAGCTTTGCGTTTTGTGCGCGAGCCTACTTAGCGCAGTACATTTTGGTGCCCTCTTTGGACTGCGAGCGGTCATTGCCTTGTGCTAAGTGGACGGCAGCTATGTCCGCATTGCAGCCGTTCGCGATATTCAGGCCAATGTCCGCATCGGGCCCAGAACAGACTTTTTAGATGGTTTAAACTGTCATGTGATATCCAGCGCGACGAGCGTTAAACAGGCCTACCTCGTCTCGGCAGGTACATCGTGCTTCAAGTAGTCCAACACTGCTATGCAAAACTCTTCCGGCTTCTGAACGGGGAACAAGTGCCGGGCATTCTCGATCACTCTCAATTGGCTTGATGGGATCAACGAGTGTGCGGCACGAGTGGTAATTTGGTAGAAAGTGCGGCTTTGAGCACCTAAAGCGATCGCAACAGGAAGTGCCAACTCCTGCAGATCTTGGCTTAAAACTGGTGGTGCCGGAGGTCCGGCGAAGAGCAGCGGCAGCATCCTCGCATTCTCAACCATCATCCCCCGAATATCCTCGGGAAGCCCATTAAATGCGCCATACTGCGCGTTAACGTCATCCACGAATTGCTGAACCGTACCTTCAAGGTTTTCTGCTTCGGCTAGAATGCGAGCTTTCTCGCTCATTGTGACTCGATCGTTTAGAGCCTCTTGGGCTTTTTCCTCGTCAGAAACAAACGTTGCCAACGCGGGTTCGTAAAGGAACATGCGCTTAACGAGCCTTGGATGCTGTACTGCCATCGTTAGACAAACCCCTGCGCCCAAAGACCACCCAACAAGTGTCACCGGTTCAAGCTTCAGACTTCGAATGAACTCGGCGAGATCATCTGCAAGGACTTGTATGCTGAAATTCTCTCCGTCGTCTGGCCACGCACCTGTTCCGAAGTAACGCATCGTCAATCTGATCATCCGGTAGTGTGGGGCGATTAGATCACGGTGCGCATCCCAAACCCGATGATCTGCATTCGATCCATGAACAAAGACCACGGGCTCTCCTTCGCCGTCTTGGGCGTAGGACAGCCTGTCCGCATTTATTGCAACTCTCTGTTCCATTGCTCTGGCGAAGTACTCTTGTTGCATTTGTTTTGAGAGATATAGCGCCAGACCCGAAGATACTTGGAGCAATAATTCAGCTGTGTTCAGCCAAGAAAGCCAGGGCGTCCCTCTCAAAACGTGGCCATTCCGGGTCGTTGTCCGGGATGGTATGGTTGGAGCTTTCGTAGGCGATGAACTTCGCGTTGGGTAATCCCTTCGCAAACAATTGTCCTTGTTCGACCGGTTGCATCCTGTCACTGGTCCCATGACAAACAAGGCACGGCACCTCGACCTTGGACAATATCGGTGAGATATCGATGTTATCAATCACACCGCGATACCGCCCCATGTTTTCGGGTGAAATCATCTTGCGCATATCTTCGGCATATTGCCGCCGTTCTTCTTGGCTCGCGCCCGGCACGATTATTTGCGCCATCAAATCACGCAGAGACGGATAATCATCGTCCCACCCGGCAGTCATCATTTGCTTAATTGCGTTGGCGCGTTCCACATCTTTTTGCGATGTTCTTTTTGCCCGACCAACGGGGAACCCACCTATCATTACGATCGCAGACACGCGGTCAGGTCGGCGCGCTGCGAAGGCGGCTGCCACTGCTGACCCCTGCGATATCGCAAGGATCGGGGCGCGCTTGATACCCGCTGCGTCGAAAACGGTTTCCAAGTCATCAACGAACCGTTCGAACGTGCATGTTTCGGCGTCCCAGTCGGATAGACCGTTGAGCCTGGCATCAAAACGGACCAAACGATGCCGTTGAGCGATGGACGTATAAATTGGAGCTTTCCCCGGATTGCGCCAGTCAAGCTCCAAGTGTCCAATCCAACTTGGCGCCTTTACGACCGGAGGACCGTCTCCAACTGAGCTCCAGGCCAGACTAATGTTGTCGTCAGTTTTGCAAAAACGAATTTCCTGTGTTTTGGCGAAGCTAGCACGCGATTTGGACACATGTTCATCGGTGAAGTTGAACGACAGCACTTCGATCGGCTGTTCAATGCCTTTGAACGTATGTAGCCCTTCCCGGCGTAATCGTTTGGCATAATCCGCTCCGGCAAGATCACAAAGTACCTTTGAGGCCAGAATGCCCCCGGGTACGGCTGCCGATTGGAGCCGCGCAGCGATGTTGACGCCGTCTCCGAAGATATCGTCGCCATCGACGGTGACGTCGCCGACATGCAAACCCGCTCTAAGCTGGATACGTTCCGGAACCAAATAGGGATGGTCTGGCTCTCTTAGCTCGGTTTGGATCGCAATTGCCGCTTCTAGGGCGTTTCCGGCCGACGGAAATTCAATCAATGCTCCGTCGCCCAACAGTTTGACCACCCGGCCAGACTTTTGCTCAACGATCGGCGTTACCAAATCGCGGTACAAGGTGTTCAGTGTTTTGAGAAGTAGCTTGGAGCCACCCTGCATCATCCGACTGAAGCCGACGACATCGAGAGATACGATTGCAGCAAGGCGACGTTGACTCATGGTTACTTCCCGCAAGTTGGCTCGAAAACACTACCACGTTAATAGACTGTTAGAACCGGCAACTTGCCTAATACCTACCAACGGGCGGTGGCATGATCGGTGACTAAGATCTCTAGTTGTCGGAAGACGTGTGGAGGCGATCATTAAAAAGGTATGCCTATCCGTTTTCTCGGGGAACGGCGGATTTGTCTGCTAAGAGGTCAGTCAGACGGAACGCAGCGAATGGCTGCTCTGAGCCCATGCCCGACCGACATCGTAAATTCAAACTATTGTTGTGGCGAGTACCAAATCGGCGAAGTATAGGCGCGTTCCTGTGCTGTCATAGGGACACCATCCGGCATGTTTATTCCGAACTTCACTGCATCATACGCCGTCCAGCGAGGGGTCGGAATTTCTACTACCCGGGCATAATAAAATGCGCTTTCCGAAGGATCGAATTCCGGGTCTTTCCACACGGCTCCCAGCTCAGAGGCTCCAATCGTGTTAGTCCACGAGGGGATAGAAAGGTCCACTGTGGTGCCTACTGACGGCAACTTACCAGCTGCATCTGGTTCGCGGGAACCAGACCAGGCCACGTCGTAGACTTTTTCCCGTTGCTCTCCATCTGCATCTATCCAGCCCTTTATGATCTGGATTCGATCCAGGTTTGCTCCCATCGGATCACGAAGCGCATATACCAAAAAAGAAGGTGCGCCTTCCCCTGGGCCAAGATTCCCACCCATCGGCACACCCTTGGTGTATCCCACAAGCGCCAAGTCCCGCCGCAAGGCATCCTCTTCGGTAAAAGAATATCCTCCGAACATTCGGACGCGCATTCGAGGTCCTGTCGTTGCGTAGGTTTCACGCCGATGCATCGCATCCCAAATGGCTTCTCGGGAATTTTCCTGCGCCCACACAGCTGTCAAACCGCCAGTAATATATTGCGACGAACGCAGCGCAACAGTCCCGTCAGTATAGGTCTTACTGACATGTTGGCTGCGCTCTTCGCTGGGCTCATAACCGGTGAACTTCCCGAAGAAATTGTCGTTATCTGGAGCCGTTAAGCCTGTGTGTGTGTCACTAGCCCCGCCCAGGCCAAACTTAAAAGGGTTTACTCCCAAACCCTTTTCAAGAGATAGGCCGCGAAGTAATCCGGATCGAGCATATTCACCAGGTAACATTTCTGGCTCTTTCGGAACAGAAGCATCCAGATTGCCGTAGTCCCATGTTTCGAAGTCAGCAAATTCATCGTCTGGTGATAGGAACGGGTGGGCCTCACCATCTCCCTTAATCTGAGTTGGTTCGTATAGTCTTTCCCATTTGTTTCGCGCTTCTGCGTATGCGGGATCTAACGGCACCCCATCCGCGAAGTCATCGACTAACGGGAACATCCAGCCGTTAGACAAGTTCCCACTATGTGGAATAGCAAGAACACGCCCGCCTGTCGTATGCTCATAGTTCTCCAACCATTTCCAAAGATCACGAGGGTTAGGTGAGCCCACAGGTGGCGTTGTTGTATAAGGCAGTATCTGTCTTGTGAGCTCCGGGCCGTCGCGAAAGATCACATTTCGGTGCAAATTGTTCCCTGCAACAAGTGATGTCCATTCATAGGCGATAAAGGTGCTGAACACGCCTGGATCATTGTACTCTTCCGCGGCATCGATAATGTCGTCCCAAACACGGGCATACGCGGGGCTGCCCGGTTGATAGTTCAGCGCAGGCGAAACCTGTCCTTGAGCAAACGCCGCTGTAAGCTCGAGCGCTGCCGCTAGTGCGGCTTCGCCACCCTTATTGAATTCTTCATGAAAATATCTGCCTTGCTCATCTGCTAAGATGTTGGGAGCACCTCCGATGATGTCGGTGATAGCACCCATCGCATCCGAATGATCTGTAATCATGAAGAAATCGAGAGGCATCGACAGTTTTACAGGTTGCCCCGTGTTCGACACAACTTCTTCTCCGCGCGCAAACCGATAGGCATCGCGCGGCATGAGGCGCGTACCGCCTCCACCAGCATCCCCGGAAAGACCAGTATGAACGTGAGTGTCACCAAAATAGACTTGAGTTGGATATGCGCGCTCAGCGTAAGGTGAATAGGGTCGACCGGAAGGACCAGAAAGGCCTGTCGGATTTATTGCATCCTGAGCTAAGACTGGGCTCCCCAGAATGAGAGCTGCTGACAAAAGAAAGCGAAACAATTTTTCCTCCATAATTGAAGGCACCTTACCACAACTCTGCTCGAGAAGTTATTTCGACTGAGTTCGAAGGTTTGCTAAGTCCTCGTGGCAGAATCTCACGAAAATACTGCGAATGATCTCTATTTATTCTCAACGTAAACAATCTATCCGAAGCCGAGAACTTTCTGAAGAGATTGATACATTTTGAACAGTTCCGCAAACAAAGCTGTGCTCAGTTTTAATCAGCCTTGGGAGGAGTTGCAGTCAATTGGCCGTGTCAGTGGGGTCTTGTCAGAAGAACTTTGCTTGAGCGGGGCAGGGTGCTCTCGTAGCCTTCGCGCATGATTAAACAATCACCATTCAAGTACTTCAAAACCAGCCCCGAGATCATCCGCCTTGCGGTGATGCTATACATCCGTTTCCCACTCTCGCTTCGAAATGTTGAAGACTTATTGCACGAACGGGGAATTGAGGTCAGCCACGAAACTGTCCGATATTGGTGGAACCGTTTCGGCCCGATGTTTGCATCAGAGATCCGAAGAAAACGGGTTCAGCAACTCCGAGCCTTTTCAAAATGGAAGTGGCATGTGGACGAAGTATTCGTGAAAGTGAACGGCAAACGCCACTACCTCTGGCGTGCCGTCGATCACGAAGGTGAAGTGCTTGAGGCCGTCGTCACGAAGCGTCGAAACAAAGCTGCAGCACTGAAATTCCTCAAGAAATTGATGAAGCGGCACGGTTGCGCCAAGGAGGTCTTTACAGATCGCTTCGCTTCCTACAAGGCTGCGCTCAGAGAAATGGGCGCGCTTGAAAAACAACGGACGGGCAGGTGGCTCAACAACCGCGTCGAGAATTCGCACCTCCCGTTTCGACGACGCGAACGCGCGATGCAACGTTTCAAACGCATGCGAAGTTTACAGAAGTTCGCCGCCGTCCATTCCTCCGTCTACAACCACTTCAACCAGGAAAGATCGCTAGCCAGTCGAGACACCTTCAAGCTGACCCGCACCGCCGCTCTTAGCGAGTGGCGTCAGCTTTGTTCCGGATAGGTTCGCGGTTTCAGCGGCAAACTGAGACTGGTTCGAATTCGTCTGACAGCACCGTTTCGAGAACCGCAGACGAAACGATCCAATAGTTGTTCCATCGCAAAGTGCCTACTGATTAAGAATAAATAATGTTCGCGTAATCCTTACCAAAGCTTCGAGCACCAAGTCCATTGTACTTCATATCACTGGATTAAAAGGGTGTTTTAGTAACAATGGTTTATGAAATCGGTGTAGACATGGCGCTCTCGGCCATGAAGGTATCTTCGGTTGTAAGTGAAAGGGATGACCAACTCTACGCAATGGGAGTCTGTGAGGCGATGGGACTTACACCTCGTGAGGCCGCCTTAGTAATTTTGGCTAAAGAGAGTGAATTTGTTAAGCCCAGAGAAACGGAAATATGCATCAAAAAATGGGCACGCGAAGGAAGTCTGAATCCGACAGAACCCGCGGTCGCCAGTGCCCTTTCGAGGCTCGGCTATAACGAGATTTAGGGTCTTGTCAGAAGGGCTTTGCTTGAGCGGGGTGGGGGTGTTGCCTAGCGTCTGGGAATGACCAAACCTGCCTCTTTCAAGTACTTCAAAACCAGTCCCGAGATCATCCGCCTTGCGGTGATGCTGTACATCCGTTTCCCGCTCTCGCTTCGGAATGTCGAAGACTTGTTGCACGAGCGAGGCATCGACGTGAGTCACGAAACTGTTCGGTATTGGTGAAATAGGTTTGGCCCAGTGTTTGCTGCTGAATTCCGAAGAAAGCGTGTTCAGCAGCTGAGCGCATTCTCCAAATGGAAGTGGTACGTGGACTAGCTTTTCGTGAAGTTGAGTGGCAAGAGACACTACCTCTCGCGGGCTGTTTATCACGAAGGCGATGTACTGGAAGCCGTTGTTACCAAACGCCGAAACAATGCTGCAGTACTGAAATTCCTCAAGAAGCTGATGAAATGACACGGTAAAGCGAAAACCGTCGTCACGGATCGCCTCGCATCGTACAAGGCCGCTCTCAGAGAGCTTGGCGCTACCGAAAAACAAAGGACGGGTAGGTGGCTCAACAACGGAGTCGAGAATTCACACCTTCCTTTCCGACGACTCGGACGCGCGATGCAACGTTTCAAACAGATGCGAAGTTTGCAGAAGTTTGCCGCCGTCCATTCCTCAGTATACAACCACTTCAAACAGGAAAAATCTCTGGCCCGCAGAGATACATTCAAGCTAACACGCACCGCCGCTCTTGCCGAGTGGCGTCAACTTTGTTCCGAATAGGTACGCAATTTCCGCGGCAAACAAAGACTGGTTCGAATTCATCTGACAGCACCTTCGCGTCTATTGCAGACACAAAAGCTTGACCCGTCCCGAGCCTAAATCGAGCCACAGTCGTTTTCATGTATTCAATGGAAGGTTTGATGAATACTTGAGGATGTTTCCAGCAGAGCTCTTTCGATGCTTTCTTTTTGTCGCGCAAATCGCGTCGTTGGCACTGGAATTGAGATCGCGTGCAGGTCTCCGACCCAGTCGACGAAAGAAAACCCGATCGCCGACACGCCGGCGGAATGCTCGTCCAAATCATAGGCAAGGCCCTGTTCGCGGACCGTATTCAGTTCGGAAAGGAACTCATCCAAATTCCTTTGTATACCATTCCGTTCCCATTCGTTTTGAATGAGCTTTGTCGCATCTTCTTCATCGAGTTGAGCGAGACAAGCTTTCCCATTTGCAGTGGTGGTCAGTGGAAAAACCTCGCCCACTTGCGAAACGGTCGTCAATCGATAGACACCTGGGACCTGATCTAAGAAAACCATGCCGATACCGCGCATGACGGCGAGGTCTGTGGTTTCCCCGGTCTTTTGGGTCAGTTCTGTCAAAAGCAGCCGGCAGTGTTCGACGATGCTGTACTGCGCGGCACCCGCGAGAGCGCTTAGTTCGGGGCCGAGCCTCAAGCCACCCCCATTTGCATCTGCTATGACAAGTTTTTCTTCAGCAAGTGCACTTGTGATTCTCTGTACCGTAGAGCGGGGCAGGTCAACACGCTCGGCGATTTTCCCCAGGCTCATTCCGGATTGGTTTTCTTTTAGAACACGCAAAATAGAGGCTGCTCTGGAAATGACCTGAATGCCACCTTTATCCTGTTTTTCAAACATTTAACCTACCCCATTCTGTCTTGGCATCGTAGCTTTGGATGCCTGGCGATTTTTTAGTGTTGTATCACAATGCGGTGCAAGTCAACCGTATAGTGAGTTTTAAGTTGACCGTAATGCGGTGCGTGTGCATCATCATACGGGACAGGTGGGGAGGCCACCCAGACAACTGAAAAGCGAACACCGCCGCGTCGCCGGCGAACAAAGGAGATATGCCCAATGGTCGAAATCCGCGGCATTGAGTTTCAATCAAACACCGACAATGATATGGGGCTCGAGTTTTACAACCTTAGCCACAGATACGGGTTCCAGTGCCCGAACTGGCCCTATTTCAAAGACGTCCAAATCGACCGAAAGCACTATATGGCCAAGTCCGGCGTGTTGTCTCAGACGATTACCACAACGATGCATGTGACAACGCACATCGATGCTCCAGCGCATGTCGTTCAGGGAACGCCGTTCATCGACGAAGTTCCGCTGCCGCATTTCTTCGGTTCGGGATTGGTCGTCTCGGTTCCCAAGAAGAAGTGGGAGCAAATCACAGGAGATGATCTGGAGAAGGCTTGCGGGCACGCAATCCGCAAGGGCGACGTTCTGATCATCAACACTGGTTGGCATAAGCAGTACGAAGACGGTGACTACTTTGCTTATTGCCCGGGGCTTGTTCCTTCCGCTGCCGAGTGGATGATCGAAAAAGGTGTGAAAGTCGTTGGCCACGACACCCAGGCAAACGATCACCCTCTGGCAACGGCCATTGGCCCGCAGCGTAACGGTCCAATTTTGCCACACCTTGAAAAAGAATATCTTGAATGGTCAGGGGGGACACCGTGGGAGGTTGATTTCCCCGAGTGGGAACCAGTGCACAACATGCTGTTCTCCAAAGGTATTCTCGGTATTGAAAATGTCGGTGGGGATCTGGATGCGGTGACAGGCAAGCGCTGCACATTCGCCTTCTTCCCATGGAATTGGGACCGAGGCGACGGCTGCATCATCCGACTGGTTGCGATGATCGACAAGAACCAGTCCTACCGCATCGAAGCTGGCGAAGAATTCTGAACACTCACGGACCGGTCGCCGGTTCGCCGGCGGCCGCCAATAACCTTGAGCGGAGACGGACATGCATCTGAAGCGCTTTCAAGACGCCCAACCCTACGAAGCACCGAACCATTTTGGGTGTCATGGGCTTCGCTTGCAAGGGTTTGAGGAAGGCGGGCCGACAAATCAGTGGATTGGCTTCAGCCAGTTCCTACCGGGTGGTGGTGCCGGGCCGGACTCCACACCTTTTGAGAAAGTCTACGTCGTCTTGGAGGGTGAGATGACCGTCATCGTCGACGGCACAGAAATCATTCTTGGGCCGATGGATAGTTGCACGATCGCACCGGGCGAAGTGCGCAAAATTGAAAACCGCGCCAACCACACCTGCAAAATGCTGGTGGTCATTCCGTATCCGCCAGAAAGCTGAGGACGAAAAGAATGTCTGATCCACTCAAGATGTTTGACGTAAAAGACAACGTCGCACTGATCACCGGAGCATCCGGCGCGTTTGGCATGGTCGCAGCGCGCGTCTTGGCCGGAGCTGGGTGCAATCTGGTTCTGGCTGCGGGCAATCAGGACGCGCTCAACGAGATCGCCAAAGAGTGCAAGTCGCTTGGTGCGATCGTCGTTGCGGTGAATACGCGCCCGTCCGACGAGGCATCCTGCAGTGCGCTGGTAGAAGAAGCAGTCAATAATTTTGGTAGGCTCGATATTCTCGTTGTCGCGTCCGGTATGAACAAAGTTGCGCCGATCAACGAAATGGCGCCAGAGACCTTCGACGCAGTGATGGACGCCAATGTGAACCAAAGCTGGCTGTTGGCACGCGCGGCGGCGGCGCACATGAAGCAAAGCGAATACGGCAAGATCATTTTCGTCAGTTCCGCGCGCAGCATCCTGGGTCACCCAGCTGGCTACACGGCGTATTGCGCGTCAAAGGCTGCTGTGAATGGGATAACCAAAGCCTTAGGATGTGAGCTAGGTCCAACAGGGATCACCGTCAACGCGATCGCGCCAACGGTATTCCGTTCGCCTTTGACGGCTTGGATGTTTGAAGACACCGACGATGCGAAGGCAGTACGCGATGGCTTCCTGACCCGTGTTCCTAAAGGACGACTTGGTGAGCCTGAAGACCTTGCGGGCCCGTTGTTGTTTCTCGCGTCGCGGGCATCTGATTTTTACACCGGGCATATCCTTCATGCCGACGGCGGATACACGGCGGGTTAAAGAATGGTGCGTAAAAAGCAGCAGATAGCGGTAATCGGCGCGGGTCTTATGGGGCACGGTATCGCCCTGACCTTAGCAAAAGCAGGTCAATATGTGGCCATCACAGATCCCGTTGAAGAGGCGCGCGCTACCGTGGCTGACCGCATTCGTGCCAGCATGGCTGCGATGGGGGATGACGAGGTCAGAATCACGAAAACCCTCAAGATGATTGAGATTTTTTCTACGACGGAAGGTTCGGTTCGAAACGCCGACGCTGTGTTCGAAGCGGCACCGGAAAAGCTGGAGCTCAAGCAAGCGATTTTTGCTGAGATCGAGGCGCACGCACCAGAGACCTGCATCCTCGCTTCAAATACGTCGGTCATGCCCATCACTCAGATCATGTCTGGATTGCGGCTGAAAAGACGCGCGTTGGGAACGCATTGGTGGAACCCACCGCATATGATTCCATTGGTCGAAATCATCAAGACGGAATGGACTGACCCCAATATCGCGCAAACCATGTTCGATCTGCTGAAGGATGCGGGAAAAACTCCGGTGATGGTCGAAAAGGACGTGCCGGGTTTTATTGGCAACCGCCTTCAACATGCGCTGTGGCGCGAAGCTGTCAGTCTGGTGGAAAACGGTATTTGCGACGCGGAAGCCGTTGATACTGTGATAAAATCCAGCTTTGGGCGGCGATTGGCTGTCCTTGGTCCGTTGGAAAACGCGGATTTGGTGGGTACTGACCTGACACTCGATATCCACGAAAACGTACTACACGATCTTGAGGCGCATAAAGGCCCTTCATCCTACCTCAAGTCGCTTGTCGATGCGGGCAAGCTAGGCATGAAATCCGGCGAAGGTTTCAGGAAATGGGCTGAGGGCGAGGCGGATCAGGTTCGCCAACGTGTCGCGAAACATCTGAAAAATCTCGAGAAGACTTTGTAAGATCAATTAAACACTGGCGGGAGGCCGGTGAAGGGAGGACGCAATGACAAGGACTTTTAGAACGGCCACTAGGCGTAGTTTTATTGTCGGTGCTACGGCGGCAATCGCCGCACCGGCCATTCTTCGGGCGACGCGCGCCTACGCCGCAAACCCAACGCTGCGGGTCGGCAACGTTAGCCCTCGCACCGGACCGCTTGCTGGTTTCGCTGAGGCCGACGAGTATGTTCTTCAAGCCATACAGAAGGTCTTTTCGGCCGGATTGGACAACAATGGAAAGACTTGGAATGTCGAGATTATCTCAAAAGACAGCCAGTCCAACCCCAACCGCGCAGCCGAGGTCGCCGCTGACCTGATCTTGGGCGATGAGGTCGATATCATCGTTGCGGCTTCAACACCAGATACGGTGAACCCTGTTGCTGATCAGGCAGAGATCAACGAAGTTCCCTGCATCACGACCGACTGCCCTTGGCAGCCCTATTTCTTTGGCCGTAATGGCGTTCCGGGTGAGGGTTTTGAAACGACCTATCACTTCTTTTGGGGTTTGGAGGACGTGATCGCAGCGTTCCTCGACATGTGGGACAAGACTGGCGTGACCAAGACAGTGGGCGGTCTTTTCCCCAACGATGCCGACGGTAATGCTTGGGGTGATGCGGAGCTGGGCCTGCCTAAACCGCTGGCTGCCGCTGGATATACGCTGACAGATCCCGGTCGCTATCAGCCTCTGTCTGACGACTTCTCAAACCAGATCGCAGCGTTCAAAGCAGCTGGTTGCGAAATCGTCACTGGCAACATGATTCCACCCGATTTCGCTACGTTCTGGAGCCAAGCCGCCCAGCAAGGGTTCAACCCGAAGGTCGTGACAATTGGCAAGGCACTGCTGTTCCCCTCTGTTATTGAATCGTTGGGCGACCGTGGTGACGGGTTGTCAACCGAGGTCTGGTGGTCCCCGCATCATCCGTTCTCGTCCTCACTCACTGGCATTTCCTCGAATGATCTTGCCGAAGGCTATACAGCAGAGTCAGGTCGACCTTGGACTCAACCCCTTGGCTTTAAACACGCTCTGTTCGAAGTCGTCGCGGATGTCATCAAACGGGCTGATGATCTGGAAGACCCGTCTTCGATTGTTTCGGCAATCACGTCCACCAACCTGAACACAATTGTCGGGTCGGTGAACTGGGGTGATGGGCCGATGAACAACGTCACCAAAACACCGCTGGTCGGTGGCCAGTGGCAGAAGTCCGGAGACGCCTATGAGCTGCAGATTGTTGCGAACAGCACCGCGCCCGAAGTTCCGGTAACGGCAGACATGAAACTGCTGGGCTGACCAGACATTCGGCGCCAATCTTGGCGCCGAACCCTCCATCCGAGAGAAACATGACGACAATCTTGAGACTCCAAGACCTGAGCAAGGCATTTGGCGCGGTCACTGTCGCCGATGCAATGAGCTATGAGGTCCAGCAAGGCGAGGCACTCGGGGTAATAGGCCCCAACGGCGCTGGCAAAACCTCGATGTTCAACTTGATCACTGGGACTCTCAAATCCAATTCCGGGGTGATAGAATTCAGTGGGCAGAACGTCACCAAATGGAGCGCGGCAAAGCGCAGCCATGCAGGCATCGCGCGTTCTTTTCAGGTCCCGCAGCCGTTTTCGGGCATGACTGTTTTCGAAAACGCGATGATCGCCGCCACGCAATCAGCTGGCATGCACGGACACCAGGCCGAAAACTTTTGTCTGGAGGTTCTGGACCAAACAGAACTGCTGCCCAAGGCAAACGTTCTTGCTGGTAGCCTGACTTTGCTGGAGCGCAAACGCCTGGAACTAACACGTGCGCTTTGCGCCAAGCCCAAATTGCTGTTGCTGGATGAGATTGCAGGTGGTTTGACCGAAGCCGAGTGCAATTCACTGGTCCAGACCATCAAAGACATACACGCCTCTGGCGTCACCATCATCTGGATCGAACATGTTGTGCACGCCCTGCTGGCCGTCGTGGATCGTCTGATCGTCATAGACTTCGGAAAGAAGATCGCCGAGGGCGAGCCGCAGGCAATCATGGAAAGCGCGGAAGTCAAAGAAATCTATCTGGGGATCGAAGCCGATGCCTGACTCAATTCTTCAGACACGCGGTTTGAGCTCCTATTATGGCGATTTCCAAGCGCTTTATGATGTCGAACTGGACGTCGGCGAGGGAGAAGTTCTGGCCATAATTGGTGCAAACGGCGCAGGCAAGACGACCCTGATGCGGTCAATCACCGGGTTACTGACGAACGGAGTGGATCAGATTCACTACCGAGGTCAGGATATCAGCCGGCTACGCGCAGACGAGGTTGCAGAACTTGGCCTCGCCATGGTTCCGGAAGGTCGCCAGTTATTCCCATCGTTGTCAGTCAAGGAAAACCTAATGATCGGGGCTCAAGTTGGTCGCTCAGGCCCTTGGGATCTGAAAGCTGTCTATGATCTGTTCCCGATCCTTGATGAGCGCAAAGATCAGGCTTCTACATCGCTTTCGGGCGGTCAGCAACAGATGGTCGCCATTGGGCGTGCCCTGATGTCCAATCCAGATCTCATCCTGTTCGACGAAATCAGCCTTGGGCTGGCGCCGATCATCATTAAAGATATCTACGACGCTCTGCCCGGCATCATCGGTGAGGGCATGAGTGCGATCATCGTCGAACAAGACATCACCAAGGCACTGTCGGTCTCTAGCCGGCTCTACTGCCTGCAGGAGGGGCGCGTTTCGCTGGAAAGCGCGTCTGACACCGTTTCGCGCGAAGACATTTCGCGCGCGTATTTCGGGATCGAATAATATGGAATGGCTTAACGCTATCGTGCAGGGAGCTTTGCTGGGCGGGCTATACGCGCTGTTTGCCGCAGGTCTTTCGTTGATCTTTGGGGTTATGCGGCTAGTCAATATTGCCCATGGCGATCTAATTGTGTTGGCAGCATATCTTGGGCTGACCGTGACGACCGCGACCGGGATGCACCCGATGGCCGCATTAGTGATTGTCGTTCCCGCTATGGCTCTGATTGGGTATGCCCTTCAACGCGGCCTACTGAACCAAACCCTGGGCGACGATATCCTTCCACCGCTGCTTGTGACCTTCGGGCTGAGTGTAATCATCCAGAACGGGTTGCTGGAGGTCTACACAGCCGACCCGCAAACATTGAATGCTGGTGCTCTGGAAACAGCCAGCGTTGCGGTAGGCGGTGTGACCCTCGGGATCTTGCCGCTGCTGACTTTCGGGATTGCAATCGCCGTGATCTGGGGGCTCCAATGGACCTTTTATCACACTGCTATCGGTCGCGCATTTCGAGCGGTGTCCGACAATCAAGACATTGCCCAGCTCATGGGCCTCAATCGCCGACACATCTTTGGCTTGGCCATGGCGCTGGCCCTCGGCGTGACGGCAATCGCCGGTATTCTGCTTGGCATTCGGACAAGCTTTGATCCCTCGATTGGCGGGGGCCGCCTGATCTTTGGCTTTGAGGCTGTCATTATCGGCGGGCTTGGCAACCTTTGGGGCACTCTCATTGGCGGCGTTATTCTTGGCGTCGCGCAAACCATCGGAGCTAAGATTGATCCGGGCTGGCAAGTACTAGCCGGCCATATTGCCTTCCTTGTTATTCTTGCCGTTCGTCCGAACGGCCTCTTCCCGAGGGTTTCCGGATGAACTTGCAGGACTACAGTGTATCTCGGTCATCAAAAGCAGCGCGCGTTGCAGCGATCGTGGCCGCAATCGGTTTGCTTGTTCTGATTGCAGCGCCCTGGTGGGCAGGCCGCGCCGACATGCGCTTGATGGGGGAGCTGTTTCTCTACCTATCCCTTGCCACCCTTTGGAACCTCATGGCGGGCTACGCTGGCCTCGTCTCGGTTGGGCAGCAAGCCTATGTGGGCTTCGGCGGCTATATGCTCTTCGCACTTACGATGCAGGGTGGGCTGAACCCCTTGGTTGCTATTGCGGCAGCGGGAGCGCTAGGGGCTTTGATCTCGATCCCGGTTGCTGTTCTGATCTTCAGGCTTCGGGGCGCATATTTTGCCATTGGCACCTGGGTCATCGCAGAGGTCTTTCGACTGAGCTTCGCGCAAATCTCAGCGCTTGGCGGAGGGTCAGGATCTTCGCTGCCCGTTGCCATCGTGAAATCACTGGCATCCGGGCGCGCGATGCGTGAGGCGCTGAGCTATTGGCTGGCACTCGGGGCCGCCGTGCTGGTTGTAACCGCCGTGTATCTCTTCCTGCGTTCGCGCCAAGGTTTGGCATTGACGGCAATTCGGGACAACGAACTGGCCGCCGGTAGCCTTGGCATCGATATCTGGCGAACGAAGTTCATAGTGTACGTCGTCACGTCGGCATTCACGGCGATGATCGGCGCGCTGATCTTCTTGCAAAAGCTGCGCATATCGCCGGATGCGGCGTTCAGCGTCAATGATTGGACTGCCTTCGTCATCTTCATCGTAGTGATCGGCGGCATCGGTACCATCGAAGGACCGATCATCGGCACACTCGTCTTCTTTGCGCTGCGCGAAACGCTGGCCGACCTTGGAACAACTTACCTGATTGTTCTCGGCGTGGTCGCAATTGTCGTCATGCTCAAGGCGCCAAAAGGCATTTGGGGCGTGATCCGTCGCCGCTATGATCTGCAACTTTTCCCGCTGGGCTATCGCGTAAAGCACACCGGACAATCCAAGGAAAACTGAACCTATGGCCCGTCAGAAAAAGACTATCATTACATGTGCTGTAACAGGAGCGATCCACACACCAACCATGTCGGATGCGCTCCCGTACACTTACGACGACATCTCACGGCAGGCGATCGAGGCCGCCGAGGCCGGAGCGTCGATCCTACACCTCCACGCCCGCAACCCTGAGAACGGGTCGCCATCGGTCGATCCGGACGACTTCGCGCCATTCCTGCCCCGTATAAAACAGGCAACGGACGCTGTTGTGAACCTATCGACCGGTGGGTCGCTGACATTGTCCATTCAGGACCGGATCAATCCGGCCAAGACTTTCAGCCCTGAAATGTGCTCGATGAATATGGGTTCGATGAACTTCTCGTTTCACCCATTGGCCAACCGGTATGGCGATGATGATTGGAAATTTGATTGGGAGAAAGACTATGTCGCGAACTCCGATCAGAACATCTTTCGCAATACGTTCCGGGACATTCGCGAAGCGGCAGAAACGCTCGCGGCGCATGACATCAAATTCGAACATGAATGCTACGATGTCGGCCACTTGTATAACTTAAAATTCTGCATGGATATCGGGTTGTTCAAAGCACCTATTTTCATTCAGTTCATCTTTGGAATCCTCGGTGGTATCGGGCCAGAGGTTGACAACCTGATCTTCATGAAACGCACAGCAGATCGCCTGTTTGGTGATGACTACCGCTGGTCCGTTCTCGGAGCCGGCGGTGCGCAGATGTCGCTTGCTACCACTGCAAGTCAGATGGGCGGCAATCTTCGCGTTGGCCTAGAAGACAGCTTGTTCATCTCACGTGGAAAGTTGGCCGAAAGCAACGCTCAGCAAGTCGCTAAAATTCGCCGTATTGTAGAAGATCTGGGCACTCAGGTCGCGACCCCAGATGAAGCAAGGGAAATCCTAGACTTAAAGGGAGGAGACCGCGTCGCCTTCTGAAGGTAGGATGACCAAAAACAACTCTCATCATTAACATTTTTTGAAATTTCCGAAAGCCCAAGGAGATTGAGCAATGCGATTGAAAGTATTGATAATCAGTGCGCTTCTGACGGGATTTACGGCCCTGCAGGCTCATGCGCAAAACGTAACCCAAGACATCACCAATCTTTTGTTCAGCAACCGGTCCGGAGACTGCGCGGATTATGCAGGAGTGTATTCCGCTTCGGTGGAAGACGTCACGCGCCAACAACGGTTTAACTCCGAAATCGAAATCTCGGCAGAAAGCCAGCACTGTACCCTCAAGACCAATGGCATTCCTAACCATGATTTCAATGGGCCTACAGCCAACTTCGCTAACAATGTACGCGAATTGCCTGGCACTTTTCGGATTCCCAGAAATCCGGAGAAGGCCAGCGACCAAACCGCGCTGTCGCAACGGAGTTATGATGCCATTTTGTTGAATGGCGTGCCGGTCGATTTGCTTTCGGCTGGGTGTTATCGCCCGAGCGGCCCGCGAGCAGACAAGAACGGCAATGTATTGGCGGGGTGTCGAGACACTGATCCTTGGCTGCTTGATCCGCCGTCTTACGATCAGTATTTTGGTGTAGATCTGCACAATGCCCATGCCCAGCCCGATGGCAGGTATCACTACCATTCCAATCCAAATGCACTGTTTTTGGATCACGACCTTGATAAGCCGTCTCCAGCTATTGGTTTTGCAGCTGACGGCTTTCCGATCTACGGGACGATATTCAAAGACAGCAATGGTGCGATAAGACCTGCGATTTCCGGCTACCAACTCAAAACTACGCCTCGGCCTGCGCCGCCTAACGGGCCGGGCGGTACTCCGGACGGCATATATATAAACGACTACGAGTTCACTGGGGCTGGCGATCTAGATAAGTGCAATGGCATGACTGTGGATGGCCAGTACGGATACTACGTCACGACAAGCTACCCGTGGGTAATGAACTGTCTGGTAGGAGAACCTGATCGCTCATTCGAAAAAAGGCGGTAGATTAGTTCGGGTCTTAGGTTTGTCCAACTGCGGTTTGTCCAACGGTCTTGTCAGAAATACTTTGCTCGAGCGGGGCAAGGTGGTTGAGTAGCTTTTTCCGATGACCAGATCTGCCTTTTTCAAATACTTTAAAATAGTCCCGAAATCATTCGCCTTGCTGTGATGCTGTACATCCGTTTCCAGCTCTCGCTTCGGAATGTCGAAGATCTGCTGCATGAGCGAGGCATCGATGTGAGCCCGAAACTGTCCGAAATTGGTGGAACAGGTTTGACCCGAAGTTTGCTGCTGAGATCAGACGAAAGCGGGTGCAACAACTGCGCGCATTCTCGAAATGGAAGTGGCACCTTGATGAGGTTTTCTTGAAGGTGAATGGCAAGCGGCATTATCTTTCGCGGGCTGTTGGCCATGAAGGCAAGGTGCTGCAAGCCGTTGTCACCAAACGCCGAAACAAGCAGGCTGTATTGAAATTCTTCAAGAAATTGATGAAACAGCCATGGCTGTTCAGAAGAGATCGTAACGGATCGCTTCGCGTCGTGTCGGGCTGCTCTCAGAGATCTAGGCGCTACCGAAAAACAGCAGACGGGCAGGTGGTTCAACAACCGCGTCGAGAACTCGCACCTTCTTTTCCGACGACGCGGACGCGCGATGCAGCGTTTCAGACGCATGCGAAGTCTACAGAAATTCGCCTCCGTCCATTCCTCCTTGTGCAACCAATTCAACCAGGAAAGATCGCTAGCCAGCCGAGACACCTTCAAGCTGACCCGCTCCGCCACTCTTAGCTTGTGGCGTCAACTTTGTTCCAGATAGGTTCGCTGTTTCCTAGGCACACTGAAACTGGTTCGAATTCGTCTGACGGCACCCAGATCTGTATATTTTCGGAGATTTATGCTGCAAATTCCCTGATCCCCAACAACGAAAAAAAACGCTAATTATAACGAGCATCCGGCCGGCACGATAGGCACTTTGTCGGTACCGGATATTGAATGAAGTTAGCGGTACGAGTTTCCGAACTTATTCAAAGTACTCGGGATGGCGTTCGTGAATAAACGCGATAGTGTCGTCGAGGCGGGATAAGTGTTTTCTGACTGCGTTTTGCGCTTTTGACAGATCCCGCGAGGCAAGCCCATTTGCGATCTCATAGTGGTCTTCCAAAATGGAATTCGCCTCGCGATCTTTCTCAAGACCAAGCATACAGAGACGATCTACTTTTTGTTTGCATTCCAGCATAACTTCGAACGCTAACGGGTTGCCGCCAAGGACGTAGATTAGTTTGTGAAAATCGTAGTCGAGCGCGTGAAAGGCAGATAGATCCCCTTGCGTCAGAGCATTCTCCTGAAGGGCTAAGTTTTCGCTTAGCTTCGCATCCCGATCTGAATCCCAAGTCTCAACCGCCATGTAAACAATTTCAAGTTCGACGGCCCTTCTTACCAAACGAGCAAGCTCTAGGCGATCCATTGAAAAGCCGCGCACCTCGGTTGCTTTTTGCGGTCGGATAAGTAGCAAATCCTCATTTCCAAGCCTGGTGAAGGCGTTGCGAACAGGTTGGCGAGAAACGCCAAATCGGCGTGCGACTTCCGTCTCGGACAATTTTGTACCGGGAAGAATTTCGAGCGAAACGATCTGATCGTGCAGTGTTTCGTAGACGGCATCAGTGGTTGTTCGGGTTCTAATTCCGTCCACGATTTTTTCTTTCATCCTCTGATTCATAATCCTGTCACCACGATCTGATGGGTGGTTAAGGCACTGTTTTATATAGAAAAAAGCCATATTTCGTACGTATTTCAGCAAGGCTTTTTCGGTTAATATCAAAGAGCCTGTAACCATTGAAGTCAAGGCCGTCACATGTTTCAAACGAGTTGTTGACACAACTTGGATACTAGTGTCCTTATGGATGCAGCAGTGATTCCGGCTCTGGGAGGAAGCAGGAAGTTTTGCGACTTTCATCCTCCAGACGACACCTTTTGGCCTGTTGCTGCTCAGAAAAAACGGGAGGAGACCCATGACTTCTACGAAATCGCTTTTTGCAGCAGTAACCGTTGCACTGATCGCCTCTTCAGCATCGGCTGAAAGCTGGCGCGCTTGGAACATTCACAATGACGGCCACCCCAATACGGCGGCGATGGACAAATTTGCTGAGCTTGTTGACACAGCCACAGATGGTGAAGTCACGGTAGATGTTTTCCACGGCGGCGTTCTTGGCTCGCAGCCCGATGCGCTGGAGCAAGTGCGAATTGGAGCCATCGAGGTTGGCAACTTCAACCTTGGCCCGATTGGTCCGATGGTCAAAGAGGCAAACCTTGTATCGCTTCCATTCATCTTCAAAAGTGTGCCGCACATGTTCCGCGTGATGGAAGGTGAAGCTGGTGCGGTCGTTGCCGAAGCGATGGGTGAGGCTGGAGTTCTTCCCCTTGCATATTTTGATGCTGGAGCCCGGTCATTCTACAGCCAGAAACCAATCAACTCTCCAGCCGATGTGGAAGGCCTGAAGATCCGAGTTATGAACAACGATCTCTACACTTCGATGATTTCGGCGATGGGTGGAAATCCGTCTCCCATGGCTTTTTCGGAAGTACAACAGGCACTGAAAACAGGCGTTGTTGATGGGGCGGAGAACAACTTCCCGTCGTTCAAAAATGTCGGCCATTACGAAGTGACGTCGCACTATTCCCTGTCTGAGCATTTGATCATCCCCGAGTGCATCTGTGTGAATACAGCCAAGTTCAACGCGCTTAGCCCCGAACTACAGGAAGCTGTACGTAGTGCGGCACAAGAAGCGGCTCTGTATCAGCGCGAACTGTGGGCTGTTGGATCTGAGCAAGCGCGCTCTGACGTTGAAGCGGCTGGCATCACAGTCAACGAAATCGCAGACAAGGGCCCGTTCCAGTCCGCGATGGACGTAGTCTATGCCGACTACCTCGCTGCCAACCCAGATATGAAAGCGTTGGTCGAGATGGCTCAGGCCACTGAGTGATTTGCCAAAGCGAATACAGTTAAGCGCGTCCGGTTTCTTTCAAAGAAGCCGGACTCGTAAAACCAAAAAAGGGGGCGGCATGCAAGTTTCAGGCAAGACATCAGAGTTTCTACGGAGGATGGATTTCTTCCTCGACCTGCTCGCCCGCCTTTGTACCGTGTTGGCCGGCGTCGCCATCGTGACTATGACCGCCATCTTCGCGTGGCTGGTCTTTGGCCGGTACGTCCTCAATGACACGCCCACCTGGGTTGAACAGGTATCGCTTTTACTTGTCATGGTTATTGCCTTCCTCGGCGCAGCAGCCGGAGTGCACAACCATACCCACCTCTCTGTTGTTCTTTTTCGGGAGATGGTGCCGCCGAAAGTACGAACAGTCTTTGTCTGCATCACAGATATGCTGCTAGCCGGATTTGGCGCGATGATGTTCTGGTATGGGCTTGAATTGACCGAATTCAAATGGGGCACGTTGATCCCGCTTATTCAATGGCCCGAGGGCCTGAGATCCCTGCCTATGACAATTAGCGGAGCATTGGTCCTTCTGTTTTCCACCGGTCATCTGATCCGCCTGTTTCTGGGCGAGGATGCGCGTCAAGACAGTATAGAACAGGGTTAATCATGGGACTTGCAGTTCTTCTCGGGGTCTTTGCCCTTTCTGTCATAATCGGCACTCCGGTCGCTTACGCACTTGGGATTTCTGCCTTGGCTGCGTTTTGGTATGAAGGTTTGCCGTTGTTCGTCGGCTTTCAACGAATAGTGGCGGGAATCAACGTTTTTTCGCTTATGGCGATCCCGTTTTTCATTTTCGCTGGCGAGCTGATGTTCCACGGCGGGATAGCCGTTAGACTGGTCAGGTTCGCGCAAGCTGCTGTCGGTGCCGTGCGCGGTGGGCTTGGCATTGTAAACGTGTTTTCCTCCATGCTTTTTGGCGGGATTTCAGGTTCGGCGATCGCGGACATCTCCGCGCTGGGCTCAATTCTCATCCCCGTTATGAAAGACAAGGGATACGATGCTGACTATGCGGTAAATGTGACGGTGACGTCTTCTATCGCCGGGATCATCATTCCACCCAGTCACAATATGATCATCTTTGCTCTTGCAACGGGTGGTGTGGTGTCAATTTCCAAGCTGTTCTTGGCGGGCGTGGTCCCCGGCATCCTGATGTGCTGTTGCTTGGCAATTGCTGCATATGTGGTCGCAGTAAAGCGCGGCTATCAGGCTGAACGGTTTCCAGGATGGACGGCGCTGGCGTACGCGTTTATCGGCTCCATCCCCGGCTTGCTGACTGCCGTCATTATCGTCGGAGGTGTCCTATCAGGCATCTTTACTGTGACAGAGTCCGGTGCGTTCGGGGCTATGTATGCCTTTGTTGTCACGCTGATTGTCTACCGCAGCCTGTCATGGGATGCCTTTAAGACTGCTGTAATTTCGTCCGTGCGCACAACGTCGATGGTCATGATCCTGATCGCCTGCGCCGGGGCTTTCGCCTACATGCTAACCTACAACCGCGTACCAACCAAAACGGTCGAGTTCCTTTTGGGGATAACCGAGAACCCGATCCTGATTTTGCTGATGATCAATGCCGTTCTTTTGCTGCTTGGCATGATTATGGATATGGCAGCCTTAATCCTCATCTGCACGCCGATCTTTTTACCGGTGATGAATATGCTGGGGATCGATCCGCTGCAATTTGGCATGATCCTTCTAGTGAACCTTGGTCTGGGGCTTTGCACGCCTCCGGTCGGGACCTGCTTGTTTGTAGGCTGTGCGGTTGGCCAGTTGCCGATGGAAAAAGCCATCAGAACGATCTGGCCTTTCTACCTTGCGATCTTCGCAGCGCTGATGCTGATCACCTTCGTTCCTGCCATCTCGCTCACACTTCCCACTCTCCTAATCGGCCCATAAAGCCCAAAGGACGCCGTTATGCTGAATATCAAACGATTGGACATTGAAGAGGCGCGACGGCTGATCGCGGTCGCTAGGCTAAAAGCCGAAGATATCGGGGTGCCTATGTGCATCGCTGTTACCGATGAGAGCGGTATCCTCATCGCATTTGAGCGAATGGATGGCGCCAAGATTACCAGCGTCAATCTGGCGATCGACAAGGCTTATACCGCATGCGGCATCAAGAAGAGCACGCAAGCCTTGGGTGAAGTCAGTCAACCGGGAATGCCAGCGCATGGCATCGCCTCGGCCTTAGGCGGACGTATGGTGACCGTTGCCGGCGGTCTTCCTGTGCTTTCTGGTTCTGATGTCGTCGGCGGCATTGGCGTTAGTTCAGGCTCGCCTGCGCAAGATCATGACGTCGCCCAAGCCGGGGCCGATGTCTTTTCCAAAATGAAAAACCTAAACGCTTAGGAGGCGCATATGTCGAATCCAAAAATCGGTTTTATTGGCCTAGGCCAAATGGGCAGCAAGATGGTTGAATGCCTCCAAAAAAATGGTTTTGATCTTATGGTTATGGGCCGCAACAAAGCGGCGGTTGCCCAAACCGTTGCGCGCGGCGCGGTCGAGGTGAGCACCCCTAAGGAACTCGCCGAGGCCAGTGATATCGTCATGCTCTGCGTGACAACATCTGACGTGGTCGAAAGCCTGATCTACGGCGAGAATGGTATTCTCGCCGGGATCAAAGAAGGCGCGGTGGTCATAGATTTCGGAACGTCCATTCCAGCGTCAACAAAGAAAATTGGCGCGGAACTTGCGAAAAAAGGGGCGGGGATGCTCGACGCACCGTTGGGGCGTTCACCTATGCACGCCAAGGACGGTTTGCTGAACATCATGGCAGCGGGCGATATCGAAACGTTTGAAAAGGTCAAACCTGTGCTCGACGTGCAGGGCGAGAACGTGTTCCATCTTGGCACACTCGGCGCGGGCCATACGACAAAGCTGATCAACAACTTCATGGGTATGACAACAGCGTGTACCATGAGCCAGGCATTTGCAGTTGCAAAACAAGCGGGCATCGATGGCCAGCAGCTTTTTGAGATCATGTCTGCGGGCCCGTCCAATTCTCCATTTATGCAATTTTGCAAGAATTACGCCGTCGATGGCGTAAGTGATCTTGGGTTTTCGATCAGCAATGCCAACAAGGACATCGCCTACTTCGTTCAGATGATTACTGACATTGGAACGCGCTCCGAAATCGCTGAAGGCACTTCCGCAAATCTTCAAACGGCGCTTGATGCAGGGATGGGCGAAGGCAATGTACCCGAAATCTACGACATGTTCGTCAAACGCGGTGCAGCTTAGGCGACCCACAATGGCACACGACAACTTTCAAAGCTGAGCAAAGATGAGGGATGCCCATGAAACTCGCTGGAAAATCGGCAATTGTAACTGGAGCCGGCCGCGATATCGGTGCAGCAGTCGCTCTCAAGCTTGCCTCCGAGGGCGCAAACGTCGCAATAAACTATTTTGCCAGCAGCGCAGGCGCTGAGGAAGTTGTGGCCAAAATCAAAGCAAATGGCGGGACCGCAATCGCGCTTCAAGGAGACCTAACGCAGAAAAGCGACGTTGACGCATTGGTGGCGCGATCTCTCGCGGAATTCGGCAGTATTGACGTTTTGGTCAATAACGCGGGCGGTTTGGTTGCCCGCAAAACAGTTGCAGAGTCCTCACTTGAACATTGGAAGTATGTGATGGACTTGAATCTGACCAGCAACTTCATGATGACGAACGCCTGTTTGGCTCATATGAAAAGCGGTGCGATTGTCAACTTGGCAAGCCAAGCTGCTCGCGATGGCGGCGGCCCCGGCTCAGTTCCCTATGCGACCTCAAAGGGCGCGATCATGACGCTGACGCGGGGTTTGGCCAAAGAGCTGGGCCCGGATATCAGGGTCAATGGGCTGTGCCCGGGGATGATTGATACCGATTTTCATAACATCCACACACCGGACGCAGGACGTCGCGGCTTTGAAGCCGCTGCGCCAATGAAACGTCAAGGCACCATTGAGGATGTCGCAAACCTTGTCCTATTCCTAGCCTGCGACGACAGTGCTTTCATTACAGGAGCCAATGTCGATCTGAATGGTGGAATGCTTTTCTCATAGTGTAGCGGAGGTACACCTTGCCTGAATTTCCAGTTGTCTCGACAGGAGAAAATGTCACACGGCAAGTTCTCTCTGATCATCCCAATCTCATGGTTGTTGCCTTTCGGTTCAGCAAAGCAGGTGCGATAGGCGCGTTGCACAGCCATCCGCATGTCCAGTCAACATATGTCGAAAGTGGCCGGTTCCGGTTCACTTTGGGCGAAAGTGATCAAGAGTTCGGGCCAGGAGACAGTTTTGTCATTCCTTCAGATCAACCCCACGGATGTGTTTGCCTGGAACCAGGAAAGCTCGTGGATAGCTTCACTCCGCGGCGTGACGATTTTTTGTAGAACCCATGCGTATCTTAGCAATCGGCGAGTGCATGGCGGAACTTGCTCCCCTAGGCGGTCTAGGGGAGTTCAAGATCGGGTACGCTGGTGATACGTTCAACACGGCTTGGTATTTAGCGAAAATGTCACCGAATACAGAGGTCGCTTATTTCACGACAGTTGGTGACGACAAACTGTCTCGCGAAATGCGAGCCTTTATCGACAGAACAGGCATCGATACCTCTCACATTTGCGAAATATCGGATGGAACTGTGGGTCTCTATATGATCCACCTTTCCAACGGCGAGCGTAGTTTTTCCTACTGGCGCAACAGCTCTGCAGCCAAACGGCTTGCGGACGACCCAGATGCGCTTGACCGTGCTATCGAAAAAGCGGATTTGATCTATTACTCAGGAATTACGCTGGGAATTCTTGGTCCTCAATCGCGTGAAAATCTACTTGGTGCTCTCCAAAGGGGGCGCGATGTAGGGAAAACCGTGGCTTTCGATACGAACATCAGACCCAAGCTTTGGTCGAGTACCGAAGAAATGAAGCGTTCAATCATGCGCGCTGCTGAGCTCTCGGATATCGTGTTGCCGTCTTTTGACGATGAAAGCGCGTGGTTTAATGACGACTGTCCGACCGCGACTCTTGAACGATATGCAAGACTTGGTGTGAAGCGGATCGTCGTAAAGAACGGCGAGCATTCTGTTGTTTATCAAGATGGGAATATTAGAGGGGAGGTGCCTACTAAGCCGGAAACTTCCGCTATTGATACAACAGCCGCTGGTGACAGCTTCAACGCTGGCGTTTTGCTCAGCGTATTGGAGAAAAGTGATTTCCGCGCAGGAATATCGTTGGGCTGCCAATTGGCCAGCTACGTGATCCAAGCCAAAGGAGCGCTAGTTCCTGTCGATGCACTGCGTGTTACAGCTTGAGGCGGTAAATCCCGACTTGTGTTTAACGTGGAATATGCGCGTCGCACGGCCACTATCTGAAGAAAGGCAACTTTAACACTGAAACAATAAAGGCACTAGAAAAGGTCATTCGCTTAAGTCCAATCAATCGACCGCAATACGCAGTGTGCCATTGGTCGTCATAGTAAAAAGCAGATGTGAGTGTGCCCTAGCTTCAGCGATAATCTCAATGGCAATTGACGCGGGCGTCGGCCAGTTGAGGTGCAAGATTGCTTCAACAATATCCGCGTAGGCGACAAACTGCGCGTTATGTTTCGCCGCAAGATAGCGCATGTGGCGGTTTTCCTTCAGGCACATCATTTGGATAGTCCGGACGCCTCTGTTCTGCGCCATCGCGTACATCTGTTGAACCAAAGCGTCGCCAATCCCAAGGCCTCGGCACTCGGCTTCGACAGAGAATGCAGCCTCTGGCTTTGATGGCCATGAATGAAAGAGGCCGCGCAGTTCCACAAGGCCCCTCAATTGTCCTCAGACAAGCGCCCCACAAGCGATACTGTCATGCCGAAGGATGTTCTGTGCGTAGCTCAAGACGTAATTGGCGTTGACGACTCCACAAACCGTGCTCGCCGCGTTTCGATATCTAACTACAGAAAATGATTGCAGATGTTACTTTGATCGCCAGAACGGAGACGACGAACGATCGGGTCTTGTAGTGCTCTCATGACTTTCAGTTTTCGCGTTTCCTGTTTGGCAGGTTGGTATGGGCCAGCATTTTCGGGAGGAGGTGAAAATGCTGGCCCTTTGCGATGGCGCTCCCCGTTGGCTTTTTCGCCGCCGCTTATGCTGGCTTACTCTGGGAGGAGCGAGGACCAGCAAACTTGTGTAATCTTCTGACCTGAAGGCCCACTTCTCTATTCGTCAGCCATTAGTTTTTCGGCATATTCCGGGATCTCAGATCGCGAAATTCCGATCTGAGCGAGTTGGTAGTCACTCATATTCGAAAGCGCAGAGAGCATCCGGGCCATTTTCAGTGCTTTCAAAGCAGCTTTAGTCGTGGATCTGATCCACACCAAGAATGCGATTGATTGGGCGATCGCGTGATCGCGATACGTAGCAGGGGCTTGGGTGTTAACAGCCATAGGCGGCCTCCAACGCAAGATTTTTGATGCTGCTTCTCGAGATACCCAAATCTATTAAGTCACGGTCAGATAACACCGAGAGTTCATAGTAAGTTTCGCGATAAACCCTGCGTTTGGCCTGTGCCTTGCGTATCTTGTCCAGCTTTTGATGAAAGAACGTGCGGCCAGCTTCGAAAACGACATCCAGCGCGCTGTTTGATCGTGTAATTGCCATGATATTGCCTCGCCCATTGCTGCAATGCAGTATTTATGCTGCAATGCAGAGATAAGGGTATTTGGTAGCGCTCACAACTCGCCATTTTGGCAAAGGCCCCATGCCATATTGGAATAGCAAAAGGTCATGACATGGATATTTCTGCGCAAATGCTAATCTTTGCGACGGTTGTCGAGCAGGGCAGTATTTCTGCGGCTGCAAGATCAATGGGCCAGACCCCATCAGCAGTAAGTAAGCAGATCGGGCTACTTGAAGATCAGGTGCACTATCGCCTTCTGAATCGTACCAGAACAGGTGTCTCTCCAACGCGGGAAGGCCAAGATTTCTATGAAAAATGCAAAGCGATGGCTGACAAATTCAATGAAGCCAAAGCGATGATCCACAGCTTTGACGGTGTCCCACGCGGAGAACTCAGGATCGCATCCACTGTTGCATTCGGTAAGTCCCAACTGATTCCTGCTCTGCCAGAGTTCATGAAAGAGAACCCTCAGGTTCAAATGTCTTTGGATTTGACCGACCGAGAAATTGATCTTCGGAGTGAAGGCTTCGATGCGGCGATCTGCTTTGCGGAACAGCGCAAGAATCCAGATATGGTCATCAGGCGCGTTATGCAGAGTCGAAGGGTACTATGTGCCTCACCTGAATACCTTGCGCGTTGTGGAACACCGTCGAATTTTGCCGAATTGGCTGAGCACAATTGCTTGAGAGTTGCTGGTAGAAGCCAGCGGAACGCTTGGAACAGCATCGAACCGAACGCAGGCGAAAAATTTGAAGCAACGGGCAGCTTTGAGGGGAACAGCACCGATGTCGTCTTTAGAGCCGCTCTGGCTGGTATCGGGATCGCACGGCTGCCCTGCTATATGGCAAACAGGAAGTTTCTCTCCGGCGAACTTGTCCATGTCATGCCGGAGTATGCACCTCCCAGCACGGATATCGTCGTAATGTTTGCCGAAAGGCGGAATCTGGCACCAAAAACGCGCGCGTTTGTGGATTATCTCGCGCGGCGGTTTCGGGATACCGAATAGAACCAAAGGAACGGCCAACCACGCATAAAAGTGATAATACTTTTGACCCGCAGATGAGCTGAACACTTAACGATGGATCGCTTCACCTAAAACCGTTGCGACAGTATCCTTCCATCGTTTCGACACGTTAAAAAAGTTAATAGTAGGCATAGCGGGCCGACACCTTGTCGCAGAATTTCTAACTCCAAAGTTCAAGTTTCCGGGGCTTCCAAGGGCTTGGCCAAGATGGGCCGAGGATTTCAACGAAAGGATATCAACGCATGACTGGCTTGGTAGCTTGTACCAATTACTTCAGATAGGTTTTGAACCAATCAATTGTGCGGTCCCAGGCTAGGTTTGCCATTTCCTCATCATAGCGTGGCGTACTGTCGTTATGAAAACCGTGGTTGGCGTTTTCGTATATATATGCCTCGTATACTTTGTCGTTGGCCTGAAGAGCAGCTTCAAAATCCGGCCACCCTGCGTTGATGCGCTCATCAAGCTCTCCCATTTGAATCAGTAGTGGCGCCTGAATTTTAGCCACATCCTCAGCTGCCGGCTGGCGACCATAGAACGGCACGCCCGCTGCCAATTCCGGATAGGCCACAGCAATTGCGCTGACTACGCCGCCACCGTAGCAGAAACCCACTGCGCCGACCTTTCCAGTACTGTCATCTCGGTTCAGTAGGTATTCAAATCCATTGAAGAAATCGTTCATCAACTCGACCCGGTCCACTGTCTTTTGCAGTTCGCGCCCATCTGCGTCGTTGCCGGGGTATCCTCCCACCGATGTCAGGCCGTCTGGAGCCAGAGCCATAAACCCGGCTTTCGCCAATCTGCGCGCGACATCTTCGATGTACGGGTTAAGGCCGCGGTTTTCGTGGACTACCAGCACCGCGGGCAGGGGTTCTTCAACGCCTGCGGGCCGGACCAGGTAGCCCCGCACGTCACCGGTTCCATTTGGTGAGGGATAGGTGATGTAGTCTGCATGGATATCGGGATCGTTAAATGACACCTGCTGTGCTAGGGCATAGTTCGGACTAAGCATTTTCAGCAACGCGACCGCTGATAAACCGCCAACCGCAAATTTGCTGGCGCGGTCCAGAAATTGGCGTTTAGTGATTTTGCCGTGCGCATAAAAGTCATACAGATCAAGAAGTTCCTGGTCGAAGTCTTTTGCCGTCATACGGGTCATGGTGAAGCTCCTAAAGAGTTTGGTGATCCGGAGGTTTGGTAATTTCCAGTCAATGGGACTCGGTTGCGCTATTGGAGGCTCAGATTGGATTTACGCGGCCTTGAGATGCTCCAAGGCAGCCTGCGTGCCACCTGCTGTATGAGGCACGCCGCTCTTGGCGAGACCCATTTCTACGCCTGACAGTGTGGCCATCAACATCAGGTCGTTGAAATCGCCCAAGTGACCTATGCGGAAAACCTTGTCGGCTACTTTGGACAGGCCATTTCCAAGTGAAATATCATAGTGCTCTAGCGTAGTTGCGCGAAATACATCAGCAGAATGTCCTTCAGGTACTTTAACAGCGGTCAGTACGCCCGACTCCTGACCTTGGCGAGCACACAATACCTCAAGCCCCCATGCTTGCACCGCAGCCCGCGTCGCGGCGCCATGGCGGGAATGCCGTGCGAACACGTTCTCCAGCCCCTCTTCGTGCAACATATCGATGGCCTCATTTAGTCCATAGAGGAGATTGGTACCGGGCGTATAAGGGAAGAACCCTTTCTGGTTGGGTTCGATCATATCATGCCAATCCCAATAACTTCGTGGCATACTCACGGATTTTGAATGTTCCAGTGCACGGTCGCTTACAGCGTTAAAGCTCAGTCCAGGCGGTAGCATCAGTCCTTTTTGCGAACCAGAGACACAGACATCAACGCCCCAGTCGTCGAACCTAAAATCGATCGACCCTAGGCCAGAAATGGAATCAACAATGAGGAGCGCAGGGTGCTTTGCCGCATCTATAGCTCTGCGCACTTCCTCAATCGACGAGACTGACCCAGTAGAAGTTTCATTGTGGACGACGCATACCGCCTTGATCGCGTGCTGACTATCTTCGCGCAGGCGGTCTTCGATCTGATTAGGATCCGCACCGCCACGCCAATCTCCTTCAATCAGTTCTGGCTGCAATCCCAGTTTTCCTGCCAAGTTGCACCACATGAAGGCGAAATGTCCTGTTTCGAACATGAGAACTTTTTCGCCTGGCGACACACTGTTCACAAGTGCTGCTTCCCATGCACCGGTGCCGGATGAGGGGTAAATAAAGACGTTCTGCTTTGTCTTGAAAATGGTTTTTATCCCACTGAGGGCCTTGTTCCCTACTTCGGCAAAATCGGGCCCACGGTGATCAATGGTCTGTGTGCTGATGGCCTTCAGGATGCGCTCTGGCACAGCACTTGGCCCTGGAATCTGTAAAAAGTGCCTGCCCGCCTGACGCATTTGAAATGATCCTTATGCTGGTGCCAAAAGAGTCGTGCTATTAACCATTGCAAAAGTTAATTATGAATTCATTATTCAGTCAATGGGCAAGTAGAGCCTAGATGGGCTTACTGGGAAGGGAAGGCGAACCTAATGGTAAAGAATGGATCGTTGTACCGCCGACTGTTGTCTGATGTGCGGGGAGAGGTGATGTCAGATCCGGCGTCGCTTGCGCGGTACTCGACCGATGCCTCAATCTATCAGATGATACCTGACGCTGTTGTGATCCCCCGATCCACAGAAGATGTGAAAGCCGTGATGTCTGTCGCGCGGGGCGAGGGATTTTCGGTCCTTCCTCGCGGTGGCGGCACGTCGCAATGCGGGCAAACGGTCAATCAGGGTGTTGTGCTGGACAACACAAAATACTTGAATCGTATTCTAGACATAGAAGTTGAGAAACGTATTGCGCGCGTTCAGCCAGGTGTTGTGTTGGATCAATTGAACGACGCGTTGAAGAAGCATGGCCTTTGGTTTCCCGTGGACCCCTCAACAGCGTCTCGTTGCACTCTTGGGGGGATGGCAGCAAACAATTCTTCAGGCGGGAAGTCTCTGCGGTACGGGATCATGCGAGATAACGTCCGTGCAATCAATGCAATTCTGGTTGACGGAAGCGAAGCGCGGTTCAGCGCTGAAACGCCCGCATCTAGCGATTATGCGGATCTTGTTGGCGACATGCGCGCACTTGGGCGTCGTGAGGCGTCTGAAATTGACGCCCGTTTTCCCAAGGTCCAGCGCCGTGTGGGCGGGTACAATATCGACGCGCTCGTCGGTAACGACATCAACATGTCCCATTTGTTGGTGGGGTCAGAAGGCACGCTGGCTTATTTCACTGAATTGGAATTGAACTTGGCACAGTTACCGGGTGAGAAAGTTACCGGCGTGTGCCATTTCTCGACATTTCGTGCTGCAATGGAGGCCACCCAACACATCGTGACGCTCAACCCTCAGGCGGTAGAATTGATCGACGAGACAATGATCGCGTTGGGGCGCGATATTCCATTGTTTCGCGACACTATAGAGGCCTTTGTCAAAGGCAAACCCGAAGCCTTGCTACTAGTAGAATTCGCCGAGGGCAACGCTGAGGACAATGCCGCAAAACTGGTTAAGCTTTCCCAACTAATCGGAGATCTCGGCTTGTCTTTTACCGGAACGAAAAACCGGTGGGGTGGAGTTGTTTCAATTGCAGACACCAAGCTGCAGAATTCTATCGCCGAGTACCGGAAATCCGGCTTGAATGTCATGATGTCGATGAAGGAGGCAGGCAAGCCGATATCCTTCGTTGAAGATTGCGCTGTTCCGTTGTCCGACCTCGCCGATTACACCGCGGGCCTAAACGAAATATTCGACCGGCATGGCACCAAGGGAACATGGTACGCGCACGCCTCCGTAGGGTGCCTACATGTTCGTCCTGTCCTGAATATGCGGCAGGACAAAGACGTCAGCACAATGCGGGCGATTGCAGAAGAAACATTTGATCTGGTTAAGCGATACAAGGGTTCTCATTCAGGTGAACACGGTGACGGGATCGTGCGTTCTGAATTTCATGAAAAAATGTTTGGTCAGCGAATTATTTCCGCCTTTGAAGAAGTTAAAAACCGGTTTGACCCAATCGGGATGCTCAATCCTGGAAAGATTGTGCATGCGCCCTCAATGGATGATCGCCGTCTATTCCGCTATAGCCAAGACTATTCAGTCCCGGATTTCGAAACAGCGCTGGATTGGTCAGCTTGGCCGGGTACCGGAGGAGGATTTCAGGGTGCCGTTGAGATGTGCAATAACAACGGTGCGTGCCGCAAGCTAAAGGGCGGAGTTATGTGCCCTTCCTTCCGTGCCACCCGAAACGAGCGTGATTCCACACGTGGGCGTGCAAACACTTTGCGTTTCGTGATCAGCGGGCAGTTGCGGGGCGGTTTAGAATCCGATGCAATGTTGGACGCGATGAAGTACTGCGTATCCTGTAAGGCGTGCGCTCGGGAGTGCCCGACTGGCGTCGACATGGCGCAAATGAAGATCGAAGTACTGTCAGCGAAACGTAAGAAAGATGGGCTGACATTGGCAGACAAATTGATAGCTTACCTGCCCAGATATGCACCAAAAGCTGCAAAAGTCGCGTGGCTTATGAATATTCGAAACAAAATTGGACCCTTGCGTAAGCTTTTGGAATGCCCGACCGGTATTGCCGCGCGACGTGATCTTCCAGAATGGTCTTCCGTTCCGTTCCGAGATGACGAGGCCCAAGATATTGATCCGCAGGTTCTTCTGTTTGCAGATGTATTCAACCGTTATTTCGAGCCTGACAATCTGCGCGCCGCGGTCCGGGTCCTGCGTGCGCTAGGGCTGCGTGTCGCCGTAGCACGGGATGACCACACTGAAAGAGCGTTGGATTGCGGGCGTACCTTGTTGGCTGTGGGTTGTGTGGAAGAAGCGCGACACGAGGCTCAGCGCGTGATTGACGCGACACGAGATATGGTTGCCAAAGGCATACCGGTCGTCGGACTCGAACCTTCCTCTATCCTCACTTTCCAGGACGAGTATTTGGCTCTTTGCCCGGGACCGCAAACGGAGATGTTGGCGAAAGCCACACATACATTTGAGGAATTTCTGGCCGAACAGCCGAGTTTGCCTTTGAAACCGATAGATCGACCGATCTACGTCCATGGACATTGTCATCAGAAGGCACATGACGTCGTCACGCCTATGCTCAATCTCCTGAAGCGTATTCCTGAGGCGCAGGTTAACATGATCGAAAGCAGTTGTTGTGGTATGGCTGGGGCGTTTGGATATGCCCCGGAAACTGTCGATGTCTCGATCGAGATGGCAAAGCTAGACCTATTTCCAGCTTTGGACGCGGCACCAGTGAATGCAATTGTTGTGGCAGATGGGACATCATGTCGGCACCAAATCACTGAGGGTACCCGACGGCAGCCCATGCATGTCGCTCGCTTGTTGGAAATGGTACTTGATGATTAGGACGTGGTTATGAATCTAACGGATGGCATCAAGCGCACAACACTACATGAAGAACTGGTCGAACGTCTGCGCAACCTGATTGTCGAAGATGTTCTGAAGCCGGGAGAGAAAGTGCCCGAGAAACAGCTCTGCGACTCGTTGGAGGTCTCAAGGACACCATTGCGGGAAGCCCTAAAGGTGCTTGCATCAGAAGGCTTTGTGGTACTCCAAGCCAACCGAGGTGCGCGCGTTGCCAGTGTCACGCGAGAAGAATTGGAGAATACGTTTCCAGTTCTTGCGACGCTTGAGCAACTGGCAGGAGAGTTGTCGTGTCAGAGCATGAACTCCACGGAAATTAAACAGATTGAACGTCGCCACGCCGATATGGTGAAAGCCTATAGGTCACGTGATCGACAGGCCTATTTTAAAGCCAATCAGGATATCCATCAGGCACTGATACGTGGCGCGCGAAACGACATTCTTGAAACCCACCACAAGCTGTTGGCGGCGCGGGTCCGCCGAGCGCGTTTTGTGGCCAATCTGTCAGACGAACGCTGGGCGCAGGCAATTCGCGAACATGAAGCCATGATGGAGTTGCTTAAGGCTCGCGATGCAGATGGGCTTGGCAAAACCATGAAGCTACACATGATGAACAAGCTTTCTGCTCTTGTGAAAGCGCTTGAGGCCGAGGATGAGGCGTTTCGCTGAATTCTGTTCCAAAGCGCTTGCAAACTTTTCACGGATCGGCCGCTAGTCAGTGCTGAGACTTGGAAATGGGGGTGTCAGCCGACAGTCCAGGGCTAGTTTGTTGAGATCACGACAAAGAGCGGGGTTAAGCCTTACACCGTTTTTACGACGGGCTTCAGCTGCGGCCATTTTGCCGTCTCCGGGCAAGCGCACTGGGTCATGACCGGGCAGTGGGGCTGATGCGCGCATTTCGGAAAAGACGCGGGCCGCGTTGGCAGCAAAGTCTTTTTCCATCCCAAACGCTGCCGGATTAAGCGCCATTACGAATTGCCCTGTGTTTGTGGATGAGGTTGTGTCTGAGGTGAAGTTGACCACGTCTGAGCCGAATGCCGCACCGTTCAAGACCCCGGCCATCAATCCGATGGCTACAGAAAGACCGAAACCTTTGGGACCGCCGATCGGCAAAAGAAATCCTTCTGACTTGCGTGCAGGGTCCGTCAATGGGTTTCCATCGCGCCCGACCATCCAACCCTCAGGCATAGGCTTACCTTGCTGCAACAGGGTCTTGATCTTGCCCATCGCGGCGACAGTCGTCGCCATATCAAAAACGAATGGATCGGGGCCATCGGCAGGCGCAGAGAAAGCGATAGGATTGGTGCCAAGAAGCAGGTCGCTTCCGCCATAGGGCGGAACGTGGTTCGCACTGCCAACCGCTGCGGCCATGCCAAGCATCCCAGCCTCGGCTTGTGGACGCACGTATAGTGCGAGTGGTCCCGCATGGTTGCCGCGTCGAACGCCGACCCATCCAATGCCGACCTCTCTCGCCTTTTGTATTGCAAGATCTCGCGCCGCCGACATAGCTAAATGACCAAGTCCGTCATCTCCGTCGATCAAAGCGGTTGCAACAGTCTCATGTTCTATCGAGACTTTTGGCGTAGGATTCGAACCGCCGCCCGCCAACCGGGCAAGGTACTGGCGCAGACGAAATACACCGTGTGTGCCGTAACCATAGATGTCGGCCTCCACCATCGTCGAGGCCACCTGAACAGCGTCCGCTTTTGGCACACCTCGCGTTTCGAGCGCGCTCGCCACAAACTCACGCAGGGCCTGGCAGTGTATTTTCACAGGTTCAGAAGTCATCTCTGCCGACCTGCTCTTTATGCCAGAACACTAGTTTACGCTGTGTCCAAACCACCGTTGCAAAAACGGCCAGGCCGACGAGGCTGAGATACAGGATCAACGAGAACACCCGAGGTGTATTGAGCTGCGAGGCTGCAACACGGATCAGCTCACCAAATCCCTTTCCGCCACCCAGGAACTCTCCTGTAATTGCACCTGCCATCACGCCAACTGCACCGATCTTGAGACCGGTGAATATCTGCGGCAGGCCAGTTGGCAGCTTCATCTTGATCAATGTCTGCATCCGGCTCGCGCCCATCGTCTTGAACAACATGCGCGCGTTTTCGTCGGCGGCGTGAAGCCCAGCGGCTGTTCCAACCACAATTGGGAATGTCGCAATAAATGCAGCAAGTGCCACCTTGGATTCAATGCCGAACCCCAGCCACGCCACAAACAGCGGGGCGAACGCGACTTTTGGCATAGTGTCGATGGCCACGAGGTAAGGCATCACTGCTTTTTCGCCAAATGCGGTTTCCCCGACTAGCACGCCCAGCGAAAAACCGATCGCGATCGCCAAGGCAAAGCCATAGATGACCTCCTTGAAAGTGATCCAAAGCGCACCCAGCATGTAACCTCCGGTCAAAAGGTTTTGTCCGACGAAAATCATGTCCCTAAGGGTCTCCATCGGGGTGGGCAGGATGATCGGCGATACAAGCCCCAAGCTTGTCACAATCTGCCAAGTGCCTACGAAAACGACGAAAACAAACGTCATCGCAATCCAACGGGGAACCGAGTCGATAAAGTGAACTTTCTGCTCCCAAACAGTGTCTTCTGCGGGGTCAGCGTCCTTTACGGAAGGCGAGTAGTCCTGAACTTGGCTCACATTTCTTCTCCCTTATCCAGGAGGCTGCGAATGTAGTCTACAATAGCGCCGAACTTAGGAGTCGTCATCATATCGAGCGTACGCGGGCGAGGCAGGTCGACTTCAACAATTTCAGCAATCCTGCCTGGACGTGGCTTCAACACGACGATTTCATCGGACAAAATCACAGCCTCTTGAATGGAGTGCGTCACAAGAAACGCGGTCGCTTCCTGTTCCCGGCAAATCCGCTGCAACTCCATATTCATCATGTCGCGCGACAACTCGTCGAGAGCGCTGAACGGTTCGTCCAACAAAAGCACGGCTGGTTCGGTTATCAGCATTCGACAGATCGACGCGCGTTGTGCCATCCCGCCCGACAATTCGTTCGGATATACGTTTTCAAAACCTTTCAAGCCTACGACATCTAAAAGTTCGTGAGCCTTTGCCATGGCTTGTTTGGCTGCTGCCTTTCCATCGCGGATCTCGATCGGCAGAACAATGTTTTCCACAGCTGTTTTCCATGGGAAAAGTGTCGCTTGCTGGAACATCATACCGATATCACGGCGGGTCCCAGTGACCGGCAACCCCTGAAGGATCACACGTCCTTTAGTTGGCGGGATCAGACCCGCCATGATCTTGAGCAGAGTTGACTTGCCGCACCCGCTGGACCCGATGACAGATGTGAAGCTTCCTTTCCGAAGCGTCAGATTAATGTCTTCGAGAGCGACCACTAGATTGCGCGCATAAGTCTTGCTTACGTGTGTCAACTCGTAGACCGGCGTGCCCAAGGGCGCGCCGGAAAACTCATGGGTGACTTCAGCGTTCATTTACTGACAGCCTCGTTGCCAATGGCAGCAAACTCATTGGTCCACGCAGCGCTCAGGTCATCAAGTGGTCCCGGAATTTCGCCGCCTGCGACCAGCGCGTCTTGCCATTCTTGCCAGACTTCGGCGGGATACCATCCCAGACCATTGCTTGGATCCGCCGCTATGGTTTTTGAACGCACGGCATCGAAAAGTGCCGACTGGAACTCCTTGTCTTCGCCTTCCTGCGGATTGCCGTCGGCCAGGTGCTTCAACACGGCTTCGCGGTTGGCATCATCGAGCGCAAAGGCATGGCCACGAGCGAATGCGCGGCTCCAGGCCTCGACCAGTTCTCGATCATTGGCGATTGTGTCAGCCATAGTGGCGATGCCGTTCCCGAAGAAACGCCCAAATTCTGCCGGCGTAATGTCGCGCACTGCCATTCCGCGCTGGTTCAGAATTGCCGTGTCAGCTGTCGATGCGGAATATGCGTCGATTTCACCGTTCAGGAAAGCCGCAGTCGCCGGGCCACCGTCGCCGACAGTCAGGAAAGTGAAGTCTTCACCCTCTTTCATGCCTGCTCCGGTCATCACATTGCGTGCAAAGCCGACTTCTGCGCCATCAGCCGTACCTGTTCCGATAACTTTACCTCGAAGCTCTTCAACACTTTGGATGTCAGAGTCTTCTGGCACGGCGATGCCGAAGTTGCTGCGTGCCGCAACGTTGTAGATATGTACTGCGTCCACATCCCGCGATCGCGCTGCAATTAGGGGACCAGGTCCGGGGCGACCGAAATGCGCTTGCCCTGCAGACAAGGCTTGAAGCACGGCTCCCGAACCGTTGATCGCCTCGACGGTCACGTCCAAACCTTCGTCTGCGAAGTAACCTTCTCCAATGGCGACAAAAACAGGAAATGAGTTGATCGCCGATGGGCTCGGTTGCACAAAAGTGATCTTACGCAAGTCCTGCGCAAAACCTTTCGTTCCCATTGCTCCCGCTACCGGAACTGCCGAAAGCAAGGACGCTGTGAAAGTCCTTCTGTTCATCATTTTAGTCTTCCTCCCTTGCATGGTTGGCTTCCAGCAGCTTCAGAGATGCAGGAGCCACTTACACGGCGCGCACGGTATTCCTGAGCGTGCCAATTTCTGAAATTTCACAAACCACCGTGTCCCCGTCTTTCAGGAACTGAGGCGGGTCCATTGCGTATCCGACGCCTGACGGCGTGCCGGTCGCGAGTACGTCCCCCGGTTCCAGGGTCAGGCCTTCTGATAGGGATGCGATCAGCGTCGGAATGTCGAAAATCATGTCCGACGTAGTTCCGTTTTGGCGCTGTTCGCCATTGACGGTTATTCCAATTGACAAAGACTGCGGATCGCTGACCGCATCAGCAGTCACTATCCAGGGACCCAATGGGCAAGACCCATCTAAACCTTTGCCTTTGAAATACTGCCCACCATGTCGGCGTTGGATGTCACGTGCGGTGATGTCGTTGAGGATCGTATAGCCGTATACGTGGTCATATGCGTCAGACTTGGCTATGTTTCGCCCCGGTTTTCCAATCACAACTGCCAGCTCCACTTCGTAGTCGATGGCTTGTGAGACCGATGGGAAAATCAGAATGTTTGCCTCTGGTGCCACAATCGAGGTTGGCGGTTTTGTAAAGAAAACTGGATGCTCTGTTACACCAATTTTTTGATTTTGTGCCCGTTCGCCCTCGGCGATGTGTTCAGCGTAATTTCGCCCTACACAAAACACGTTCTTACTCGGACTGGGAATTGGCGCCAGAAACGGCGCGCCATCCCTAACCAGTGCGTCCTTTAGACTACCTGATTCAGCCGATGAAACGAGGGATCTCAAAACTCCAAGCGTATCTTCTCCACCCGCGATCAATTGCTGCATTGAACCGGCGTTCAGCGTTTTGCCAATCATCTGCGCTGCGCGCAAAATGTCCAATTTCCTGCCATCTTCAAGTATTGCCACGCAAACGGCTTGGCCCTCTACGGAAACAGTTGCTAACCGCACTCGGCACTCCTCCCTCGTGCTTATTTCAAGCCGTAGTCACGGACCCTGTCCTGCGACTCGTTTCTTGCTTTCCTCTTGCCCTTGAGTTTTTTCCGACTTGGCGTTTCAATCAATCAACCAATCACTAAATTGGGTGGAGATATGAGCGCACCAACCGAACTCGCGCACCGTGTACGCGACCTAATTAACAATGCGGGATACAGGCATAACGACAGGCTCCCACCTGAACGTGAGTTGTGTTCAAAACTTGGGACAACTCGCAATCAGTTGCGAAGAGCGTTGGCAGAGCTTGAGGCCCAGGGGCTGATCTGGCGTCATGTCGGGCGGGGAACATTTGTTGGTTCCAGGCCGGTTCTCAACCTCACCGACGTAACTTACTTGGGCAATCAAATTAAACCTGAACAGGTTGTGTCGGTGCGATTTACGATCGAACCGCAGCTTAGCCGGCTGGCGGCACTCCATTCCACTCGTTCCGACCGTGAGCAAATGAGGCTTTGCGCTGACAAATGTCGCACGGCGGAAGACTGGCGCACCTACGAAGCGTGGGACAACAATTTGCACTACGCCATAGCCCGCTCTACTCGAAACCAACTTTTTCTATACTTTTTCGAAACTTTGAATTCGGTCCGTAGGTCGATTGTTTGGGGGCAACCACGCGAAACCCTGAAGCCCGCTGAAAATTACTCCAGTTTTCGGGAGCATGATGCGATCGTATCTGCCATCGCAAAGGGTGACGCTGAACTTGCCGCCAGTGCCATGGTGGATCACCTGAAATCCGTTTATTCGCGCGTACTACCCAAAAGCATGCAATCTGACGGCTGATGTAGAATAAGTGCCCAACCAATTCTAGAAATGGTCGGGCTGCAACGAGGTTGGAGCTCTTGCATACTCACCCCGATTTTGGCGATGACTTCATAAGCAGCCGCGTCTGATCGTATCTGGCGTGGCATCGATCGGAAGGTCTCTGGCCGTTTGAAAATCCGATCATTGGCAATTATACGCTGAGGAGGAAAGCGATGTCCGGTCATGTCATTCCTGCGCCGCAGGTGCATACTATACCCGTAGCGGGGGGCGGCACATTCCCAGTGCGTCGCGTTTATTGCATCGGCCGAAACTACGCCGCACATGCGATTGAAATGGGTCACGATCCAAACCGGGAACCTCCGTTTTTCTTTCAGAAGAATCCTAACAATCTGGATTCCTCAGGTGAATTCCCGTACCCACCGCACAGTTCCGACGTGCACCACGAAGCAGAAATGCTCATTGCGCTCAAGTCCGGCGGTACGAATATCTCGGTGGACGATGCATTGGATCATGTCTTTGGATACGGTCTCTCGCTTGATATGACCCGTCGCGACCTGCAGGGGCAGATGAAAAAAATGGGCCGTCCGTGGGAAATTGGTAAAGCGTTTGAACGCTCTGCGCCATGCGGGCCTATTCACAAGGCATCAGAAGTTGGGCATCTCGACCATGGTCCAATTACTTTGACGGTGAATGGTGAAATTCGGCAAGAGGGTGATTTGAACCAGATGATCTGGAAGGTCCCAGAGATGATCTCCTACCTGAGCGACTACTTTGAGCTCGCTGCCGGAGACGTCATCCTTTCTGGAACACCTTCTGGCGTTGGCCCTGTGAGCCGTGGCGATGTAATGGTTCTGGCCGTCGACAAACTGGGTAGCATAACGGTCAACGTAACTTAGCAAGTACTACAACAAACCCTCTCCGCGAATTAGCCCAATGCTTTTGTGAACGGATCCCGGATGCCCCATCTAGTCGCTGAATTGATTGCTCCCCATTCCGGCACTGCAAATGCTATTGGTGCTCCTGGCCGATCTTGGTTGAACTACCATGGGCTCCGCGAGCTTTGCGCAAAGGTCAAAGCGGATCTCTACCAGATCGGAGTAGGTCGTGGAGATCGAGTTGCGATCGTTTTGCCCAACGGTCCAGAGATGGCGACGGCTTTCATATCCCTTGCCCAAGTGGCTACGACGGCACCTCTGAACCCTGCCTACACTTATGAAGAGTACGTATTTTACCTCAAGGACCTGCGGGCTAAGGCACTTCTTGTAAGTGAAAACGAAGACGGACCTGCGGTAAAAGCGGCAACGGACCTCGGCGTCGCTATATTGCGGGCGTCTTCCGATAGCTTCCAAAAGGCCGGGCAGTTTTCGATTTTGTCCCGCGACCCAATTGGAGTCGCTGATACCTCTGCGCCGCGTGAAGATGATGTTGCCCTGATACTCCACACTTCGGGAACGACGTCGCGCCCAAAGATCGTCCCTCTGACGCAGGCAAATGTCTACGCATCTGCGAGAAATGTGGCTTCGTCTTTGAAACTGACAATCGATGATCGTTGTCTAAGCATCATGCCGCTGTTCCATATCCATGGGCTGATCGCAGCAGTCGCGGCTTCTTTAGGCGCCGGATCGCAAATTAGCTGCGCCCCTGGATTCAACGCTCTAAGCTTTTTTTCACAGGTCGCTGAAGTTGATCCGACTTGGTATACGGCGGTTCCAACGATGCACCAGGCTATTCTGACCCGAGCTGCACGAAACCAATCTATCATTGATCAATCGAGGTTGCGCTTTCTTCGATCTTCTTCTGCTTCGTTGCCCGCACCAGTCATGGAAGAGTTGGTTGCAACATTTGGTGCGCCCGTGATCGAAGCCTACGGCATGACAGAGGCCGCGCACCAAATGTGTTGCAACCCGCTTCCTCCGCAAAGGCAAAAGCCCGGATCTGTTGGAATAGCTGCAGGCCCCGAAGTCAGAATTGCAGACGAAACGGAAAATGTGTTGATCGCTTCGCGTGATGTCGGAGAAATCGTTATCAGCGGTCCGAACGTGACACCGGGATACGAGAGCAACCCGCAGGCGAATGCAGACAATTTCTTTGAAGCGGATGGAAAGCTTTGGTTTCGTACCGGTGATCAAGGGTCGTTCGACGAAGAGAATTTTCTGCGGCTGACCGGACGCCTTAAAGAGCTGATCAATCGTGGTGGAGAAAAAATCAGCCCGCTCGAAGTCGATGCCGTCCTTCTGAGCCACCCGGACGTTGCTCAGGCAGTTTGTTTTGCCGTCCCACACGAAAAACTGGGAGAGGATATCGCGGCGGCGGTGGTACTGTCCGACGGCGCGGCGATCGCGGGTACAGAGGTTCGGGATTTTGTCGGCGAACGGCTCGCAAAATTCAAGGTGCCGACATCAGTGGTCATTCTCGAAGAGATTCCAAAAGGCGCGACTGGTAAGATACAACGGATTGGGCTGGCCGCTAAACTTGGGCTGACAAAGGCTTAGACACATGAAAATTTGCATCTTTGGTGCCGGAGCTATCGGAGGTTACGTTGCCGCGAAGCTCGCGCAAACTGACGTCGACGTCAGTGTTATTGCGCGTGGCGCCCATCTGGCTGCAATGCAGCAAAATGGGCTGACTCTCCTTGAGGGTGGGCGGGACCCGATCAAGTTGCGGGTACGCGCCTCCAGCAATGCCGCCGATCTTGGCCCACAAGATTATGTCTTCATCACGCTAAAAGCGCACTCTGCTCCAGCGGTTGTAGATACAATGCAGCCGCTGATTGGATCCGAGACAACACTAGTAAGTGGTGTGAACGGGGTGCCTTGGTGGTACTTCCACAAACTGGAAGGTCCCTATGAAGGGAAGAGGTTGCGGTCTGTGGACCCGGGTAACGTGCAATGGAATGGTTTCGGGCCAGATCGGGTTCTAGGATGTGTCGTCTACCCAGCCGCAGAAGTCGCTACTCCGGGAACTATCAATCATGTCGAAGGCAATCGTTTTTCTTTGGGCGAGCCTGATGGTTCCAAATCAGACCGCGCTGCCAAGTTTTCGGCGGCACTATCCGCTGCTGGGTTACGTGCGCCCGTGAGACCAAGAATTAGGGACGAAATTTGGCTAAAGCTATGGGGCAATCTGTCGTTCAACCCGATTTCCGCTCTTACCCACTCAACACTTGATGTATTGTGTACTGATCCAGGTACACGGTCTGTGGCGCGCGGAATGATGCTTGAGGCTCAGGAAATCGCCGAGAAACTTGGGATCAGGTTTCCGGTAGATGTTGAAAAACGTATTGACGGCGGGGCGGCAGTTGGCGCCCACAAGACCTCTATGTGGCAGGACTTGGAGTTGAGCCGACCAATGGAAATTGATGCACTGGTCACTTCGGTGCAGGAATTGGGACAACTGATCGGGATCGCAACACCTACAATCGACACTGTTGCATCACTGATAAAACTGCGGGCAAAAGTCGAGGGTCTTTATTAAGCTTCTGCCAGCGATCATCTGGCCTTGTCAGAAGAACTTTGGTTGAGCAGGGCAGGGGGTGTCCGTCATCGAATGATTTGGAACACGAGCGTTTGATTGGTTTTGGTGGATCAGGCTCGCTGTAGTTTCTATCTACGCCGCGTTCTGATGATGCAGCAAGCGGCGTTTCTGGATTGTCTGGTGTTTGATTTCCTTTCTTCGTCTGAGGATTGTTTCGGCTCGACCGAAATAGACATCGGCGGGTGTCAGATTGCTGATGCTCTCGTGGTATTGGTTGTGGTTGTAGTGATCGATGAAGTTGCCGATGGCCTGTTCGAGCGCTCCTGGCAGATAGTAGTTTTCCAGCAGGACACGGTTCTTCATCGTCTGATGCCATCGCTCAATCTTGCCCTGGGTCTGCGGATGGTTGGGCGCTCCCCGAACATGATCCATACCCTGCTCATCCAGCCATTTCGCCAACTCGCCAGAGATGTAGCTGCTGCCGTTGTCGCTGAGCAGCCGGGGCTTGTGGGCAACGGTGACACTGTCACAACCTGATGCAGCCAAAGCGTCTTCCAGCGTTCCTGTGACATCGTCAGCTTTCATCGTGGTGCAAAGGCGCCAAGAGACAACGTAACGGCTGTAATCATCCAGGATCGTAGACAGATAGAACCAGCCCCAACCAATGACTTTGAGATAGGTGAAGTCGGTCCGCCAAAGCTGGTTCGGCCGCACAGTCTTCTCATGGAATTCATCCGCCGGTCTTGTCAGAAGAACTTTGCTTGAGGCGGGCAGGGTGGTTGCGTAGCTTTTGCCCATGACCAAACCCATGTCTTTCAAATACTTTAAAACCAGTCCCGAGATCATCCGCTTGGCGGTTATGCTGTACATCCGTTTCCCGCTCTCGCTTCGGAATGTCGAAGATCTGTTGCACGAGCGAGGCATCGACGTGAGCCACGAAACTGTCCGATATTGGTGGAACAGGTTCGGGCCGGTGTTTGCTGCGGAGATCCGAAGAAAGCGTGTGCAGCAACTGCGCGCCTTCTCCAAATGGAAGTGGCACGTTGACGAGGTTTTCGTGAAGGTGAATGGCAAGCGGCATTATCTTTGGCGGGCTGTTGATCACGAAGGTGAGGTGCTGGAAGCCGTTGTCACCAAACGCCGAAACAAAGCTGCAGCACTGAAATTCCTTAAGAAATTGATGAAGCGACACGGTTGCGCCAAAGAGATCGTCACAGATCGCTTCGCTTCCTACAAGGCTGCGCTCAGAGAAATGGGCGCGCTTGAAAAACAAAGGACGGGCAGGTGGCTCAACAACCGCGTCGAGAATTCGCACCTGCCGTTTCGACGACGCGAACGCGCGATGCAACGATTCAGGCGCATGCGAAGTTTGCAGAAATTCGCCTCCGTCCATTCCTCGGTCCACAACCACTTCAACCAGGAAAGATCGCTCACCAGCCGGGACACCTTCAAGCTGACACGCGCCGCCGCTCTTAGCGAGTGGCGTCAGCTTTGTTCCGGATAGGTTCGCGGTTTCCGCAGCAAACTGAGACTGGTTGGAATTCGTCTGACAGCACTCAAGGTGGACATTTGTCACTTAGCAAATTCTTCCAGAAGAATTCAGTCTGGAACACCTGCGGCAATCAAGACTTGAACAAAGCGCTCTACTTGTTCGCGGTCTCGACCGGGAATTCGTCTTGCATCACTTGCTCTGACGTCCGGCGCAACTGCCAGGTAGGCGTCTAAGGCCTTGTCTCTCTCCTCAATGCGACCAGAAAGATGTAGCGTCGCCACCAACTGCCTTCTGTAGGTTGGGTTTTCGGGTGCCAAGGCCAGTGCACGACGCACTGTCCTTTCTGCGCTTTCGTAGTCCTCTAAGCAAAAATGGGCAAAGTAGACGCCCATCAACCAAAGCGGTGTAAAAACGTCCTGAGGACTTAATGTCTCTGCTCGTTTAACCAGATCCAGGCCCTTTTGGTATGCGCCGCTTATGCAGTATCCGCTTCCACAGAAGCCCAATACAGTCGAAAACGATGGCGCTAGCGTAATGGCGCGATCAAAGAGGTCAACTGCCTCGTCCCAGCGGCCTACAAACATCAAAGACCATCCTTTGATCGCCAAAACAATGGGATCGTGATTGTCGGCTCGCACCGCTGCATCTGCCGCTGCGACCATAGCCGCGGCGGAATTCTCGCCGGGTTCTGCCCAACTGTAGAATGCTTGTAGAAAATGCGCGAGAGCCAGGTCGGCGTTGCCAAATGCGCCACCGGACAGTTCGACTGCCCGTTCAAAATAGCGTCGAGCTTTTGCTGTTTCCGTCTGCCCCAAACGCATGACGAGAGGTCGCCCTCTCATTACACATTCCCAGGCGTCTAACTGCGTCGGATCTTTTGCACGGGCGCGCCTAGCTTCGGCACTCAAAAATCCTGGCCCGACCGCCGACACTATCGCGTTCGATATTTCGTCCTGAATATCAAAGATGTCAGTGAATACTCGGTCGTAGCGGTTTGCCCAAACCTGCGTTTCGGTCGCCAAGTCAATTAATTGAGTAGTGACCCGAATTCGGTCTCCAGACTTACGGATAGAGCCTTTCAGTACATAGACAACACCCAGTTCTCTAATCGCCGCCGTCAAATCCAGTCCGTTGTCCTTGTGGGCCTGTGTGGAGTTTCGCGAAATCACATTGAACCAAGGCATACGGCTTAAGTCCGTAATTATATCTTCCGCCATACCATCGGCAATGAATTCGTTTTCTGGATCAGAGGATCGATTTTCAAAAGGGAGCACTGCTACAGTCGGCTTGGAAACAGTCATCGCAGGAATAACGGCGTGAGGGGGCCACTGGAGGATGTGAACAGGTTCAGATATGTTTTTTAAAGTGCGGGATCCTGCTGGTGCAAAATCCGCTTCAAACTTACCATCAAACTGGCGATGTGCGTCTGCTGAAGTAACAATCGTTGAAGGTTCCGCCAAAGCTTCGAGCCGAGCAGCGATATTGACTCCGTCACCATACAAATCGTCGCCGTCGACTATTACGTCACCAACATGCAAACCTATCCGATAAGCAATGCGTTTAGAGGGATCTATAGACTTCTCGGCTTCCGATACTGATTGTTGAATCGCTACACAAGCTCGCGCGGCGCTAACTGCCGAGGGAAATTCGATAAATAGACCGTCCCCGCTACTCTTAAAAACGCGTCCACTATTTCCAGCAATAATTGGCTCGAATATTTCGGAATTTAGACGTTGTTGCCGCGCAATTGTTCCTTCTTCATCTAAACCCACAAGACGGGAAAAACCGACCATGTCCATGGCCACAATCGCAGCGAGGCGTCTTTCCAAGTTGTGCTCCATGAAACGTTAACTCCAAGCCTAGGTTGTTCGTCCGGTAGACACGAAATGAATTTCGTCGAGCTGAAAGTCCCTAGGCGATCTTATATGATAGGCGCTTCATGCCCATGGCTTAAATCTGGAAAGCCCTCCAAGATCCGCGATAGGTTTTGTCTACTAGGACACAGCATTTGCGGCAGACGTTTGGTTGACCATCTTGAATACGCGTGAAGCAGGGGTCCTGAAAAACTTGATGGCTGCACTGTCAGCAACTGGGTCGTTGCCCCAACAATGTCGAACGTCCGTTGTTGTGACAACAGGCGCACATACAGCACTGACTGCAGTGCAAATCGGGCAGACCACCGCAGACTGCGGTCATTTTGGCAAATTTTAAATTCAAATCGACGTACAATACCCCCAACCTAAAAAAGGACTAATCGAATGCAAAACTACAAACCCGCTGTGGGCACCCCCATTGCAAATATCTCTCTACCAACAGTCGGCGGCGGAACAATGACCGTGGGCGGAAAGCGTGAGCGACATCAGTTTTTCGTTGTCTACCGCGGAAAGCACTGCCCTCGCTGCAAGCGACACCTCAACAAATTGCAAAAGATGCTGCCAGAATTCGAAGAAGCAGGCATTGATGTTCTGGTCGCTTCCGCTGATCCGATCGACAAATCTCTCGCGGACCAGGATGAATTCGGCTGGGAGTTTGATTTAGCTTATGATCTCAGAGAAGATCAAATGAGGGAATTGGGTGTCTATGTAACCGATCCTATTTCGCCAAACGAAACGGATCGGCGTTTTGCGGAGCCGGCATCGTTCTTCATTCTTCCGGATGGCACGACGCAGATTGTCATTTTGTCTAACGGGCCTGCGGCACGTCCGGATCTGGAAGAGTTGCTAGATGGAATGAAGTTCAATATCTCCAACAATCGGCCGACGAGGGGGATGGCTTGAAGAAATGCGGCCGTTGTGGGTTTTGTAGCCAATAAAGCTGGCGGGCTTATTTCCCAGTGAAATCATGGAACGATAGGTGGGGTGAGACAAATAGAAAATATTTGTGAGACGCTTACGGCTGCGGCGGAATAGCACTCTCGTGCCGGAGCGGCCATTGGTGCACTGAGTAGAGAAAGTCTGGATCGAGCCCAAACCTCCCCGATGCTGTACAGCGCACCAATGTCCGCTCTCCGAACTGGTGCTTTAGCAGCCAACTTCAATCAGTTGGTTAGAGTTTCCACTCAAACCCGACGGCTTTTTCGGACACCTCCCAGAGCCGCGTCATGACTGCTTTGTCATGAGCGTGAGCGTTCAATGTACCCTTGCCGACTGGGCCAACCGCTTCCATGCGGCCCGTTGGACCGTAGAGTGCGCGTTGCATGGTCAGTGCCTCTTCGGTCGCGCACATAACCTCAGGGTATGCGCCTTGTTCCGCAGTCTGAACCATGGGCGTTTTGGTCATCAGCCACCAGATGAAACGCATCGTGCGGCTGCCGCTTGTTGTGATCAGAGACGTCGCCGACGAGCCCGGATGACAGACGTAGACCTTGACATCTTTGCGCCCCGCATCGGCCAGCCGGTCCTGCAATTCGTAGGCGAACATCATCTGCGCCAGCTTGCTCTGCGAATAGGCGGTGTTTGCGCCATAACCCTCGTCCCAGTTCATGTCGTCGAACTTGATGGTCTTGAGACCCATATTGTAGCCGAGGCTGGCAACGACCACGATCCGGCCTTTGCTTGTCGTGATGCGGTCAAAAAGCAGGCCATCCAACAGAAAATGCCCGTAATGGTTGGTCCCAAGCTGACTTTCAAACCCATCAACGGTCAGCTTGCGTGTCGGCACTTGCGCGATAGCCGCGTTGTTGATCAATGCGTCGATGCGGGGCACGGTTTTAAGGACCACTTCGGCGGCGGCGCGCACGCTGTCCAGGATGTACAGGTCCATACGAATGAAGCTCACATCGGTTTTCGCACCGAACTCCCGTTTCAACTCTGCGATTGCCGCCTCGGATTTCTCGGTCGAGCGATTCAGCATCACAACTTTGGCGTTCTTTTTCAGAAGAATGCGCGAGGCTTGAAAGCCTGCGCCTGCGTTGGCGCCGGTGATGATGTAGGTCTTGCCTGACTGGTCGGCGAGGTGCTCTGGCATCCAACCTTTGGGTCCAAATGTCGTATCAGCCATTTTCTGTCTCCTGCCAGCCCAAACTGGCGTTATGAGGTGTTTTTGCTTTAGGAAACAAATAGAACCCGGTATGGCGCTAAAACAGGCCATATCCTCTCGATTACTTGCCCAATCGTCTCAACTACATTGCAAAGATGAAAACCCTCTGTCAGCTAGAGTGTATGAGCAAAGAACAGATCAAAGACCTGATTGAGCACCATCTGTCCGAGGCAGGCCTTGTCGATACCGCATTGAAGGGCGTCCAGCTCTTTCGGGTAACTGAGGCCATGCCGTGCGTCCCTGCAGTTTACGAGCCCACAGTGGTTGCGATTCTCAGTGGCACCAAGGAAGCAGTGTTGGACGGTAACCATCATGTCTATGGCAGCGACAAATACCTTCTGTGCCCAATGACCTTACCGGTGGAGGCTGGTACGCCACAGGCTTCCAAAGCGACGCCTCTGCTCGGCGTCGTGATCGCTTTGGATCCACGAATAATGCGCGCGCTCACCATGGAGATTGAGACCACCGCAGGCGGCAACAGACAATCGTTGGCTGGTACACCGTCAGCTTTAGCGTTGGCGTCCTGGGACTTTGGTTTCACGCAGGCACTGCTGCGGCTTATCGAGTTGCTCGAAAATCCAGTTGATCTGGAGGTGCTTGGACAGGGGCGTATGCGCGAGTTGTGTTACGCGGTGCTCATGGGCGAGGCCGGTGCCGCTGCAAGAAGGGCCTTTGGCGTCGGCAACGAAATTGCGCGCACAATCGACTACCTGTCGAACCACCTTAAAGAACAAGTAACCATCGACGAAATGGCCGACCACGTTGGCATGAGCCGCGCGGTATTCCACAGGCGGTTCAAAGAAGCCACAACAATGTCTCCGATACAGTTCGTGAAATCCATGCGGCTAAACAACGCCGCCATGAAGATTGCCGAAGGGAAGACCGTGTCGGAGGCAGCCTGGGACGTGGGCTATCAAAGTTCCTCTCAATTCAGTCGCGAGTTTAAACGGATGTACGGCCAGTCGCCACGGCAATGGAGCAGCGCGGCGCGGGTGCCACAACGATTGGCATGAGGTGCTCCCGCTAGCCTATGTTTTTAGGGCGAATGTCCGATTTGATTGATGCAACCGTCATTGGGCGGGTTGCACCGAATAACGGCTTTCTCCGCAAAACTGACGTTCAAACAAGTTGCAGCGAACGTCTGTTGCTCGGGAAAAAGTCCCAATTCGCTGCCGAGCATCATCACGTTTGTAGAACGTGAGAAAAACGCAGAAACCGGACGTTGCAAATTCGAGGAAATCTGCAAAAAGTTCCATGCATCCGAAAAACGCCAGTGCGATCACGAGAAATAGCTTCTGCTGCGACGTGCGGGCTAACCCGAAAGTGCAACATTTGAATGTCTGACAAAACGTCTCATTCTCACGGATCATCCCTTCCGGTTCTGCAGGGGGTTCTGCCTATTGTTCCAGCCAAGCTTCCCGCCGAAATCCTTGCCGGAGTGACCTTCGCGTGTCTCGCGATTCCCGAGGTCATGGGCTATACGAAAATTGCGGGGACACCGGTCATTACCGGGCTCTATACAATTATGATTCCAATGACGCTTTTCGCGATATTCGGATCTTCACGTCACCTTGTCGTCGGCGCAGACTCGGCGACCGCTGCCATCACTGCATCAGCCTTGGCTGGTATGGCTGCAAGTGGTTCGTCTGAATACATGGCGCTTGCTTCGCTTTTGGCGCTGATGGCAGGTATTCTCTTGATCGCGGCCAGAGTCGTCGGTTTGGGGTTTCTGGCCGATTTCCTGTCAAGAACGGTTCTGGTCGGCTTTTTGACCGGTGTTGGTATTCAGGTCGCCTTAGGCGAGTTACCTGGGATTTTAGGCGTTGAAACGAGCGGTCATGGCACGATCCAGAAACTCTCAAGCGCTTATCAGAACATCAGTCAGATCAGTTGGGCGACATTTTTGATTGCAACCGCAGTTTTGGTCATTGTGATCGGAGCGAAACGCCTGTCCCCAAAGGTGCCAGGGCCATTGATTGCTGTCATCGGGATCATCGGACTAAGTTGGTATTTTGATTTTGAACGAAGCGGGATTGCCTTGCTAGGCCCCGTGCCGAGCGGTTTGCCTTCACTCTCTATCCCGCAGGTTGACTGGAACTGGACGACATTCAAACAGCTGCTCCCCACAGCGCTGGCGATACTTGTCGTCATCCTGGCGCAGAGTGCTGCGACATCTCGCGCCTATGCTGCGCGCTACGGGGAAAAGTTCAACGAAGATACCGATCTTGTCGGGCTTGGTATTGCCAATATTGGCGCGGCATTCAGCGCGACTTTTGTCGTCAATGGAAGCCCGACCAAGACCGAGATGGTTGCCGGTGCCGGAGGCCAAAGCCAGATAGCCCAATTGACTACGGCGCTGGTCGTGTTGTTTGTTCTCTTGTTCCTTACACAGCCTCTTGCGTTCTTGCCTGAGGCTGTGCTGTCCGCCGTCGTATTCCTGATTGGTCTGAAGCTGATAGACCTGCGCGGATTGCGAGAAATCTTCGTTCAAGCGCCTACTGAGTTCGGGATAGCAATGGGCACGGCCGCGGTGGTCGTAGCCACCGGAGTCGAACAAGGCATCATTTTTGCGATGGTTCTTTCGCTGATCGATCATACGCGTAAAGGATATCGGCCCAAGAATTCCATCATCACCAAAATGCCAGACGGGGAATGGCTGGCACGACCACTCGACAAACCCGAGCAATTCGAACCTGGGCTCATTGTTTACCGCTTTTCACACGGGATGTACTATGCAAACGCGCAGCGATTTGCGAATGAGGTTGTCGATGTCATCGCCGCGATCGAAGAAAAGACCCACTGGTTCTGTATCGACGCTTCTGCAATTGACGACATAGATTACACCGCGGGGAGTGTTCTGAAAGCAACCATTCAAACACTCCATGATCGTGGCACTAAGGTCGTGTTTCTCTTCGCCGAACCATCGATAGAGGGAGAACTCGAACGTTATGGAATAGCCAATCTTGTCTCGAAGAAGTTCTTTTTTCGAACAGGATACGAGATGATCGAGGCTTACGAAGTCGAAACATCGCATAGCTGAATTCATTCCAACTGACGCGCGCGCCATCTAGCGCCAAAAAAGCGTAAGATTGCGTATCCGTGACGAATGTCTGGAAAGCGGGTTGCAATCGTGGCATTCGAACACAGTGCTTAAGGTCAGTTTTGAGCCCAACGCAAACCGTTGACAATCTAGTGCCCGCGCCTCAAAACGCGCCGCAACGAGTGTTTGCCAAAAGCCTATTGCAATTGAGCGCTACGTGGTGATTGCAAAAGAAAAGACCTCTAAGTCTTCATCAAAACCCCGCAAAGAATGCCGCCCCAATTTTTGTGGCTCGTCAGATACCAAGTTCACAAAATCGCCCGTTGCCAAAAGCCGCGCCTCCAGTTTTCGCGTCAGGCCTTCTAACCTGCTGACAATCGCGACTGATGTGCCAGTTACCGTAAAATCCAAGCGCCTTTCGGTGCCAACATTCCCGTAGACAGCGGCGCCCGTGTGCAAACCAACGCCAAATTCAGCACGGTCTGATGGATCAAGTTCTTCATTCCTTTGAAACGCTTCACGCGCTGCGGACAGGGCTGCTTCGCACATGTCCTCAGGTAGTCTTCGTTGACCATCAAAAGGAAAGATCGCAAGCAACCCATCACCAACGAATTTGAGAATCTCTCCGCCGTGATCGTGTACCGCCCCACCAACACAATCGAAGAATTGGTTAACCGTCGCGACATATTTTTCCGATGACAAGCGCTGGCTCAAAGCCGTTGAGCCGCGCATATCACTGAACAAGAGAGCACAGTCAATTCTGCTGATATCTCCACGGGCTATTTGACCGTTAAGTACAGATCGACCGGACACTTTGCCTAGATAGACCTCCATCAATTCTGCTGCCAAGAACTGCTCCGACAATACACGCGCTGCACCAAGCAAAGGTAAAGATAGCCGCGACAGACCATCTATCTCACGGTCCGTGAAGCCAGCACGACGCTTTGTAGCAAAAGAAACAGACGCGCCCAAAGCCCACTCCATCTCTCCGTCAAAGACAACAGTACGATTGCCGAATGGCGCACTGAATACGACATAATCGGTGACACCTGCTTGAGCGAGTTTTCGGAATAGCGGAAATTTGTCGCGGGTCGCTTGGTCAGTCAGATTTGCACGCATGAAAGGAAACTTGATTGTTCCGTTCGAAAGTCCGTCGGCTAAGTCCCATACTTCCTTACTAAAGTGCTGTTTGGCAATCTCATTGGCCAATTTCGAATTCTCTCCGAAGGGTGCTTTATCAAAGAGATCAGCCGTTACTGAGCTGCGTGGAAGAACAGTCCATTCAATACGATGGTTCGAAGCATCCCACGTTGCATCGAGCAATCCGATTACAGGGTGCATCATAAGGCGGCCCAAGGAAACACGCGTGACCGGCACGCCACCATCGATCAGCCTGTTACTTAACTGCTCGACTAGTCCACCAAGATCAGCATCAAAAAAGGCCAGCTTTTGCAGCCAATCTGCAATGCGGTCGAAAACATCCGCCATACCATAAACCTCCGCCACCATCTTGTTACAGCCGGAGGCTCGTGTCATTCGGTTTGTCTTCGAACTCTCAATTCTCTAACAATGAGATCGCAAATTCTTTTGCGCATTCGCTCTCAGTATTCAGGCGATCGTCAGCATCAGAGCCCAATTTGAGTTTTGCTGCTTTTCGTCACAAAGTCCGGGGTTTGTTTTTTAGGCAATTCAAATAGGAAGGGCAAAAAAGTGAAATTCATAAAATTGTACTCAGACGCCCAAGGCGAAAGCCATTGGAAAGATATCGAAGTTGAATTTGAGGAGCAAACATTCGCGCCGCCTGCGAAAGCAATTGAGATTTCAAAGCCCGAGGCGGCTACGCAAACCATGTTTTTGAGGCTCAAGAAAGGTTGGGATGAACCAATTCATCCTACACCTGTCGCTCAAAAGCTCATTTGTCTTTCTGGCGCGGTACGAGTGACCGCGAGCGATGGCGACTTCAGGGATATTGGACCAGGCGACGTTTGGCATATGGAAGACAAGCACGGCAAGGGTCACCATACAGTTGTAACAAGCGACGAAGACTTTCTGTCTATGATTGTACAATACGAGTAGCCGACCCACCACCGGCCTTCATTGCAAAGCTGTCTTTCAATATCGGCCTGCTAAGGTTTACTTAGTCCGCATAGCCGACATCGAACCTCTTTGCGGCAAAGGTCTGCATAGAGCCTAAATTGGCCGTAGCTCCGACAACTAGCCGCGACAGCTATGCGGATACTTCAACCTGGTATCCGTTCGGCTAAGTGTGCCAGATTGCCGCTTTTTTCAGTCAACTGTGGAAATCGATTGTTAACCTCTAACTCCCCTTTAACCACGAGGAGTAGAAAATGAAAGACAACTACGATTTTCAGATCGCTGACGAAGCAACGAAGTTTCAACAAAACAAAAACCGACAAGAGAAGTCAAAAAGGCGCAACGGAATTGTAGCAATGGCTGCCTTTGCACCGCTTTGGTCCGCTGCGGACCCACGAAGCAAGCTCTATCAATTCAAGCGTTTCGCTCCACTAATGTTTTTTTCCATACTGATTGTCTTTGTCTGTTTTGAAGCGCCTTCATAGACGTGATGGTCCGTCGTCAGTGGTTTTTGTGACAGATGGAGCGCAAGAGATTTGTCTCGTAAGACTTTCATCACAAATTGAGGGAAATCGGGTTTCAGAGAACCAAAGCCATGCGCCACCCTGCCGCATGAAGGTCTGCCGCACATCTCTTAACGACAAAACGGCCACACCTAACTGAGGTTCGAACAAGACTTCTAGGGACAGGACTCATAGCCAATAGATGACGAGAGCTGCAAGGGCGATTGCTGAGAGGAAACCCTTCGGTCAACTGTAGTAGCGGGTTGTCACGCGGCGCCAATCCTTGAGCCTGCCAAACATGATCTCGATCCGGTTGCGGCATTTGTATCGGCGCTTGTCGTACTTCACAATCATCTTGACCTGCTTCAGACAACGATACAAGTGCGTATCTCTTTGTCTTGCAACGCTTCTCGGAACCAAACGGGGTTGTATCCGCGATCTCCGAGTAGCCAATCGACATTCGGTATGCGGCTGAACAGAGCCCGAGCACCGATGTAGTCGCTGACCTGTTCTGCGGCTATAACCAGGTTCAGCGGGCGTTCCTGACTGTCGCAGATGGCCTGCAGTTTGGTGTTCATGCCGCCCTTGGTTCGGTCAACCAGGCGTCCACGCCCCCCTTTTGACGCCGATGCTGGTCGCTGTCCGGTGAGTCTTCAGATAGGTCGCGTCGATCATCACAGTCTTCCGTTCGCCGTGCTCAGCGGCCAGGCCAGCCATCATTCGCGCGAAGATGCCCTTGTCGCTCCACCTTTTCCATCAGATTGTAAAGCGTCTTGTGCGGTTAATAGGCAGCAGGGGCATCCCGCCACCGCAACCCATTGCTATTGATGAAGATAAGCCCGCTCAACACACGCCTGTCATCGACGCGCGGCTTACTGTGGGGCTTAGGGAAGAAGGGCTCCAGACGCACCATTTGCGCATCAGTAAGCCAGAGGAGATCAGACATGTTCACCGCTCGTTGCTGAACCGTAAAACACGCCGCAAAACGGAAATCTATGGGCCCTGACCCTAGCATTAAGCTACGTTAATCATTGTTAAATGCGATGTTTAGCGAGAGGCCCAATCTAATCCTTAGACGAAATGATTAGTTCAAAGGAGGGTTTAACAATGGCATATGCCGAATATACTTCTAATAACGTTATCTTTTCTAACCTCTTTTCTTCTGCCGAGGAAAGAAAAGCAAAGCGTGAAAAGAAAGCTGAGTATAAAAGGAAAAAGCGCGAAATCGACATGATGTCTGAGCGCGAACTCTTGGATCTTGGCTACTGTCGACGTGACATGCATGAGATCCTCTATCGCCACTATTTTACGGGCTAACCCGGAAAAAGCAGCGGAATACACCGAGCAAATAGATCCTTACCTTCTCGATCTTTGAAAATGTTCGAACTGCGTTTGATTGTGAGAGAACAATGCCCGCGCAGTAAGGTCTATTCGGTCTTCGTTGATCGCTTCCGAAACAAATAGCAATGCATTTTCATAGGAGATCAAAATGATCACATCCAAGTTTATGCGCAATGCTGCTGGTGCAGGTTCACTTGCTTTTTGCGGTTCAATAGCCATGGCGGCAAATGCCGTTGCAGATGAAACACCCGACTTACGCGGAGTATGGAGTAGTACTCACACTGTTGTTGGGTTGCCAAATGAAAACAGCGATGGTGCCCCTCGTTTTAATCAGTCCGAGTGGATACTTGAGATTCGGGAACATGAAGACAACGTATTCTGGGGCACGAGCAGTTGGAGCCGCATTGGTTCGGAACGTTGGAATGAAGCTCAAGTAACTGGCTCATTAAAAATGGATGGCTCCGGAGACATCTCTATGCTTGAGAGCCGCGGCAATACTACACATCGCGTCAACGGACTCGTCGATGCCACTTTCGAAAACGGCAAAATCTATGCTGATTTCCGTAGCTTGCATAGTGGTGTAACCTATAGCGCGGTACTTGAACGAGACAGCACAGGTTAATTGAAAAGCTAGCCCAGCGCAGTTGTAATAGCGCCCCCCAGCTTGTCTGTTTCCGGGCCGCGAATACAGTTTGCGCACCCAGCTTGTACGCCGTACGCGCCTTAGCCATGTTGCGACTACAGGAATCTCAGGAGCGGGAATTTTAGGGTTTTTGAATTTGTGATGATTGTTCATTGAAAACTGAGCGGCCTCTACGTTCAAGTAAGCTTGTATCATTTTCCGAAAAGGGGCCGGCATGTTGACCAGAATCGCTTCACTTGTTTTCGTGGCATGGGTATGGCTGTGTTTTACGGTTTTTTCTTCCAAAGCTGACGTGTTGCATCAATGGGTCCAACTCGGACCGGACGATAAAATCATTGTGAGAGCAATCACTGCCTCGCCTGACTGCCCCTTGTTGCAAATCGATGGTCAGGCTGTTGCGATGAGGAAGCGAGCGATGCCACAGGACCAGTTTCCTCATCTGGTTTGCGAATACCGCGCGCCAAAACTGGCTCAGAAAATAATGCTTGATGGAAACCCGCTGCCAACGCTCAAGCCAAACGTACAACGAATTGCTGTGATCGGGGATACTGGGTGCCGAATTCGCGGTGTTAGAGTACAAAACTGCAAGGATCCAATTGCTTGGCCGTTGAATGCCATCCTAGAGGAAATTGCATCCAGATCACCGGATTTGGTCATCCATGTTGGTGACTACGTGTATCGAGCATCGGAATGCCCGGATGCAGAAAAGTGCGGCGGATCTCCATTTGGTGATACCTTCACATCTTGGTCAGTAGATTGGCTGGACCCGGCGGACAGTCTGGTCAGGCGCGCCCCGTTTGTCTTCCTGAGGGGCAATCACGAAAACTGTGGACGCGGCGACAAAGGGTGGTTCCGGTATTTCGAAACCGGGTCCGTTCCATCAAGTTGTCCCGTTGTAACCTTGCCGTGGATTGCTTCGATTGATGGTCTTGATCTGATTTCGTTTGATTCCTCGGCTGGCCCGGCACCACACAGCAGCACTGACCTGGTAGAAGTCTATGGACGCATGGCCAGAACCATGTTTGGCAAAACCAGCGGTGAGGCTTGGTTTCTCACGCATCGACCACTATGGGTAAACATGCACGCCTTCGGGGAACTGATTGATGGTGATGACACACAGCGGGCGGCGCTCAGCGGGGTCATTCCAGAAACAGTCAACCTTATTTTGTCAGGCCACATCCATGCGTTTCAGGCGATTGATTTACTAGACGGTCCAGTGCAGGGAATAAGCGGTAACGGAGGAACGCAGCTCGATCCTATGCCTACAGATATTGCTACCGACGTTGAAGTTGCTGGCAGCTTGGCAAGTGTCGTCGTGAGCAATAGCGACTTCGGTTTCTTACTGTTATCCTTGGAAGCAGATGGTAACTGGTCGATGGACGCAATCGATGCAGAAGGAAGAACCCGGAATCGGTGCCATCTTATCGGGCGAATGCTTTCTTGCGAATAATGGAAAGCCGAGTCTGCCAAGAATGGTTCCGTGTATTGATCCGTTTGCTCCAGTGTTTTGGTGTGACTCATTTTAGTCTGCGCGGTCCGCAGCGCATCGAACCGTGACACGCGCGGTTATGAAATTCCTCAAGAAGTTGGTGAAGCGACACGGTAAGGCAGAAACCGTCGTCACGGATCGCTTCGCATCGTATCGGGCGGCTCTCTGAGAGCCTGGAGCTACCGAAAAACAGCAGACGGGCAGGTGGCCCAACAACCGCGTCGAGAATTCGCACCTGCCTTTCCGACGAAGAGAACGCGCGATGCAGCGTTTCAGGCGCATGCGAAGTTTACAGAAATTCGCTTCCGTCCATTCTGCCGTCTACAATCAATTCAACCAGGAAAGATCGCTCACCAGCCGGGACACCTTCAAGCTGACACGCACCGCCGCTCTTGCCGAGTGGCGTCAACTGTGTTCCGGATAGGTTCAAGGTTTCGGCAGCAAATTAAGACTGGCTAGAATTCGTCTGACAGAACCCAGCCTTGAGGAGGCTGAGGTCCATTCCCCGACTTTAGAACGGGCCTGCATAGTCAATTGAGCGGTGTGTCGATCAAGTCTATTGCGTCCGGGTTAAGCAACTAACCGGCGAAATCCCATCTCTGCAGAACGTCCCTGATGCGCGCCATCCTTTGTGCGTTCGCCACGACCTCTTGCATTCCATCGCTGACACTCTCTTCGGGCAGAAAAAACTCTTCAAAGCCACAGGTATTGCACGCAGCTTTCTCTCCAGTAATCACGGTGTCGGGAGATCCACATTCTGGGCATCTTGCGAGAACATCATCGTTGAACATTCCTCGGCCTCTCTTCCGCTTATCGATTGCCAGAACCAGGTCCGCCTGCCAGCAATGCTGATTGGCGCATCTGCTGGAATTCTTCCAGCGTGACGGTTCCGTCGCTGACACCGATTCCCTTGTGTATTCGTGCTATTTTGAATCCGACCACACGTACGCTGCCCCGTGTAATTTCCGGGCAGCTAGACTTATAGCAAGTCAGCCCACTCGTGTTGATTAGGATGGCATTTTGAGCGTTCTCGTCGGTCGTCAAAGGAGGCTGAGGAGGTGGGCTGCGAGCCGAATTCAAAACGGCAAACCCGAAATATATCCCTTTATTCATTTGCTATCTCCTTTTTTGACCAAAATAGGTTTGCAACCGTTCAGTCAAATTTTGGAATCGTCAGCATCGAACCCAAAGCTGTCATTCAACCTCATTAGGGCAATCTTTTCGTGATCCAAGTCAAACCAGCCACCTGAAAGTGTGTTACGCTTGCGCAGATTTCGCGGCGTTACGGGAGGGTTCGATGAAGCAGTTGGTTGCTGGAGTGAGTTTGAGTGCCCTTGTGACTGGCGCGGGGTTGGCGCAGTCCTATGTAGGCGACATTGCGATTGATCCGGAGGGCGTACGGCTTGGAGCGCAGCATTACTCGCCATTTGTCGACCAGTCCTTTCCCAACCGGGTATTCTGGGGTGACACTCATCTGCACACGTCCTATTCAACGGATGCAGGAATGGTCGGCAATGCCCTCGGGCCAGATGAAGCGTTCCGCTTCGCTCGTGGCGAGAAGGTTCGAGCTTCGCTTGGCGATTACGCTCAACTCGTGCGACCACTCGACTTTCTTGTTGTAGCTGACCACGCCGAAAATCTTGGTCTAGCTCCCATGATTTCGGAGTCGAATCCACAGCTTTTAGCCAACTCCTGGGGTCGTCAGGTCCATGATCTGGTGAAGGCGGGCGATCCATTGGCAGCCTAAGTGCTTTGGGGCGAGTCTATGATGGTCAACACCGATCCTCTGGATGACGACGACCTGACGCGGACCTTTTACAACCGTATTGTCGACACCGCTGAGCACTACAACGAGCCCGGTGTGTTTACGGCCTTGAATGGCTTTGAGTGGACGTCAGTTACCAATGCAAACAACCTCCACCGGGTCGTTATGTTCCGTGACGGTGCCGACAAGGTCGCGGACATCGTCCCATTCTCCAACTATGACAGCTCGGATCCCGAGGACCTGTGGGACTGGATGGAGGCGTACGAGGCGCGGACGGGTGGTAAGGTCATGGCCTTTCCACACAACGGGAACCTCTCTAACGGCCTGATGTTCGACGACGCGCGTGCAAATGGCGAACCTTTGGATGCTGCTTATGCCGAAAGGCGAATGCGGTGGGAACCACTGTATGAGGTCACTCAGATCAAAGGCGATGGTGAGGCGCATCCAATGCTCTCACCCAATGACGAATTCGCCGATTACGGTACTTGGGATCGCGGGAACTTTGGAACCGAACTCAAGACACCGGAGATGCTGCCGCGCGAATATGCCCGGGACGCTTTGGCGAGGGGATTGAAATACGAGGAAGAGATCGGCGTTAACCCGTTCAAGTTCGGCATGATTGGTTCGACAGACAGTCACACGTCGCTCGCGACGGCACGGGAAGACAACTACTTCGGCAAGGCGTCGATGGCAGAGCCAAGCGCAATTGAAGACCGCATTTCTGAGAACCTTATCCAGCCAGATTTCCTTGGCGACGAAATCACGGTCAAACACTACGAGACCATCGCCTCAGGTCTCGCTGCTGCTTGGGCGAGAGAGAATACTCGAGAAGCTATCTTGGATGCGTTTAAGCGTAAGGAAGTCTATGCCACAACCGGTCCACGAATGACCGTGCGTGTTTTTGCTGGATGGGACTTTGAACCAGAGGAGGTTCATCGGCCCGACTTCGCAGCCGAAGGATATGCCCGTGGCGTCCCTATGGGCGCTGATCTTTTTGACGGACCTGAAGGTTCTGCACCCAGATTTATGGTTCGTGCTCTCCGCGACCCCGACGGGGCGAACCTGGACCGGATTCAAATCGTTAAGGGTTGGGTGGATGCGAATGGCGAACCCCAGACGAAGGTTTTCGACGCCGCTTGGGCTGGAGACCGGGTGCCCAACGCCGACGGCATTCTTCCACCCGTAGGGGACACTGTTAGCGGCGCGGACTATACAAACACCATTGGTTCCGCTGCTCTTGGTGCTCATTGGGTGGATCCTGAGTTCGACCCAGCTCATCGTGCCTACTACTACGTCCGCGTTCTTGAAATCCCGACGCCGACATGGCTAGCTTATGACGAAGCTTTCTATGGCAACCTCGAGTTGCCTGAAGACGCTGTGATGGTCCACCAAGAGCGAGCTTATACCTCTCCGATTTGGTATGCGCCGGGACTCTGATATTTGATATTTGATGTTCGTCCAGTCTGTCCTCGAGAGGTGACCGTTTGGACAAAATCCAACCAATGATCGGAATGAGACCAGAGCGAATTTTCCCCAGAAACCCTCTGCCGACATACGTCAAACAGCAGGAAATGACATTTCTCACTCCGGCTTCGCTAAGTAATCCAAAGAATTTGCATATCGAATCCAACGGCGTGTTCTTGGGGCGTAAAGCTTGACGCAGGTCAAAGAATTCTGAGGTCAAACGCGCATATTGGCTTGTTATTGGGATGTGGGGGAAAATCGCGATGCGAGTAAGTCAAATTGCCTTGGCTTTGGCAACAATTGTCGGAACAAACGGGCAAGCGCAAACGACGACCAATACCCTTGAGGGTCTGATCGAGAGCGCGGAAGTGTCGATCACCGCGGACAATTTCATCCGGGCGGCCACAGACCTTGAGTTTCAAAAATATGTCTCGCTCGCGGGTGGCATCAATCGGTTCTACCATTTCCGGGAACCGACCCCCGTCGAAAATCAACCGACGATCCGGATGAACCGCGACACACTTTATAGCACAGCAGTTGTTGACATTAGTGAGGGTGCGACGCTGATCCTTCCCGAAGTCGCGGATCGGTACATGACGGCAATGGTCGTCAATCAGGACCACTTCATAAACGAGGTGTTCTTCGGTGGCGGCACCTATACCCTCGACATGGAAACGTTCGACACCCCGTACGTGATTGTGTATCTCCGCGTGCTGGTCGATGCCGCAGATCCAGAAGACGTGGCGGCCGTCAATGTGATCCAGGACGCAATGACAATCGAGGCCAATGCATCGGACCCATTCGTGACCCCGAACTACGATGACGAAGCTTTTGAGGCGGTAGTGGAACAGCTGCTGCCGCTCGGTGCCCTCGGGTTCGTGCCAGACAGCTCCCGCATGTTCGGTAGACGAGAAGACGTCCATCCCATACGTCACATGCTCGGCACGATTGCCGGTTGGGGCGGGCTGCCAGAAGGGGAAGCATTCTATCCTGCGTTTTTCCCAGGTCTGCCAGTTGGCGCGTACAAGATAGAGGTGCCGCAGAACGTACCGGTGGACGCTTTCTGGTCGGTGAGCATGTATAATGCCGAAGGCTTCTATGAACCGAACACTCTGAACGCCTACAGCATCAACTCTGTCACCGGCGCGCAGAATGCTGACGGAAGCATGACTATCTATATTGGAGCCTGCGACGACGGGCGGGTGAATTGCTTGCCCATCACCGAAGGCTGGAACTACGTGGTGCGCCTGTATCGCCCCCGTCAGGAGGTCCTAGATGGAAGCTGGACCTTTCCCGGCGCGCAACATGTGAATTGAGAAGGAGGTCAATGATGTTGAAGAAATTGGTTCCGATTGCACTGCTGGCCCCATCTCTGGCTGTTGCCGAACCAGTGACGCTGGGCACCTTTGTCCGGGCGGAGACGGATCATATGTTCCGTGCCAACATGGCCGCTTTTGACGCGGGTGTTGGGGAATTGATCCACGTTCGCAAACCGACAACCCCTGGCAGTCAACCGGTTATCCGGATGAACCAGGACACACTCTACTCAGGGATCGTCTTGGACCTGTCCGATCCGGTTGACTTCACTCTGCCTGATCTGGGCGAGCGATACATCTCGATGCATGTGATCAATCAGGATCACTACATGTTCGTCGAAACCGCGCCTGGGACCTACAACCTGACCGAGGAAAACGTTGGTTCTCGTTTTGCCTATGTGACTGTACGGATCTTCATGGACGCCAACGATCCTGACGATGTGATAGCGGCACATGCCGCTCAGGACAGTCTTATCGTGACTGGAGGTGGGGCAGGTCCGTTCGAAGCGCCGGATTGGGATCTGGATGATCTCGCACAGGCACGCATTGCATTAAGCAACCTTGCCGAGCTGGGATTCAGCAGCTTCTACTCGTTTGGCACTGAGGAAGAGACCAGGCCCATCGATCATTTGGTTGGAACCGCTGCCGGCTGGGGCGGACTGCCGCGAACGGCTGCGCTCTATGAAATCGACAGCGTCGATGCAAATGATGGCGAAACACCACATTCGGTGACGGTGAATGAAGTCCCGGTTGACGCGTTCTGGTCGATTACGGTCTACAACGCCGACGGATATCTGGAAGCAAACGATCTCGGTCGAAACAGTCTCAACAACGTTTCAGCAGAAGCCAATGCCGACGGTAGCATCACCATCAATTTTGGCGCCTGCGAAGATGGGCGCGCGAATTGCATACCGATCACGCCAGGCTGGAACTACACTGTTCGGCTATATGAACCTCGTGAAGAGATCTTGAACGGAAATTGGTCCTTTCCTGCAATCGAGCCGTCTGATTAAGAGGGCATTTAAGCTGGTTTCTAGGTTGCTGCTGTGCGCGACTTAGAAAACACTGAATTCTGCTTTACAGCCACTTGGTGTCCAAATGTTCGCGCGCTAAAGGCAGGGCAAAATGTGGTGGTGATCTAAATACCCGCGCCGTCATGATCTGGGATGACAGACAGCGCGGGCTATAGTCTGGTCATGGGACTGCCCAGACTATCTGGAACGCGTATTTGGGCAAGCGAAGTTAACCAGATTGGTGTGGCCACTGCTTCACGACAGTGTTGTCCCAATTGTTAACCAACTACCTGCATAGTTCGCCCCTACCTTCAAAAGCAGGACTGCAAGATCTAATACTCACGCAAGCATAGTCCGCGCGATAAAAATATTCTTCCCGCGCGTAAAAATACTTGAATTGTTGCATCTTGGATTCAAGTATTCGAATGCGTGGCAAATCTGTATTACCTCTGTTGCTCACGCATTCGCCAGATATGTCTGGTTCGCCTCTTGGTGACGTGGAGTGAGTGGCGTCGCCAAGAGGCCATCATTTGTTTGAATGGCACTCGTGAGAAGAGCTCGAGTTTAGGATTGCATAGTAAAACCATGGCCTCTGCCACACTAATGTCAGTATCGTCTACAAATTAGACATCCAGTGTAGTCGAGCGAATAGCTGCTTCTCGCCCAAACAGGAGTTGTCTGTCTCAAGCTTTCACGGAAACAGCAATCTTTGCAAATCCGTTGCTTCGTACAGCGCTATCGAATCCGTGTTACGCACGCATAAATGCACACAGTTTTTCGGGTGCTAATCAAAAGCGGTATGTCGCACCGATAACCGGCCCCGACTGACTGAAAGTAAAGTCGTTGCCGTTGATCTCGTGATCGAACGAGATGTAGCGATATCCGCCTCTAATCATCCATCTTTCGTTTATTGAGTAATCCGCGGTCAACAACACTTGCCAGGTCTCGCTGTCGCTGCTGAATCCGCCATAATCTAAAAACGCCGTGCCGGTCCACCTGTCTGAGAACTTAAACCGAGCACGGGCTCCGATAACGGGGTCAGTCCAGTCTGCGTCCACAGTGGTTGTCCGCCCTGGCAACGCTCCAGGTGACAGCGTGAACTGGGTTTCTGTACTAAACCACCTGAAACCTCCTGCAACGTCTACCTGAACAGTTGAATCTTCATAGACCCGGTAACCAACATAGCCGCTCAGAAACTGCGTCTTGAGCGACGTGTCCAGCCCGGAAAATGCGGTGCCAGGTGTGTCATCTCCGAAAGAAAGGTCGGTGTAGTTGTAGTCAGCTAGCAAGCTCCACCGTCCATTGCTGGCAGCAATTGTACCCATAAACGCAAGGTCCAAATTGCTTAGCGCGTCCGAAAAACTGAGCGTGGCATCGATGTTGCCTCGTGGAGTGTCCAGCGACGTTTCGGTCTCTGGCATGAACAGGTAAATAGTGGCTTCGAAATTCCAGTCGCTGGAATGAGCTGCCATAGGTGCCGCCAAAAACGCTAAGCTTAAGAACGCGGTTCTCCATGTGGGAAGCCGTTTCATTATACCCTCCAAACAAACACCGACTGCAAGAACATTCGACAGCGAAGGCTTGAACTTGCATTCCAGCATTCTGATATGAATTAGAGTTATAGCATTGATCTGAATCAATATGATCCGCGTTCTACGCAGTGCAGAAAGAGCATATCATTCAGAGTTAGCATCAGCTAAGGTGTACTGAACTTGGATAGAATAGCTGCTCAAACGATCCATCAGCTCTTGTTTTGAGGGAAAACCCGTTCGGTACGCGGAGCCGCCATTGGTCAAGTTAGCAAGCCCCGCATAAAACTTCGGAAGACCGGTTCCAGCCCACTAAAGTCGTTTCAAGTGTGGTCCCGTGTTTTCAGCTTGGCACATTTTTCTAACTCGTTACCGAAACGTTAATTCGCGGGCTCCCATTTCGACGATGAAGTTCAGACAGGCTCACTTTGTGGCGCCAAAATTGTCATACCAGCCTTTTCGGCTACCGCCATGATGGCCGGAATGTCGGGTGGCCCATCGGGAGCAGGAATGTCTGTGGTGCCGTCAGGCATTACTTCACCCGCTTCGGTGAAGAATGTATCGTGCATTTCTCCTGGGGCGTTGATGCACAATAGGCGACCTGGGCTTTGCCCAACACAGGTAAACGCATGCACGGCGCCGTCCGGGACTTTCACGAAATCACCGATGCTTACAATTTTTGTTTCGCCGTTCAGGAAAAATTCAAACTCACCTTCTAACACATAGAAGCTTTCATCTTCACCGGCATGATGGTTGGGTGGCGCGCCTGCACCTGGGGCGGTCTTGATCTCGACGATGGTGCAGCGATTTCCGGTTTCAGCAGGAAACGCGTGGAATGTCAGAAGATTACCGAGAAGGTGATATTTGCGTGGGCGAGACTCTGTCATTTCAACGGCTCCCTTTACTTCGATGAATGTAGCTATATGATACATAAATCTCGTCATGAGACAAGTGTATCATTAAGGACGCGCGATTTGGCTCCTCGAACCAATCAAAAGAACAGAACAAGAGAGGCATTGCTGACGGCGGCACGTGAGCTCATGTCCGAAGGAGAAAACGTGACCCTTGCTAGAGTCGCAGAGCGCGCGAGAATTGGCCGCGCGACGGTATATCGGTACTTCTCCGACCCCGGCGTTTTGGCCCTGGATGCGACCCTTGACTTAGAGGTGACTCCAACTGCTAGACTGCTGGAAGGACTTGACGATGTACGAAGCCGTGTGCACGCGGTGGCGCGCTACTATCTGGATTTCTCGCGCGAACATGAGGCGTACTTCCGTCAGTTTTTGGCTGAGTCTCTAAGGGCATCACTTCAGGACAGTACTGTCAAAATGCGCGGTGCCAGAAGGGTGACAGCATTTGGCGAGGCCCTTTCACCCGTTCGTGGCTCTATGAAACAGAGCGATTACGATGACCTGACTTTTCGTTTGGCCATGACAACAGGCATGGAACAGTTTGTAGTATTGGAAGACATACTGCGAGTAGACCAGCAGAAAGGGTACCGGTTGCAAGAAGGTCTGGTGGACGCTGTGCTTGATCAATACCTGCCGAAAGTGTGAAAAATACCAGCAAAGCAGTCTTGGCTATACGGACGCTTTGTCCGCACTTCCGGCATCAATGCAAGATTCAGCAATAGTCTTGTCAGGAGAACTCGACTTGTGGCGCGCAGGACGGTTGCATAGCTTTTGCCCATGACCAGACCTGCCTCTTTCAAATACTTTAAGACCAGTCCCGAGATCATCCGTCTTGCGGTGATGCTGTACGTCCGTTTTCCGCTCTCGCTTCGGATTGTTGAAGACCTTCTGCACGAACGTAGGATTGGCCTGAGCCACGAGACTGTCCGATATTGGTCGAACCGTTTTTGGTCCAATATTTGCGTCAGAGATCCGAAGAAAGTGTGTTCAGCAATTGCGAGCATAATCGAAATGGAAGTGGCATTTGGATGAGGTGTTTGTGAAGATCAATGCAAGGCGGCGTTCTCTTTGGCAAGCTGTGGACTACGAAGGCGAGGTGCTGAAAGCCGTTGTCACCAAACGCCGAAACAAGCAGAACGCGTTGAAATCCTCAAGAAATTGATGAAGCGCAACGGTTTTGCAGAGGAAACAATCACAGACCGCTTCGCTTCCGACAAGGCGACGCTAAGAGATTTGGGGGCTATCGAAAAACAAAGGACGGGCAGGTGGCTCAATAACCGCGTTGAGAATTCGCAATTGTGGTTTCGCCGACGCTAACGCGCCATGCAGCGTTTAAGGCGCATGCGAAGTTTGCAGAAATTCGCTTCCGGCTATTCCTCCTTACTCAACCACTTCAACTAGAAAAGATCGCTAGCCCGCCTAGAGACCTTCAAGATGACCCGCGCCCTCGCTCTTAGCGAATAGCGTCAACTTTGCTCCGGATGGGTTCGCGGTTTCCGCAGCAAACTGAGACTGGTTCGAATTCGTCTGACAGTACCTTCACAGGCTTGTTTCCAAAAGCAGCCGCCACCGCGCGCCGGGGTTATCGGGAAGAACCAACGCCGAATTTGCTGCGAAACGGCCCGTATAGGGACCACTGAACAAAACCCGCTGGTCTTGAAACGGCGCAAGGTTCAGGTTTCTTGCAAAACTGTGCCCCAATCCGGCGATCCGAAAACCGGGAGCCGCACTGGTTGGTTCCAGCCAGCCTTCGACGGACAGTGATTTGAGCGGCCCCGCAGCGCCGGTAAAGCGGTCAAATTCAATTTTCTGCACGTCCATCGCGCCCTTCGTCGTATCAAAGCGTCCAAGAACCGTCGCAAACCGCCCACTTTGCCCCAGTGTGGTTGCCCCGCTGGAAAGCTGCACACCCGAGACATAGCCACGACCTACCGTTCCCGCCACCAAATCCAAAGGGCCCGGAGCCTTAGAAATGCGACTGGCAACAACAGTATCCCCGCGCCACAAACCAGAAACAGCCACTCGGTCTCCAATGCTAAACCCCGTGATCCGCGTTTCTACGAAAACAGCGACACCGTTGACCGTTAGCGTGCCCTCGCTGGAGTCAAGCGCGGTCACCACCCCGACAAGCGGGTAAGTCAGCTCGACTCGCCGCGCGATCACCTTGCCCGAGGCGAAACGCTCGGCCTCGACTGTCAGGCTGTCCCCCGCACGCAACTGATCAACGGGCAAAGGTCCAAATCGCGTCTCGACGCGGGTCTGTTCGTCTGTTTGAACGGTCTGACCGGCTAGGATCAAACTGCCAAAATCTACCAGAACACCAACAATCCCAGTGCCCCCAAGACCACCTTCGACATCGCGTTTTGTCGACTGCGCCCACCCCGCGCCCGGCAACAAAGTTGCACACAACCCGGAAGACATGAATGTTCTGCGATTGGGGCGACAACTGGTCATCGTAGTAAACTCACTCTTCTTCGTCTTCTCGATAAAAATAGATACCAAATCGAAAACGGTGTGTGGCCGACCTTTTTTCGTGGTCGACCTGTTGATATGAGGCGGCCTCTTGCGCCACTTTGCGCAGCGCCTCTGCACCGGTCTTGCGGGCCTCAGCCTCAAGCGCGTCCAATGATGTTTCTGCAAGGCAGTTGAAGAATGCGGCCCTTTCGAAATGAGGCGGGGTCTCAGCCAAAAGGTTGTCGACCGCGGCCTCCATATGGTCGCCAAGGTTGCGGGCAAAAAAATCGAGCTTCTGATCCAGATCTTCGGGGCCGAAAACGGCCTTGGGATTAAGCGCAAGGAAAGCGTCGTCAACGGTTACAAGACCCTGACGCTGAAGTTCGTCTAGAATAGTTCTGGGGCGAATGTCGCGGTTGGTTTGGGCCGCCAACTGATCAAACTCTGCCCGCGTCATCGGCCTTGGAAGGCCCGATTCATCCGTGAGTTTCGGATCGGTCATCCAGCGTCCAACAACAGTCGCGAGTGTAGAAACGCGCCGCTGAACCGGTTTGATGTCGGACGTAACATGGGCCCGCATCGCCTTGACGTCGCGACGATGAACACCTGTTATGACGCTGACCCGACTGTCCGTTGCCTCGAGGCCCAGCTCTTCTAATGCAGTGTCCACATAGCTTTGTTTTACAAAGCGATAGAGCTGTGGCGCGGTCATCCCCTGCGCAATCAGCGCACGCGTCAAAGGGCGCAATAGCGCCTTGATCGCATGTTCGAACAGAACTGACTTGGTAAGAGAATGCTTGCCGCTCATGATGAAACACTATGGCTTCGTGTGAAAAAATTCCACGCCTCCCCTTGTCATTTTTCAGCATCGCGACATTTCGTCCGTTAATTGTGTGAAAATTACACACGCAATTTGGGCACACCCGGAGGAACACGTGATGGCGACTTACAAATTTACCGCTTTTGAGAATGCAGACCTTTTTGGGTCAGGACGCATAGAAATGAACGCGGAATTCACGTTGCCACTTAGCCCGACGGTGGAAGTCTCGGTCACGGACAATGACGAGAACCTTTCAGGCGATGCGAGGTTCAATGAATTCGGGGATGACTTGTCCGGGCAAACCGCAACGCTGACCAGGGCCGACAGCGAAGAGACCGTCGGCTACAACGGCCGGATCTACGCTGAGAACGTGTGGGAGCTTTCCGGCGACGATGGTCAGATCTACAAGCTGGTGGAAGTCGAACAACCTGGGTTTTTGCCTGACAACTTCACCTTTCTTGGCAACGTTCCTCCTGCAGGCACGTCTTTGACAGTTGTCAGCGCGTCGAATGTCAAAGGGGTCGGTTTGGCGTATGAGGATCTTGGTGCAGGCGATATTCCCCCCAACATCGTGGACATTGCGGCCGGGTCGGATGACTTCAACATCCTGGTGATGGCGCTGCAGACGGCCGGTCTGGACGGTCTCGTGCGGGACGCCGACGATATAACCGTCTTTGCTCCGACCGATGCGGCCTTCACGCAGCTGGCGGTCGATCTGGGTTTTGAGGGAGACACGACCGACGAAGGCGCTGTCTTCGGCTTCATCGCCGGCGCGCTGACCGATCTTGCCCCGGACGGAGACCCGATCCCGCTGTTGCAGAACATCCTGTCCTACCACGTCTCTCCCGGTGCTAAAACGGCGGCCGAGGTCGATGCTGCGGATCAGGTCACGACCCTGCTGGACGGTGCGACTTTCGGTTCGGAGGGCACTGAGCTGGTCGACAATGAACCCGATATCGACAACCCCAACATCGTTGCACCGGACATCGCGGCCTCCAACGGCACCATTCAGGTCATCGACCGCGTCCTGTTGCCCATCGACATCCCCGGCAATGGACCCAACATCGTTGACATCGCGGCCGGGTCGGATGACTTCAACATCCTGGTGATGGCGCTGCAGACGGCCGGTCTGGACGGCCTCGTGCGGGACGCCGACGACATCACTGTCTTTGCTCCGACCGATGCGGCCTTCACGCAGCTGGCGGTCGATCTGGGTTTTGAGGGAGACACGACCGACGAAGGCGCTGTCTTCGGCTTCATCGCCGGCGCGCTGACCGATCTTGCCCCGGACGGAGACCCGATCCCGCTGTTGCAGAACATCCTGTCCTACCACGTCTCTCCCGGTGCTAAAACGGCGGCCGAGGTCGATGCGGCGGATCAGGTCACGACCCTGCTGGACGGTGCGACTTTCGGCTCGGAGGGCACTGAGCTGGTCGATAATGAACCCGATATCGACAACCCCAACATCGTTGGACCGGACATCGCGGCCTCCAACGGCACGATTCAGGTCATCGACCGCGTCCTGCTGCCCATCGACATCCCGGGCAATGAGCCTGTCGAGCCAGCCGATCCGACCCTTGCGGGAATCGTTGCGGCAAGTGGCGGTGTCTTCGACGACGATGCAACAGATTTCGACATCCTGTTCAATGCGGTTCAGGCTGCAGGCCTGGTCGAAGCCCTTGACGATCCTGATGCCAGCCTCACCGTTTTCGCTCCGAACGATGCCGCCTTCGTCGCGCTAAGTCAGGCGTTGGGCTTTGAGGGCGGGGATGAAGCAGGCGCATTCGACTATTTGGTAGAAGCACTTGCACTTCTGAACGGAGGCGATCCAATCGGACTCTTGCAGAGTGTTCTGCAATTCCACGTAGCCCCCGGCGAATTGGGCTCAGACGAGGTGCTGAACGCAACCTCGATCCAGACCTTGCTGGATGGCGCCACGCTTGGCGTCGATGGCACGACGCTGGTGGATTCGGATCCCGACATCGCGGATCCTAATCTGATCGCAACGGACGTGCCGGCCAGCAATGGCGTTGCGCATGTGCTGGACGGCGTTCTTCTACCGGCAGATTTGCTGCAATCCGACGGTTCAAATGACGTCGATTTCCTGATCAAAGACGATCAGTCAGACTATGTCCGGACCGGGCGTGACAATGATTTCGTCGACGGAAATGGCGGAAATGACAAGATCCTTCTGGGCCGTGGTGACGATGTCGGTTTTGGGGGTCTTGGGAAAGACAAGGTATTTGGAGGGCGCGGCAATGACAGCCTCTACGGCGACGATGGGGCCGACTACCTAAGCGGCGGCAGGGGCGATGACATGATCACCGGCGGGGCCGACAATGACCTGTTGGCTGGCGGTCTTGGAGCAGATACGTTCATCTTCAACTTGGGCGATGGGCATGACAAAATTCTAAGGTTCCAGCAAGGACAGGACACAATTGATCTGTCCGGTGCCGGGATCTCGGGCTTCGATGAGCTATCCAATATGATTGAAACATCCCTGTTCGGTGCTACAATTCACCTTGGAGAAGAACAGAGCATCTACGTGCAGGCCTTCAACCTGGATCTGGATGAAACCGACTTCATTTTCGCCCCAAGCGCGTACGACACAATCGCATAAGGGCCCAAACGAACTGAAAATGTGCCCGTTTGGATCCAAGCGGGCACATTTTTGTCTGATCAGCAAACTGGTCCTGTCAGAAGAACTTGGTTTGAGGCGGGCAGGCTGCTCTCGTAGCCTTCGCGCATGATTTAACAATCGCCATTCAAGTACTTCAAAACCAGTCCCGAAATCATCCGCCTTGCTGTGATGCTTTACATCAGGTTTCACGCTCTCGCTTCGGAATGTCTAAGATCTGCTTCATAAGCGAGGCATCGATGTGAGTCACGAAACTGTCCGATATTGGTGGAACAGGATTGGCCCGAAGTTTGCTGCTGAGATCAGACGGAAGCGTGTTCAGCAGCTGCGCGCATTTTTCAAATGGAAGTGGCACGTGGACGAGGTTTTCGTGAAGGTAAATGGCAAGCGGCACTATCTTTGGCGGGCCGTTGTTCACGAAGGCTAGGTGCTGGAAACAGTTGTTATCAAACGCCCAAACAAAGCTGCAGCACTGAAATTCGTCAAGAAATTGATAGAGCGACACGGTTGAGCGGAAACCATCGTCACATACCGCTTCGCATCGTATCGAGCCGCGCTCAGAGAGCTAGGAGCCGCTGAAAAACAACAGACGTGAGGGTGGCTGAACGACCGCGTCGAGAACTCGCTCCTCCCGTTACGGCGGCGCCAACGCGCGATGCAGCGTTTCAGGCGCATGCGAAGTTTGCAGAAGTGCGCCGCCGTCCATTCCTTCGTCTACAACCATTTCAACCAGGAAAGATCGCTAGCCAATCGAGACACCTTCAAGCTGACCCGCGCCACCGCTCTTAGCGAGTGGCGTCAACTTTGTTCCGGATAGGTTCGCGGTTTCCGCGGCAAACTGAGACTGGTTCGAGTTTGTCTGACAGCACCTTGGTCGACGCTAAACAGGTCTATCGCCTTTCACGGTCACACGTCGCCCTTTTCGCTCTGCGGGCCAATAGTCCCAGATAGCACGATGCATACAGCACCGGTTGTCCCAAAAGGCCATGTCGTTGAGCGTCCACCTGAACCGGATTTGATAGTTGATTTGCTCTGCATGCTCGAAAAGCATGTTGAGGATTGCATCGCTTTCCTTATCCGACATGCCCAAAATCTTTGTTGTAAATGTCCGGTTCACAAACAGCGATTTCCGGCCCGTTTCCGGATGAGTCCTAACGATCGGGTGCACTGCTTCGGGGCAATCAATTTCGCTGTCTTTTTGTCCCCGGTCGCTGTAGCGGCCTTTGTAGATATGCTCTGAACTATGAAGCGCAGATAATCCGTTGATCATATTTTTTATCGGCTCAGAAAGATCGTCGTAGGCCGCATACATATCACTGAACATGGTGTCCCCGCCGCAGGGAGGGGCGATATGGATTTGTAGCATAGTTCCAAGGGGCGGCGTCTCGTCGCAAGAGACGTCAGAGTGCCAGAACTCACCGTTGGCTACCTTGGAATTCTTCGTTGCATGGATTTCGAATATCTCTGGATATCCTTCCATTGTCGGGGCCGCAGGGTGCGCATGAAGCGGTCCAAAACGTTTCCCAAATTCGATGTGCTGCGTAGGCGGTATTTCCTTCTGCTCTTTGAAGAACAGCACCTGGTAGGTGTGAAAGGCGTCGCAGATCTCAGCAAACTGATCGTCAGGCACAGGCTGGCTCAAATCGACTCCGTAGATCTCGGCGCCAAGGTTTGGAGCGAAGGGTTTGGCAACGATGGAAGCATAGGCGTTGGATTTGGGAGCAACCATAAGCACCTCTGGGTTTGATTTCTTTGGGCATGCTATGCGCAAGTTACACTCCAACAAAAATGAACAAAAACGAAATTTCTTTGACTAATTGGTGAAAAACTTTCACATATCGATCACGGATTAGGCGGTAGCGAGGTTACCGGAATGAGCATTCGGTCACTGCGAACTCTAATAGCAGTTCATCGACATGGTAGCTTCCGTGCCGCGTCAGAGGCGGAGCATCTAACCCCGTCTGCGGTCAGTCACCAGATGCGGAACCTGGAGGTCGCGTTGGGGCTCCAATTGTTTGACCGATCAGCCAAATCGCCCAAACTTACTCATACCGGGCTAACGTTCGTCCGAGAGGCTGCTGCGGTGGTAGCCGCATATGACGGTTTGGCGGAAAGGGTGAAGTCGAACAACGAACTCTTTGGTGAAATAACATTGGGCGCCGTTCCAACAACCCTGACTGGACTAGTGCCGATTGCGCTAGCGAGGCTAAAGTTCGTGCATCCGGATATCCATGTACGGATTGTTCCAGGCTTGACCAATCAGCTTTTGCTACAGTTAGACCGCGGGCAGGTTCAAGCTGCGATCATTTCCCGACCAGATGTTCTGCCAAACACGTTGGAATTCTCTGAAATTGTATCCGAAGAATTGGTGCTGCTAGTCTCGGAAAACACCCCAGATTTACCTCCGAAAGAACTGCTTGGTGAGTCACCGTTTATTCGTTTTACGCGTGATGCGGTTGTAGGAAGGCAAATCGAGACTTGGCTGCAAAGAAAGGGCATTGAAGTCAAAGACGCCATGGAACTAGAGAGCCTTGAAGCAATCTCAAGTATGGTGGCAGCTGAACTTGGAGTATCAATCATCCCTGACAGCCGCTTAGCTGCATATGACCACTTGCGTCTTAAAAGGATCCCCCTTGAACAGAACGGACCTAAGCGCATTGTTGGTTTGGCAAGTATGACCGCATCGCCTCACACTAAAATGATCGACGCAGTTACTGCGGCGCTATTGGAGGCAGCAGATGGCCAACGGGTTTATTCTTGAGTTGGCACTCTATTTGGTATCCACAAGATGTTTTCGACCACTTGAACTAAGAAAACTGGAAGTCAAAATTGGGCTTGGGTCAGTCACTAGCATGCAATTTGGAGAAAAACAGCTTCGAGCCTATAGAGAGCACACATCCGATGTCGTTGTGCCGTTTTGCAAAGTATCTCTGACACTGGCCACAAGTTAAATTCAGAGATGTAGAGGCAACGTACGGCCGGAAGAACAGTATTGACGCTCTTAATTTGCATTCTAATTCGCTGGTTACCCTTGCAAAAAAAGCAGACTGCCTTTGTAATCTAACATTTTAACTTTACGGTCACTTGCGGTCCAAGAGTAAGGTGCCCACGTTGCTGGTTCGTCGGTAGTGAGTGACGTTGAACCAGTTTCGTCTGTACGGCTTTAAACGCTGTCTAAGTGGGGCCTCGCGTGCGCTAGACTTTCCCCAACTCGGCCTCGCGAGGTTTCAGACACCGCTTGAGGGGTTCCCGGTTAACTTAGCGCCAGCTATCCAACCATCGCTGTCGGACGTCTTTTTCGAGCCCGAATTGACCATGAACTACGACGTTTTCTGCTTACGAAACGTCCAAAAGTATCCACCAAAAGAACACCAGATTTTTATGCTTCGGGAGGTTAGGAGAAAAACGAATGGTGACGCGCGGGTACTGTCTGTGTAAGAAAACTAGCTGGGCCTATCAGGGTGAACAAACATGGGCATGCTATTGCCACTGCGACGACTGCCGTCGGAATTGCGCCGCGCCGGTGGTTGCTTGGTTCGGTGTGCCGATAGAAAACTTTGAATGGACAGGTGATAAACCACGCACTTATGAAAGCTCTAAAGGCGTTTGTAGGCACTTCTGTGGAACTTGCGGGTCACCAATTGGGTTCGAAGCCGATCACTATCCGGGTGGTATGCACCTCTACGCCGCGTCACTCGAAAACCCGGAATATTTCGAGCCGACTTTTCATGTTAACAAGCAAAGCAAGTTGCCTTGGCTTCAAATGGCTGATGATCTCGACGCCTTTGAAGGCACATTATTACACACCCCAAACGACCCAGACGGATATCAGTAGATTGCGAAGCCACCGGAATTTCAAATGGCAGCTTCGTCCGCGGAGCATACACCTGTCGGGATTGCGTCAATGATGGCTTCGAGCCCAAAGCAGTCGGGAGGGTCTTGTCGGAAGAACTTTGCTTGAGCGGGGCAGGGCGGTTGCGTAGCATTTGCCCTCGATCAGACCTGCCTCTTTCAAATACTTCAAAACCAGCCCCGAGATCATCCGCCTTGCGGTGATGCTGTACATCCGATTCCCGCTCTCGCTTCGGAATGTCGAAGATTTGTTACACGAGCGAGGCATCGACGTGAGTCACGAAACTGTTCGGTATTGGTGGAACAGGATTGGCCCAATGTTTGCTGCTGAAATCCGAAGAAAGCGTGTTCAGCAATTGAGAGTATACTCCAAATGGACGTGACATCTGGATGAGGTTTTCGTGAAGGTGAATGGCATGCGGTATTATCTTTGGCGGGCCGTCGATCACTAAGGCGAGGTACTGGAAGCCGTTGTCACCAAACGCCGAAACAAAGCTGCAGTACTGAAATTCCTCAAGAAATTGATGAAGCTATACGGTAACGCGGAAGCCGTCGTCACGGATCGCTTCGCATCGTACCGGGCCGCTCTAAGAGATCTTGGCGCTACCGAAAAACAAAGGACGGCCAGGTGGCTCAATAACCGCGTCGAGAATTCACACCTGTCGTATCGACGACGCGAACGCGCGATGCAGCGTTTCAGGCGCATGCGAAGTTTGCAGAAATTCGCCGCCGTCCACTCCTCCATCTACAACCACTTCAATCAGGAAAGATCGCTCACCAGCAGAGACATCTTCAAGCTGACACGCACCGCCGCTCTCGCGGAATGGCGCGAACTCGGTGCGGCATAACGGGCAGCGTCAATGGCCTAGCCGAGACTGGTTCGAACTTGTCTGACAGCACCCAACCGCATACGTAGTCGAATGTACCAACGCCACTAAAGCAGCAGGAAATAAGAATATCGGCATTCCTTGGTACGTCGGAAGAAAACACAAAGCCACTAGGCTTTGTAACCAACGTCGTCGCAGACCCGGCCGCTGAGATTGCCGACGCTGAACAACCAACATTCTACTGGTTGGTCTGACTTGACTGGTCCGAATTTACCTTACAGCACCGTTTCCTAAATGGTTGGCCGGGCAACTGACAATGCCCCCTTTAGGCGGCACAACGCAGTACTTAGAAATGAAAAAAGTTCTTTGCTTGAACGACTTCAGCTATGTAAAATGGTAGAGGTGGTCTAACCATGTGTTTCTCATCACAAGCCAGTTTTGTAGCCGGTGCGGCGATCATTGCCTGCAGTGGTCTTACGATACGTTTGGCGTTGCAAATGGGCGAACGATTTCTTCCGCTAGCCAGCTTTCCTCTTTTCTTTGGGATTCAGCAATTGTCCGAAGGCTTCTTGTGGGTGTCCATTGATAACCCTTCGGCAAGCCCGTCATTGGCAGCTGCGTTGACGTTTCTCTTCTTTGCCTATTTTTTTTGGCCGTTTTGGGTGCCGCTGTCCGCGGCGTCGATTGAAGGTGACCGGCTTCGCAGGCTCATATTCCAAGGGATCTGCGGAATTGGATTTTGCTTTGGCCTATTGCTTTACTTACCAGTCTTGTTGTCACCAGAAAACCTAGATATTAGCCTCACTCAACACTCCATTCATTATGACAATAAAGAAACGTTCCCGTCCGAAACTACGAGGAACTTTGCACGTGTTTTCTACGCTTTGTTGATCTGCGTTCCGCTTGTCGGATCGAGCGATAAGGGTTTGCGAGGTTTCGGGTATCTAATTGTCGTTTCCGTTGCTTTTGGGTTCTTCTTTGCTTCTCATGCATTCACGTCAATCTGGTGCTTCGTTGCGGCTGGTTTGTCTGCGTATATCTACTTCGTTTTGAAGTTTCACTACTGGGAGGTAGGCCGTTTAGCTAGGCCCGCCAAAGGACGTGGGACCTTTTGAGAAAGGCGCTTTAGTGCGTGCAGCGGGTTTTCGTAGCCTCAGCTTGTAAACAGAAGATCGCCAGTTACGCACTACAAAACCGGTCCCGAGATCGTTCGTCCGGCGGTCAACCAGCAGGTTTCTCTGCAGAGTGCTCGTTCAAAAAACGCTGATTCCGGTGGAGGCTTTTCAGTGGGCGAGGAAGACCGGCAACTTGGTCTGTTCGACCATCGACCGGGTCGTTCCGCCCAAAACAGTCTGGATCATCCGGGCCTGACCGTATGCTCCCATCACGATCAGATCTGAGCCCGCCTCCGCCGCGCGATCCAGAATGACATCGGCGACGGCACGTCCACCGCTGGGATACTGTGTCAAGGTGACCTTGCATCCATGATGGCTGAGCCATGCGGCCTCATCAGTTCCGGGGTCCTGCCGGTCACGGTTAGGCGTAGTCACAGGATCTATGCATCCTACAATCACCTCGCGCGCGTCCAGCAGATGCGGTAGGGCGGCATGAACTGCAGCAGAAGCGGCCGCGCTGCTGTCCCAAGCGATAAAGATGCATTCGGGCCTTCGTGCCAAATTGGCATTGATCCGAAATCCGATTGGTGAGTGATACAAAACGCCGGATGCCGCTTCGGTCATCAGATCACGGGTCTCTCGTAGATTTTGAGAAAGGATTGCCTCATCGCAGACGCGGGCAAAACGCGCAACGATATGTTTGGCATCCAAGCTTGCAGTAAGGATGGCCTGAACCTCCCCCGAGGCGTTTCTCTTCGCGAGCAGCTGTTTAATAGCATCACATCTAGATTTGAGGTTAGTTTGCGCGGCGGCTACGGTTTCCTTCCAATCGTCCGGAATACTCAACCCGCCATACGGCGGAACCGAGTAGGAATAAGCAGGCAAAGCAGGGACCACATCAAGAATAAGGCACAGCAGATGATGCTCCTCTCTTTTGCGGCCATTTCCGAAACCTTACCGATCTCGCGGTCCTCGGTTGTAACATTCATAGCGAAAAGTATGGTTCGGTGTTTCATATGGGTCTCCGTTGAAGTCTGGCGCCAGTCGGAGGCCTGCCATTGTACGATGAATTGTACATCGGCCATGCGCCTTTCATCGGTGTATAGAATTCTAACCTGTCAATTCTCCCATGTACTTCGGAAGGGAGGAGCCGACACGGAAAGCGGTCACTCGCCTTCTGTCTCGCAAACGAAGTCTGTTGTTGCGCTGACGCGGCTAGTATCAAGCAGAGCCCAATAACCGCTTTCGACTAAGAATCCGCTTGGAAGCACAACGAAAGTTATCACGCTAGCGCCGCGCTCGCCGAAGCTCTCTGACCTGTGGCACGCAGACAAACCGTTTCGTTGGTCATTGCACTTGAGCAACCATGTGCGCTTGATGTCGTGGTCATCCCAGGTAAATACACCCTGATCACCGGTAATGCTGTAAGTGTGATTTGGGCTGTCAGGGTGAGTGCAAGACATCTCCAAAGACACTGCCGCCGTACTAACAAGCGTCAAAGCGGTCGCGGATAGAATGATCCTTTGTAAGGTTGACATGCGTCCATTGTGCATCGCTGCTGTTGCGCCTTGCAAGCTCTCCAAAACCTATGAGCCGTTGGTGGCATCGGCCTCTGCTGTGAATGTCTGCTCCGTCCGCAGAGTGCTTGTTCGGATCTACTGCAACGAAGGTCCGCTTCGAGCATAGAAAGGACACTTGGTTTTGTCCGCGACTTTTCCCACCGCGAAGGCTGTGCCTCGGGCAGCAATCTAATGTCCCTCATCATCGGAAATTACCTGGTTTGGCCCATTTGTGGTATTCTTCTGGTATCATAAAGGGGGGAAGACATGACTGCTAAATCACCAAGTGAGCTTCGCGACCTTGTTCATGGCGCCGTCTTTACGCCGGAAGACGATGGCTATGAAGACGCCCGCAGCGTTCATAACGGCATGATCGACAAGCGTCCTGCAGTGATTGTTCGCGTGGCGAATGCTGGCGACGTTATGATGGCGGTAAGATATGCCAGCGACAACAATCTAAAGCTAGCCATCAGAGGTGGCGGGCACAGCGGGCCGGGTTTCGGTACCGTCGATGATGGTGTGGTCATCGATTTCTCTGGAATGCGTGGAGTAAGGGTGGACCCTGTGAAACGCACGGCACGGGCTGAGGCGGGCGTGACCTGGGGCGATATCAATGCCGCTACACACGCGTTCGGACTTGCCACTCCCGGTGGGATTATCTCGACAACGGGTATAGCCGGTCTGACCCTTGGTGGCGGTGTGGGCTATCTAACCCGCGGCTTCGGCCTTTCGGCCGACAATCTGATTTCGGTGGATGTCGTGACGGCCGACGGCAAATTGGTGATCGCGAGCGACGACGAAAATGCCGATCTGTTCTGGGCGATCCGAGGCGGCGGCGGCAATTTCGGCGTATGCACCTCGTTTGAATATCGGCTGCACCCGGTCGAAACGGTCTATTGGGGGCCAATGTTTTATGAAGTGTCCGAGACCGAAAACATCCTGAAGTTCTTCCGCGAGTACATCAAAGACGCGCCGGAACAGATGGGTGGATTTCCGGCGTTCCAAGTTGCTCCCCCGCTCCCGTTTATTCCTGAGGACCGACACGGAGATATGTTTGTCGCACTTGTAGCCTGTTGGGCGGGTGACCCAGCAGAGGGTGAGAAGATGTTCAAGCCCTTCCTCGACGTTGCAGAAGTCAAGGCAGAACATGTTGGCCCGGTACCGTTCCCGGCAATTAACGCGGCATTTGACGGTCTCTTCCCAAAGGGAATTCGCCAATATTGGAAGGGCAACTACGTCAAAGAATTGACCGACGCGGCTATCGCTGAGCATGTAAGACACGGACCGAATGCCCCGGGTGTCAGCGCCTCGATGCACCTTTATCCGATTGATGGCGCGTGCAAGCGAGTTGCACCCGATGCGACCGCTTTCGGGCACCGCGATGCAAACTTCTCGATGGTGATGTTGGCTGCTTCGAATGATCCCGCGGATGACGAAAAGAACATCAAATGGGTACGTGATTATTCTGATGCCTTGGCGCCGCATTCCGAACAGGGAGGCTACATCAACTTCATGGACGATGATGACGGAGATCGGGTGAAGGCTAACTATGGTACGAACTACGACCGGCTCCTCTCGATCAAGCGGCAATATGATCCTGGCAACCTGTTTAGCGTGAACCAGAACATCGTGCCGTAGCTGGCATTTAGCAGGATTCGACGCACCTAAAACGCCAAGTGGAGTCTCGTCAGATTAACTGTGCTTAAGCAGGGCAGAGCGGTTGCGCAGCGTTTAGAAATGAAAAAACCTGCCTCTTTCAAGTACTTTAAAACCAGCTCTGAGATAATCCGCCTTGCGGTGATGCTGTACATCCGATTTCCGCTCGCGCTTGGGAATGTCGAGGATCAGGTGCATGCGCGAGGCATCGACGTGAGCCACGAAACTGTTCGATATTGGTGGAACAGGTTTGGCCCTATGTTTGCTGCTGAGATCAGACCAAAGCTTGTTCAGCAACTGCGCGCGTTCTCCAAATGGGAGTGGCATGTGGACGAGGTTTTCGTGAAGGTGAATGGCGATCGGCATTATCTTTGGTGGGCTGTCGATCAAGAAGGCAATGTGCTTGAAACCGTTGTCGCCAAAGGCCGAAACGAGGCTGCAGCAATGAAATTCCTTGGGAAATTGATGAAGCGGCACGCTAACGTGGAAACCTTCGTTACGGATCGCTTCGCCTCACACAGAGCCGTGCTCAGAGAAATGGGTGCACTGGAAAAACAACAGACGGGCAAGTGGCTCAACAACGGTGCTGAGAACTCTCACCTGCCGTTCCGAGGAAGAGAACGAGCCATGCAACGTTTCAGGAGTATGCGAAGTCTACAGAAATTCGCCTCCGTCCATTCCTTCGTCTACAATCACTTCAACCAGGGAAGATCGCTAGCCAGTCGAGACACCTTCAAGCTGACCCGCGCCGCCGCTCTCGCCGAGTGGCATGAACTTGCTGCGTTAAAAAAGGCAGCTATACTGGCCTAGCTGAGACTGCTTCGAGTTTGTTTGATAGCAACTCTCGACACGACCGAGATCAACAGCCTTCTGGTGATGGAGTTTGCGCTGGTCTACGCCAACGACTGGTTCATGTTACCTCTGACCATGCTTGCGGGATCTGTTGCAAGGACGCGTGGACTAAACGTGACAAACGTCTTTGGCGAACGGCTCTGGATCGAGGCAGCAAGCAAGGGCGATGATCAGGACTGGCAACGCTGGTCGATGTATAACCTCGCCACACACGGGTCCGACGACATTCCCGCCGATACCATCCTCCTGTTGATCCCCTCGGCCCCGAAAATCCACGAAGGGCGCGCGCCGGAGGCGGCAGAGCTGATCCGCGATGAGATGACAACATGGTTTGGGGGTTCGAGACCTGTGTGCCGTTGCCCCACGGCGAAAGCCGATTTGGCCTAGGGGCGGGGCACGAAACCCGGCGCTACTTCAAACGTCTGATCGACGAGGGTGGGCCGTTGCCTGAGCCGCCCGATCCTTTGGAAAACGACGCCGCTTGGCGCTACCACGTCATAACTCGCGTGCCCGAGAACTGGATCCAGTTTATCCCGGTGCATGTGCCGGGCAGCATCCGCGAAATTCAGCTGCGCCGCGCTGCGATGCCCCGCCTGATCGACGGTGACCCGATCCCGCCGGAGCCCATCAGGTCGCGCAGCGACCTGCTGCGTCACAATCTTGGCAGTGGCGATCCCTACGATTTCCACGAAGAGGAAGTCCCGCGCGCTGGGATCGAGGTCAGTCAAAGCTTCCAGCGGACCCGCTTGTATGGTGGTGCGGTTTTCACAAGGTTTGGTGTGCGCAAGCAAACAGGGCGCGGCGAAAAATCAAGTGGCCTTCGCTTTGATCAACTTCGCCGCAAGCGCCGATCGACCTGACCGCCGCTTGCCCGCTCGTGTCAGCCCTTTGGCTTGTCGATCCTTAGGAGCGTTGCTGCTGATCCACTAACCGAACCATCCTCCTGACGCTGGATCATGACAATCTCATATTCGCCAGGCTCTGCTTCTCCGGTCTGAATGCCCCCGATGATCATCGGCACCAGTCGCCCCGGGCCCGCGCAGATCGGTACCCTGATGCGATGCAGCGGCGACAACAGGATGACCTCGCGCCCCTCATGCACACCGCGTCGCCACGGCGGACGCACAGACGGGCGAACGGCGGTCAAAGTGTCGTTGATCACTGACGGAAGACGACCGGTGATGCGCTCGCGCAGCACTTTGTTTTCAAACAGATCAGACATCCTCAGGAGTCGGCCCAGCCGGTCATTTTCAATCCGGAATGGTGTGTCGGGGCCCTGATCCTCGCCCCGCAACACCTGGCGGGTCAGCGCCGGATCCATGAGATCAAGGAACAGCTGGACCTGTCGGGGCAGACGGCCCCGGTTGATCTCGACATGGACGCACTTGGCCCGGTTCTCGATATTGCCGACAACGGCAATCGCGCGGAAATCAGCGCCCGGCGCGGTATCTGCATCGACGATTGAGATGTTTTTCTGCGCCAGGTTGTTGTCGTCCCAGACGTGATTGCCAGTTGGTGTCGGCCCATCATGGGGCGTAATTTCCGCCAGAAGGCACGGGTGCCAGTTGACATCGCCGCCCGCCGTTGGGACCGTGGCCGGCGGAACAAGCCCAGCGGGCCAGGGCACAACGACGGATTGGTCCGCCCCGGGGGCGACCCCCGTCACCTTGGCCTCTCCAATGAAATAGGTGCCGGGCACCATGGGCGAGGGCAGGGGATCACCTGGCCCGTTGGTTGGTTGCCAACTGGTCGGATAGGTGAACTCCAATCCCGGGAAATGCGCGATTGAAATGCGGACCCATGCATCAAGCGAGGCTGTGGTGCCATTGTTGACGACGCGCAGACAGATCCAGTTCTGTTGCCCGCGGATCGGCGCCTGATGCGGCCCGGCGACGGCATAGCTGGCCGGGAAGGCCGCCGGATCAGTGTCTGGGTCAGAGGTCCGGCACCAGATATCAGGACTGTTCCAGAACTGGCCGATCGTTGCGACCGATCCGCTGTCGGACAGGTTGTCGCGGATGACAAGGTCTCGGTTGGCCATGTTGTCGATAGCGCCCTGCACGGCCGCCGCAGCATCAAGCCGTCCATAGCCGTACCAGCCGCTTCTGACCGGCGCCAGACCAGAGGTTACCGACGGGTCGCCATTGATATCAAGCCATTGCCCGGTGGGATCGGTATTTGTGGGATCAAGCTTGATCGCGGTGTCACGCATGATCTCTCGCGCTTCGATATGGGTCAATCTCGGATCTGCAGACAAAACAAGGGCGCCGATCCCGGCTGCCAGCGGCGTCGCCGAAGAGGTGCCGCCAAAGTTGTTCTTGTGATTGGCGGGGCCGGTCACAACAACATCACCTGAGGCGTGATCATTCATCAGGCCGCCTCCCCACCCAGAGAAGCCACCGACCCAGCCCTGAATAGTCAGGGTGTTGGTACCTGCGTTGACCGCCGTGACCTGGGCCGGTTCGCTTCCCAACGCGCCAAACGGTCCAAGATGAATAACCGCATTGACGGCAAAACCTGCGGTACTGGCAACGGTAATTGTCGTGGCGCCAGCACTAGCCGCTGCCGTCAGCGTGGTGGTTGCCGTAATCCGGCTTGGTAGGTTCCCCGCGCCCAGATGCGCCGAGGACCAAGGCATGAACCCGGTATTGGGGTTGTGAATCGTTCCCAGCGCATCCTGCGAGGGGGTACAAAAATCAATTGGACCCCAGCCGGAATAGGGCCCCCGGATCTCGGTAGTGCCGTCATCGTCCAGCGACGATGCCGCAATCGCGATGCACTTTTCATACGCCCCATAGGGCCGCCAGGTGGTGATGTTCATGTTTTGGTTGCCGGTTGAGAAGAAACAAAGCGTCCCCTTTCCGCCGCGCCCAAAGGTTGTCACAAAATCCAGCGCGGCCTGCGCGGTGCCCGAAAGCACTGACCCGGCCCCTGGTGTCAGGCTGCAAGTGATGACATCCGCGCCCTTCGCCGGAGGTGCGGCCGGAAATCCCGCCAGCGGACTTTGCGGATCGAAACCGGCCATCCAGATATACTGGTCAGCCACCTCGATATCGACATAAGGCAATCGACCCGCAACCAGCATGGTCTGCACATTCGGAGCTGACCCCACCACGCCCCTGGCCCCGAAGGGGGTCGGATTGTTGGCCATCGCAACAGATACGCCCGCAACACCGGATCCGTGATCGTCCCAAGGCGCATCATTGTTGGCCACCATCAGTTCAAAATCGAAACTGGTAAGGACTTTAGGCTGGCCGTTCGACAAGGTGCCGTCATAGTCCGAGTTGGTGGGCACTCCACCTGCTGTCTGGGTGCCGGAATCCCATACAGCCAACAGAATATCCGGGTCACCAAAGGTATCCAGCCCTGCGTCCTGAAGGTTCTGCCATGCATCCTCCAACCCGATCAGCTGGCGGTCCCAAAGCCCTGGCCAAAGGGTGTCCCCGGGGGTGATCGCATCAAGCTCGGGCGAGACCACGACGCTGGGCTCGGCCCATTCCACATCCTCGCGCGCGGCAAGCTTTTCGATCACATCCGGCAGCTCATCGGGGCTGCCGTCCCACTCAAGTACAAAGGCACCATCGGCATAAACAAGCCCGCGCTGGACGCGAAAGCCAAACTCGCGGGCGATCTTGCGAACCTCTTCGATCCGTGGGCCTATGAACTTCACCACAACTTCACGGGTCAGAAAGCTGAACCCGCCTTCTCGGGTTTGCACCACTATACCGACATGCTCGATGGTCTCGGCGCGGGTCAGTTGGGCAAGGGCTTCACGGTGGTTTGCTGACCCGACCCGAAACAGCCGCATCCCTGCACGACGAGCCAGGTCAGGGATTTTCTCAACGGCCATTCCAAGGTCAGCAGCGATATCGTCGACTTCGCCACCCTGATCGCGAAACTTGCGATAAAGTACTACACCGATCAGGTCCGGATCTGCGGTGATCGGTACTCGGACTTTGCCACGAAAATAGGTCCGCGCGCCTTCCTCCCCCAGAATAAAGATCTCGTTGTTTTCGCCGTCGCCCACAAGGGCGCCACGTACCTGTCTTTCCATACCTGATTGCGTAACGGTCAGCGTCACCGGCCCCGGTTTCAGCTTGCGGGCGATATAGTGACCTGTGGGCTTGTCAAAAGGGACACTAACCTCTTCACCATCCTGACCACCGGTTCGCACCACAACCTTGGAATTCGGCTGAACCTCGTCTTTGGCGTTTACCACTAGAATACGCAAATAGGCCGGAACACGCTTGTCTTCTGACATCGGGAAAACTCCTTGCAAGAATTGGCCGTTTTGGCCATAAGTATTTAAAAAATATACATAAAGATATGTTCATTAGATCGACTAAAATACGCCGATCTGTTCAAATAGATTATCACAAGTCACGACGATTCTCAATCTTGTCGCCTGCCACCCGTCACGGTCAGGGGCCGGTTCGGCGCCGCTTCAGCGCCCAGGCAAAAAACGCCTTTGTCGCGGGCGCGCGATACGGCGTATTAGGCGCATGCGAACTTTGTAGAAATTCGCCTCCGTCCATTCCTCCTTATTCAACCACTTCAACTAGAAAAGATCGCTAGCCCGCCTAGAGACCTTCAAGATGACCCGCGCCCTCGCTCTTAGCGAATAGCGTCAACTTTGCTCCGGATAGGTTTGCGGTTCCCGAGGCAAACTGAGACTGGTTCGCATCCCTGTCTCCCGGCCACTCATACTTGTCTCACTTCAGTTGTATTTACTGATCCGGAATTGTGCCGCAATTCTCGCGAGTTGGCGCATGCGTTTTCAATCTCAGACGGAGCAAACCGTACACTCGGAGCACGATTCAAGCCCCAGTCTCAGTGCCGCATATTGGCGGGGTCGATTTTGGGCCAGATTTCACTATTACCCGACAATTTAAAGGGAATTTTTTGTGGGAACAGGAAATTGTGCGGCGGAACAAGAAGGGAGAATCCCGTATCAGGGAGCGGAATCTGGGGGTTTCAGAAGCCGAATATGCGTTCCTGCGCGATCCAATCTAGTGGATGGGTCACGCTGACCAGACGTTTGAGTGTGAGTTCGGGCGGCTAGGAGACGTAGAGAATCGCGGCGTGAGTCTCCTTGATAGAAAGGCGAGCTGAGCCCGGGCGCGGATGAGGGCGCCGGGGAGATTTTCCGGCCGCGCAGTATCCTTCATTTGAATCCTGACTTTTAGATCACGGGCCAAGCCAGGGGCGCGGAGTAGCTTGGACCGGAGATGGGGATCGGGTTGGGGCGCCTTGTCTACAGCGATAACCTTGGCCTCGACGCCGCGCCGGCGCAGATCGAAGGACGCGGTGATGTGTGTGAGATCCAGATGCAGGTGGTCCTTAGCGAAGCCAATCGCGCTTGCCAGAGAAATGGGGGCTTAATTAGGTCGATCGGTTCTCGTGCAATTCTGCCGTTGGCCAGAAGATCGGCAACGACCTGAACGCCTTGGTGTTGAAGCCGGCATCCAATTGTCGCATCAATCGATTTGGCAGTCGTCTTGAATGAGGCCTCACCGTGGAAACCAATGATAAACTGCTCAACGAAAAAGTGTGCTTCCCGCCTAAAGCTTTCGAATACCGTGAACCGTCAGTGTGCTGACCAGATCAGCGTAGTCTTCACGTGCCTTGGTTCCGGCTCCCGTGTTCCACATGTAATACCAGTTCAGCATGCCGAAGACTGACATTGTAGCGCCGCGCAGTTTGGCCTTGTCATCACCCAATGTCTCTGGAGACAACTCCTGTAGGATATTGTTAATGAAGCGGACCATATCACGCTGGTATTCGCGCAGTTTCTTTTGCTGGTCGTCGGCGAGGGCGTTCATTCCGCTGATCTGAACCCGGTGCTCGTCATCAGCACCTTGATAGGCGAACAAGATTTCGCGGACAGCCTTTCGAAGTTTCTCTTCAGGCTTAAGCCCTTCGAAATCAACGTTGCAAATGCGGTCACGTAAATCCCGAAGATAGGTCTCAAGGATGTCATACAAGATGGCATCCTTACTGTCGTAATAATGGTATATGTTCGCCTTGGAGATCCCGCACTCTTTTGCCAACAAGGTCATCGAGGCGCGGTCGAACCCCTGGTCCGCAAAAATTTTCGCAGCTCTTTTGAGAATCTGTTCCCGCTTCTGGTCGTGGTCTTTGGCGATTGTCCTGGCCACGGCTTATTCCTTATCGCGGTTGTCGATGACGCGCTTCGCCTTGCCCTGAGAGCGTTCGACGTCGCCCGGATCACCTACAACAATTTCCGTTGAAACGCCAACAACGTCCTTAATGCGCTTCGTAAGCATTCGGGCTGCGGCAGTCTTTGACATCTCGTCGGTCGAGTCTGCTGATGCTTCGACAAACACCCGCATCGCGTCCATTCGGCCGGATTTGTAAAGTTCGATCTGATAGTAGGGGGCCAGACCGCCTGTCGCCATGACCTGTTCTTCGATCTGGCTGGGGAAAATATTCACGCCCCTTAGGATCATCATGTCGTCACTGCGGCCAGTAATCTTTGCCATCCGGCGCATCGAACGCGCGGTTCCGGGCAACAGGCAGGTCAGATCGCGCGTGCGGTAGCGGATCATTGGCAAACCTTCTTTGGTCAAAGTGGTGAACACCAATTCGCCGGTTTCGCCGTCGGGCAGTACTTCGCCTGTGGCCGGGTCAATGATCTCTGGTAGGAAGTGATCCTCCCAGATCACGGGACCATCTTTTGTTTCGACGCACTCGCTCGCGACGCCGGGGCCCATGATTTCAGACAGGCCGTAGATATCGACCGCGTGCATGTCGAATGCAGATTCAACCTCCGTTCGCATTGCATCTGTCCAAGGCTCTGCTCCGAAAATGCCAACCTTGAGAGAGCTTTTTCTGGGGTCGAGCCCGGACTTGTGGAACTGTTCAAGGATGTTGAGCATGTATGACGGCGTCACCATGATCCCGTCGGGCTGAAAATCATTTATCAAGCCGACCTGTTTCTCGGTCTGCCCGCCGCTCATGGGGACGACGGTCGCACCCAAACGTTCGATCCCGTAGTGGGCACCCAGGCCGCCGGTGAAGAGGCCATAGCCATAGGCGTTGTGGACTAAATCACCCTTGCGCAAACCTGCTGCCCGCAACGACCGCGCACCCAGATCTGCCCAGTTATCGATATCAGCTTTAGTATAGCCCACCACAGTTGGTTTACCGGTCGTCCCGGAAGACGCGTGCAGTCGGATAATCTCACTGCGTGGGACCGCGAAAAGGCCGAAAGGGTAGTTTTCGCGCAGATCGTTTTTAAACGTGAACGGGAACTTCGAAATATCCGAAAGCTGTTGCAAATCATCCGGATGGACACCCGCCTCATCAAAGCGCTGCTTGTACATCGCCACGTTTTCGTAGGCATGTCGGACCGACCATTTGAGGCGTTCAAGCTGTGTCGCACGGATTTCGTCGATCGATGCGATTTCGATCGGGTCCAATTCAGCTTTGTTGGGGGACAGGGCGTCCATTGCGTTGCTCCTCCAGCGTTTTTCTATTCGACAAAATTCTGACCACCAACCGCGCGGGACATACCCCGGAATTCGGCGATAGTGATGCCATCTTGATTTGTGATGCGCACGTCATAGACACCGCCACGACCTGCAACAGCAGTTTCTGTTGCGGTTGCGGTCAGGCGGTCTCCCAGGCGGCCCGGTGCGAGATAGCTCATCATTGTATGTTGGCCGACGGTCGCCACGTTGCGACTGTTGCAGGCAAAGGCAAACGCGCTGTCTGCCAGGGCATGGGTGACGCCGCCGTGGCATATGCCATGGCCGTTGCAGTGATGAGTTGCGACGGTCAGTGCCAGAACGGCGCGGCCTTCGTCGACGTTAACGAGTTCCATGCCGAACCATTTGCTGGCCTCATCATTGGCCCACATAGCAGCGGCAGATTTAGCGGCGCGTTCTTGCGGGGTCATCGTCATTTGCCCTGAAAATTTGGTGCGCGTTTTTCGAGGAAGCTGGACACGCCTTCGGCATAGTCCGTGCTTTCCCCGCAGATTTTCATGGCGTCCGCTTCGATTTCAAGATGATCAGAAAGTGTGGTGGTCGCTGCGGTCTGAATGCACTGCTTAGTCTTGCCCAGCCCAACGGTCGGACCGTTGGCAAATTGGTTTGCCAATGCGCGGGCTTCGGTCATCAACTGATCATCGGGCAGGGCTTTCCAGATCAGGCCCCAGTCTTCTGCTTGTTTTGCTGGCAAGGGTTGTGCCGTGAACGCCAATCCTTTTGCTCTGGCCTCTCCCAAAAGGCGGGGCAGGTGCCAACTGCCACCAGTATCAGGGATCAGGCCGACCTTTGCGAAACTCTGAATGAACTTGGCGCTTTCACCCGCCAAAACCATGTCGCAGGCTAGTGCCAGATTTGCCCCGGCTCCGGCAGCAACGCCGTTCACAGCACAAATAACCGGGAAGTTCAGCGACCGGATCAATCGCACCAAAGGCGCATAGAAGGTCCGCACAGTTTTGCTCAGATCAGGCGGGCCGTCCATTTTCGATGGATCGCGGTCACCAAGATCCTGTCCAGCGCAAAATCCTCGCCCGGCACCGGTCAAAAGGACGGCGCGCGCGCCGTTGTCTCGGGCGGATTTCAGCGCGTCTTGCAGCGCGTAATGCATCTCATCATTGAAAGAGTTCAGTTTGTCGGGACGATTCAGTGTAATCTCAACCCAGGTCCCGTGATCTTCTACAAGAATCGTATCGCTCATGACTGCTCTGCCAGATGTCGTTTCATTTTTATCATTGCATTAACCGAACGGTTGGTCAATATATAAACAAGACTCGAATCCAGAGCGCTTGAAGGGCACACCCATGTCTCAGACGTCACTTGTGAATGTTGAACTCAAAGGCGAAGTCGCCTGGGTCACCATTGACAACCCGCCGGTCAATGCGACCTCGCAGGCGGTCCGGCAGGGGCTTGCAGATGCTGTGGATGCGGTCAAAGGCGCGCGGGTGGCTGTGCTGCGTTGCGCTGGCCGGACCTTTGTCGCGGGAGGCGACATGTCCGAATTTGACAAGTCGCCGGTCGAGCCGCACTTGCCCGATGTCGTCCAAATGATCGAAGACAGCGAGGTTCCCTTCATTGCCTGTATGCACGGGAACGTTCTGGGTGGCGGACTCGAAATTGCGATGGCTTGCGCTTGGCGGATTGCTGCCCCCGGGACGGGATTTGGTCTGCCAGAGGTCAATGTTGGATTGATCCCCGGCGCGGGCGGCACGCAACGTCTGTCACGCCTTGTGGGGATGGAAGCGGCAATTGATCTGGCCTGCACAGGCAAAGTGCTGAAGGCGGAAGAGATGCTGCAGCTTGGGGCGGTCGACCTGGTGGTCGACGAACTTGAAGCGGCGGTCGAGAGTTTTGTGGCCGATCTGCCCGACCGTCCTGTGCCTGTCAGCCAACGTAGTGTCGCTGATTTTGCGCCGGATCTGATCGAGACCTCTCGGGCATTGCTGAAAAAGCGTGCCAAGGGACAGCAGTCGCCGTTGGAGAACCTGACCGCGTTAACCTGGTCCCAGAAGCCGTTTTCCGAAGGGCAGCCGATGGAACGGGCGCGCCATCTGGCGCTTCGCCAAACTGCGGAAAGCCGCGCGCTGCGTCATGCATTCTTTGCGGAGCGTAGTGTCTCCAAGCCTGCGATGATCAAAGACGTCCAGCCGCGCAGCTTCAGCCGTATTGCTGTTGTGGGTGGCGGCTTGATGGGCGCCGGGATCGCAACGGCCGCTCTGACGGCTGGCCTGTCTGTAACGTTGATCGAGCGCGACTCCGAGGCAGCAACCGCTGCCCATGATCGGGTTGAAGGCCTGTTGAAGGGTGCAGTCAAACGCGGAAAGATGACTGATACGCAATGCCAGACATGCCTGTCCCGATTTCGCGCCGTTGACAGCTATGCCGAAGCAGCCGACGCGGAATTGGCCATAGAAGCCGTGTTCGAGGACCTATCGGTCAAACAGCAGGTCTTTGCTGAATTGGCCAAGAACATGGGCGCCAACGCAATTCTTGCCACCAATACATCTTATCTGGACCCTGCTGAAATCTTCTCGGGCATCGAAAACCAGACACGGTGCATCGGGCTGCATTTCTTCAGCCCGGCCCATGTCATGAAACTGCTTGAGATCGTGCACACTCCCCAAACCGCCCCAGAGGTGGTGGCCACAGGGTTTGCTCTGGGCAAGAAACTGCGCAAAGTCTCGGTGCTGTCAGGCGTTTGCGACGGGTTCATTGGCAACCGCATGCTGGCCGCTTATCGGCGCGCAGCAGATTATCTGCTGGCAGACGGGGCACTACCCCATGAAATTGATCTGGCGATGCGGGATTTCGGGATGCCCATGGGGCCGTACGAGCTGCAGGATCTGACCGGGTTGCAAATCGCCTGGGCAAACCGAAAACGCAACGCTGCCACGCGCGACCCGAACGAACGCTATGTCACCATCGCGGATCAGCTATGTGAGATGGAGCGGTTTGGGCAGAGATCCGGCAAAGGCTGGTACCTGTACGAAGAAGGAAATCGCAAACCGATCCGCGACCCCGAGGTTGAAGCTTTGATCGAAGGGTATTCCACAGCGCAGGGCATTGCCCGCCGGACCTTTACGGCTCAGGATATATGGTCTCGCCTTCTGGCGGTCATGGCGAATGAGGGCGCTTTGATCATCCAAGAAGGGATCGCCGAAAACGCAGAAGCCGTCGATATGGTTCAGATCCACGGCTATGGTTTCCCGCGTTGGCGAGGGGGCCCAATGAACTATCGCAAGGAAATCGGCAGTAACGTGTCCCAGTCGGTTATGCTGACTGTGGCTAAGGAAAGTCCGGCGTCTTGGGTCATCGCGGCCCAAACAAAAGCGCTTTAAAAGTGTTGATGGTTACAAAAGCAACCATTAACGCATTCAAAATGCATGTTTCACAGGGAGGAGACAGAACATGAAACTCAGCAACTTGAGCACCTTGCTGGCTTCGGCGGCACTGGCCATTTCAAGCACCGTTGCGATGGCGGCAGACTATACGCTGACCATTTCTAGCTGGGCACCGCCGACCCATGGCATCAACGCCAAGATGTGGCCGAAATTCGTCGAGATGGTTGAAGAAGCCACCGATGGCCAAGTCACCGCTGAACTGAAACTTGGCATCGCACCTCCACCGGCTCAGATGGACCTGATCATGGATGGGGCGGCGGATGCCTCGATCATTTTCCACGGCTACCAGCCCGGCCGCTTTGTCACCACCAAGATGATCGAACTGCCCGGATATGAAGGCTCGGCCGAGGCCGCATCGGTGGCTTATTGGCGGGCCTATGACAAGCACCTGAAGGCGGCCGACGAACATCGCGGCGTCAAGGTGATCGCGCTGCATACGCATGGACCGGCCCAACTGCATTCCAGCAGCCCTGTTACCACGCTGGACGAGGTATCAGGCCTCAAGGTTCGCATCCCTGGCGGTGTTGGTGGCGATGTCGGAACAGCACTGGGCGCAACCGGTATCCAGGTGCCTGCTCCGAAAGTGTACGAAACGCTGGCTTCGAAAGCAGCCGATGGTGTCGTGATGCCATTTGAATCCCGCAAGGGCTTCAAGCTGACCGAAGTGGCTCAGAACGTGTACGAAGTTCCGGGCGGCCTGTATCGCGGCTCTTTCGCGTTCATCATGAACGAAGACACATTTGCCGACCTGCCTGCCGAGCTGCAGCAAGCGCTGGAAGAGCAAGTCTTTGGCGAGCCGCTGAGCCGCGAAATCGGTAAAATCTGGGACGAGATTGATGCCATTGGGCGCGAAGCCACCGAAGGCACAGACGGCAACGCGATCAACACCGCATCTGCCGAAGACCTGGAGAAGTTCAACGCAATTGCTGTCGATGTCCGCGCCAAGGTCATTGACGAAGTCAACGGTGCCGGGGTCGATGCTCAGGCCGCCTATGACATGATCGTCAGTGAAATGGCCGCGCAATAACGTGAGCTGGTTGGCGGTCTCGCACCGCCAACCGTTTCGAACGGGCGGGAATTCCTCATGCAATCTCTGGTATCCTTCGCGCGCCGCATCAGTGTTTTTCCGACAGTGATGGCCAGTGTGGCGCTGTTTATCCTTATGGTTATGACGTTTTGCGACGTCATTCTTCGGTCCATGTTCAACGCGCCGATCGAAGCGGCGACCGAGTTGACACGTATTCTGATGGCGATCCTTGTATTCTCGGTTCTTCCGATGATCTCGGCTGGAAAAGGTCAGATTGCAGTGGACCTGACGGACGGTTTGTTTGCGCGACTGCGCCTAAGCCGCGCCAGGGACGCGATTGTCTATCTGGTCTCGGGCATCATGCTCTTCTGGCCGATACAGCGGGTCTGGATCTTGGCTGAACGGGCGCGGGACTATGGTGATGTGACCGAGTACCTGTCGATCCCCGTGTTCTATATCGGCTGGTTCATTGCCGCGTCCGCAGCGATCACCGCCGTCGCGATGATCACGACCGGCCTTCTGCACATCTTCGCCCCCCATACTTTGTCGGAGCACCCTCAATGACTGCCGCACTGATCGGCTTTGGCCTTGTTCTTGTTCTCGTGCTTCTGCGCCTGCCGATTGTCTTTGCAATGGGCCTCGTCGGAACGCTGGGTTTTGCATACGAACGCGGAGGCAGTATTCTGTCCGAACGCGGCTTGAAAGCAGCGATGTCGATGGTGGGTCGTCAGATCACCGACACGGCACAGGACTACGGCCTTTCGGTTATACCACTGTTTATCCTGATGGGTTTGTTCGTGAACAAAGGCGGGCTGGCGCGCGAGCTTTACGCCGTATCAAACGCGTTTCTGGGCCATTTCAAAGGCGGAATCGCAATGGCTACGGTGGCGGCCTGTGGCGGGTTTTCGGCCATCTGTGGCTCGTCCCTGGCAACGGCGGCAACGATGTCCAAGGTTGCCATGCCGGAAATGCGCCGCTATCGCTATTCAGATGAGCTGTCGACCGCCTCCATTGCGGCAGGCGGCACGCTCGGCATTCTAATCCCGCCCTCCGTGATCCTTGTAATCTATGGTCTGCTGACCGAGACATCCATCGGCAAGCTGTTTGTTGCCGGTATCATTCCCGGCGTGCTTGGCATCCTTCTGTACCTGTTTGCCGTTCGCTGGACCGTCTGGCGCAAACCCGACTCCGGACCCGCAGGAGAAAAACACGGCTGGGGCGAAAAACTGACAGCGTTACGGTCGGTTTGGGCGGTGTTGCTGTTGTTCTTTCTTGTCATTGGCGGGCTTTACGGCGCGTTTGATTTCCACCCACTGAACCTGACCTTCAGCCCGACCGAAGCCGCCGGCATGGGCGCCATGGGGGCGTTTCTGATCGCCTTGTCCCGCGGTGGGTTGACTCTGAGTTCGACCTTCGAGGTGTTGAAAGAAACAACTTACACCGCTGCCGCCCTGTTCTCGGTCCTGATCGGGGCCCAGATCTTTTCGAACTTCATCAACCTCGCTGGCCTGCCAGAGGCGTTGATCGGCCTTGTCACGGCCTATGACGTGGAACCGTTCGTGGTGATCCTGATGATCCTGGGCATCTACATCATCTTGGGCTGCGTCTTTGAATCCCTGTCGATGCTCTTGCTGACCGTGCCGATCTTTTTCCCGCTGGTGACGTCGCTGGGCTACGACCCAATCTGGTTCGGGATTGTGGTCGTTGTCGTGACCGAGATCAGTCTGATCACCCCGCCGGTCGGTTTGAACGTGTTCATCCTGAAAGGGGTGGTCGGGGACGTTTCGACCGCAACGATCTTCAAAGGCGTCACGCCCTTCTGGATCGCCGATATCTTCCGTCTGGCCCTGATCGTTCTGGTGCCCTGGCTGGTACTGGTGCTGCCCGAACATATGGGGGCGATGGGTCACTGATGTTTTCCCTGACGGCGCTTCCCGAAGGGTTTCACGAGGACCCTTATCCAGCCTATGCCGCGCTGCGCGAAGATATGCCGGTTTGCCCCCAACCCGACGGCTCGGTGATCCTGTCGCGATACGAGGATCTGGATCTGGTCTATCGGGATACGACGCGGTTCATCTCGGACAAAAAGGCGGTGTTTGGGCCCAAATACGGGGTCGACAGCCCGTTATACGAACACCACACCACAAGTCTGGTGTTCAATGATCCGCCTCTGCACACCCGCGTGCGTAAGGTGATGGTCGGCGCGATGAACCCGCGTGCCTTGGCGCAGATGGAGCCGGGTTTGATCCAGCTCGTCGATGGTTTGCTGGATCAGATGCAGGCCAAAGGTCAGGTCGAATTGATCGAGGATTTCGCCGGAGCGATCCCCATCGAAGTGATCGGCAACCTGTTGGGCATTCCCAGATCCGACCGCGAACCATTGCGGGACTGGTCTTTGGCTATTCTTGGGGCTTTGGAACCACAATTGACGCCTGAGCAGGAAGAGTGGGGTAATCGCGCCGTCTCTGAATTCAAAGAATTTCTTCGTCATATTATCGAGGATCGAAAAGCCAACCCGGGCAATCCGGAAACGGATGTTCTGACACGGCTGATGCAAGACGATGCGGATGGCGGCTTGACCGACGTTGAGCTGTATCAGAACTGTATCTTTATCCTGAATGCCGGGCACGAGACCACGACAAACCTGATCGGCAACGCGCTGGATCTGCTGGATCGGCACCGAGATAAACGTTCGGAATTGCTGAACAATCCCGACCTGATTGCCACGGCAGTGGACGAATTCTTGCGCCTCGAAAGCCCAAACCAGTTTGGCAATCGCCTGACCACCGAAGACGTGACACTCCACGGCCATACCATTCCGGCAGGCACGGATGTTCACCTGTGTATCGGCGCCGCCAACCGCGACCCAAGGCAGTTTGACCGGCCCGACGAAATGCTGCTGGACCGCCGCCCGAACAAGCACCACGCCTTTGCCGGTGGCCCGCACACCTGCGTCGGTCTGACTCTTGCTCGGATGGAGGGCAAGATTGCGGTCATTCGGTTTTTGAACCGCTTTTCCAACTATCAGGTCACAGAGGGCGCAAAGCGTGGTGGGCGAATTCGCTTTCGCGGGTTCGCCCAGCTTCCTGCACAGGTTTGACGTGACCGAACAAGAAAATGAGTCAGTCTTTTTATTGACCGACCGTACGGTAAATATTATAGCTACCATAACCGCGTACATAGGTCCGCGTAGATCATCTCAGGACTGAGGAGAGGCACATGACGATCCAACAGATTTCAAGTTTCGCGGCAGGTGAGTGGATCGCGCCGGGCGAAGGGGCCCGCAACATTGCCAGTGCTGTGACCGGAGAGGTGATCGCGACCGCTGGCAACACTGGCTTAGATGTACAGGGCATGTTGGACTATGCGCGCAATGTTGGCGGGCCAGCACTACGGCAGATGACCTTTCATGAGCGCGCCAAGATGCTCAAGGCATTGTCGTTGCATTTGGGGCAGCACAAGCAGGCCTTGTATGACCTGTCATTCAACACGGGCGCGACCCAGTCAGACCATCTGATCGACATCGACGGCGGGATAGGCACGATGTTTGTGTTTGCCTCGAAAGGCCGCCGCGAAATGCCCGATGGGCGCGTCTATCTGGACGAGGACGTCGAACAGCTATCGCGGAATGGGACCTTTGTCGGTCAGCACATCTGCACGCCGCTGCAGGGCGTGGCGGTTCATATCAACGCGTTCAACTTTCCGGTTTGGGGCATGTTGGAGAAGCTGGCTCCGACGTTACTGGCCGGTGTACCGGCCATCGTCAAACCTGCGACGAATTCCTGCTACGTAACCGAATTGTGCGTGCGGTTGATGCTGGGGTCTGGCATTCTGCCTGCCGGAGCGCTCCAGCTTGTGTCGGGTGGTCTGGGTGACATGTTGGATCGCTTAACCATGCAGGACGTGGTCAGCTTTACCGGATCGGCTGATACTGCGCTGAAACTACGGTCTAACCCCGTCATTCTGCAAAACTCCGTCCGTTTCGTGGCGGAACAGGACAGTCTGAACTGTTCGGTACTGGGCGCTGACGCCCAACCGGGGACACCGGAATTTGACCTGTTCATCAAGGAAGTTCAGCGCGAGATGACCACAAAAGCGGGTCAGAAATGTACCGCGATCCGCCGGATCATCGCACCCGAGCCGCATGTGCAGGCGGTGATCGAGGCACTTTCCGCGCGGCTGGCAAAAACGGTTATCGGCGACCCTAGGCTTGAGACAACGCGCATGGGCGCGCTGGTATCGAATGATCAAAAACTGGATGTACTGGAAAAGGCTGCGATCATTTGCCAAGAGGCCGAACGTGTGTTCGGCAACCCGGATGACTTTGCCGTTGACGGCGCAGATGCCCAAAAAGGGGCTTTCCTGCCGCCAATGCTGTTCCATTGCGCCAACCCGGATGCGGCACAGCGTGTCCATGACACCGAAGCCTTCGGTCCGGTCAGCACGATCATGGGGTATCGCGATACTGACCACGCGATTGAGCTGGCGAACCGGGGGCAGGGGTCTCTGGTCGCGTCAGTCATTACCCACGACCCGGACGTGGCGCGCAAATTCGCCATGGGTGCCGGGGCGTATCACGGGCGTCTCTATTTCAACAACCGAGACTCGATGAAAGAGGCCACGGGCCACGGCTCTCCCTTGCCGCATATGGTCCATGGCGGCCCCGGTCGCGCGGGTGGCGGTGAGGAAATGGGCGGCGTGCGGGGCGTGAAACACTACATGCAGCGCACCGCCATTCAGGGCTCGCCTGACCTGTTGACGGCGATTGGCTCGAAATGGGTCTCGGGCGCGACCGAGATCGAAGGCCCCGCGCATCCCTTCACGCGCCGCTACCACGATCTGGCTATTGGTGAGACAATTCACACGGCGCCGCGCACCGTCACGCTCGAAGATATCGAGCACTTTGCGGAATTCACCGGCGACACCTTCTATGCGCACATGGATGAGGCCGCCGCGGAACGAAATCCGTTCTTCCCGGGTCGTGTCGCGCACGGATACCTGCTGTTGTCGTTCGCCGCCGGTTTGTTTGTCGAGCCTAACGAAGGTCCTGTTCTGGCCAATACAGGCTTGGATGGGTTGCGTTTCATGAAACCAGTTGTGGCCGGGGACAGCATCAAAGTGCGCCTGACCGTTAAGTCAAAGACCAAACGCAATGATCACTATGGCGAGGTTCGCTGGCACGTCACGATGACTCAACAGGATGATGACCTTGTTGCCGAATACGAACTGTTGACAATGGTAGCCTACTGACGAGACCGGGCCGGATGGTAATTCGATCCGGCCCGCCTATACTGCGGCCATGAAAGACGCTTCCACAGACTGGTTCGACCATTGCGTTCGTCATTTGACCTCCGAAGGGTCTCTGCGGGTTTGGTCTGTGCTTGTCACGATCTTTGGCGATCTGGCGCAAAACAAATCCGATCAGATAAGCGGATCATTGATCACTGCGTTGACGAGCCTTGTGGGTATCAAGGCCGAAGCGACCCGAGTGGCGTTGCATCGATTGCGCAAAGAAGGCTGGATCGAAAGTACCCGCGTTGGGCGCGCAAGCGTCCATCAGCTTACGGACTATGGTCGTACTCAAAGTGCAGCCGCTGCGCCACGTATTTACGCCCCCGAGACGGCCAAACCAGACATCTGGCATGTGCTGATCTCGAGCAACTCTGAAACATCCAGAAAGGAATTGTCCGATCTGTTGCTGACTGGGGAATATATCTCATTAAACCCATCCACAGCGATGGCAGCGGGATCCATGCCGCACGATCTGGAAGACCTGCTGGGTTTTGAGACCACCGCGATTTCAGTACCAGATTGGCTAACAGACCTATGCGGACCAGAGCCGTTGAGAATCGCGTATGACGAGTTTTGGACATCAATCCAGGTGATCGAAGATCTGCTACCGGAGACCGGCGTGGATGATCCGATGAAAACAGCAGCGCTGCGTGTCCTCCTTGTGCACAATTGGCGCCGCATCATCTTGCGACACCCGGCTTTGCCCTCGGATTTTCTGCCAAGTGACTGGAAGGAGCCCGCCTGCCGCGAGGCGGTTTCTAGGATCTTGGACAGGTTGCCCGGACCGCAACTAACAACTTTAGAAGCAGGATTGAGCACTTAGGTTTTTGGGACAAAGTCCCTCCTGATATCTCAAAGGATGATGGCTTGTTTTAACAGCAAACTGATTTCTTTTTATGTTACGAGAATGTGCATCGACATAAAAATTCGGTAACATAATGCTTGCTTCGAATCGATGATGGAAATATAAACCGACCATACGGTCTATAATTGAGCGTGAACGCCCAGGAGAATTGACAGATGGATGCATTTATTTGCGACGCGACGCGCACTCCGATTGGGCGATACGGCGGGGCATTGTCGTCGATCCGCACGGATGATCTGGCGGCCATCCCGTTGGCTGCCCTGAAAGAGCGGAATCCGCAAGTCGACTGGTCGGGCGTGGATGACGTCATCTACGGTGATGCTAACCAGGCCGGTGAAAGCAACCGGAACGTCGCTCGTATGGCGGCCTTGTTGGCTGGATTACCGATTGATGTTCCGGGGACCACCATAAATCGCCTGTGCGCCAGCGGCATGGATGCTGTTGGAATGGCCGCCCGAGGCATCAAGGCGGGTGACTATGATCTGGCGATAGCGGGTGGGGTCGAAAGCATGTCCCGTGCACCCTTTGTGATGCCCAAGGCGACATCTGCATTCACGCGCAGTAACGCGGTTTACGACACGACCATCGGCTGGCGCTTTGTGAACCCGAAGATGAAGCAGGCCTACGGTATCGATTCAATGCCCCAAACCGCTGACAACGTTGCCGATGACTATGGCGTCAGCCGAGCGGATCAGGACAGTTTCGCCGCGCGCAGTCAGGCCCGATGGGCCGCCGCGCACGAGGCGGGTATGTTCGCGGATGAGATCACTCCGGTCTCGGTTCCGCAACGTAAGGGTGACCCGATAGTGGTCGATACCGATGAGCATCCGCGCCCGGGAACAGCGGCCGACAAGTTGTCTGGCCTCAAGGGTGTGAACGGGCCGGACAATACTGTTACGGCGGGCAATGCGTCTGGTGTTAACGACGGAGCTGCTGCTATTTTGATGGCGAACGAGGCGGCGGCTGCAACGAACGGCCTTACTCCGATTGCGCGGGTTGTGGGAATGTCTGTGGCCGGCGTTGCGCCACGCATCATGGGGATTGGGCCCGTGCCGGCCAGCCGTAAGGTTTTGGCGCGGGCCGGGCTAACCATAGAGCAGATGGATGTGATAGAGTTAAACGAAGCTTTTGCTTCGCAAGGGCTGGCAACACTTCGCGAACTGGGCGTTGCTGACGACGCACCGCATGTGAACCCGAATGGCGGTGCCATTGCCATGGGGCACCCTCTGGGCATGTCCGGAGCGCGGCTGGTGTTGACCGCCGCTTATCAACTACGGCGGACAGGTGGGCGGTATGCTCTCTGCACGATGTGCGTGGGTGTCGGGCAGGGCGCAGCCCTGATCCTGGAACGGGTTTGATAGGGGGAGCACTGTTTTGACTGAGGCGATCCAGATAATCGACCACAGCGAACGGGTTGAGCGGCTGTTTGAGCCGTATCAAGATGTTCTCGGCGACGACTACAAGGCTTATCGGGGCCATGTTTATCGTGTGATTACCTATGCCATGCACTTCCTTGGCGGCGATGACACGCATTGTGCATTGGTCGAGACGGCCTTCGTCTACCACGATATCGGACTGTGGACGAAACACGATCTGGCATATCTGGAGCCATCCGAAGAACTGGCTCTGACGGACAACGCTGAAAAGGGTTGGGGACTGGATCCAGAGCTGCTGCGCAATGCCATTCACTGGCACCACAAGGTTACACCCTACCGCGGGCCACACGCCGATGTGGTCAACGCCTGCCGAAAAGGTGACTGGATCGATGCGACGGGGGGCAAGGTGCGAAAAGGACTGTCACGCGATCAAGTCGCCCAGGTCGAAGCCGCCATACCCAGCTACGGATTTGCGGATGTTTTGCAGCGCTTGGCAAAAGACCTTGGTGGCTCAGCACTAAAAGGAAACATGCGGGTTCTAAGCCACGTATTCAAAATCTGATCCCATCCGAGAGGAGGAAATACGATGTACGCACAAATGGTTAAGTCTGAGGCCACAAACGATGACCCTGAAAAGCTTGCCGAGTTTCAGGCAAAGATTGACGCGGACATCAAGATCGAGCCCAAGGATTGGATGCCGCAAGGCTATCGCAAAACGCTGATCCGCCAAATCGGGCAGCACGCACACTCCGAAATCGTTGGGCAACTACCCGAAGGCAACTGGATCACCCGCGCACCCACGCTGGAACGCAAGGCGATCCTGCTGGCCAAGGTGCAGGATGAGGCCGGACACGGGCTTTACCTTTATTGCGCGGCAGAAACACTGGGCGTCAGCCGGGACGAGCTGACCGAGATGCTACTGGACGGTCGGATGAAGTATTCGTCGATCTTCAATTACCCCACGCTGAACTGGGCCGATATTGGCGCGGTCGGCTGGTTGGTCGATGGGGCCGCTATCATGAACCAGGTGCCGTTGCAGCGGACGTCCTACGGGCCGTATTCGCGTGCCATGATCCGGATCTGCAAGGAAGAAAGCTTTCACCAGCGTCAGGGTTACGATGCCATTCGCAAGATGGCCGAAGGGACGCCCGCACAGAAAAAGATGGCGCAAGATGCCCTGAACCGCTTTTGGTACCCGTCGCTGATGATGTTCGGACCTTCGGACAAGGACTCGATCCATTCGACCCAATCTATGGCTTGGAAGATCAAGATGAACACCAACGACGAGCTGCGTCAGAAATTCGTCGATCAGACCGTGCCGCAGGCCGAGTTCCTTGGGCTGACCGTCCCAGACCCGGACCTGAAATGGAACGAAGAACGCGGCCACTACGATTTCTCGGAACCCGATTGGTCCGAGTTCTTTGACGTCATCAAAGGCAACGGGCCTTGCAACACCGACCGCCTGGCCGCGCGCAACAAGGCCTGGGACGACGGACAATGGGTGCGGGACGGCCTGCTGGCCCACGCCAAAAAGAAACGCGCCGGTCAAGTGGCCGCTGAATAAGCCTGACCTGAGGAGGAAACCCGATGAAAAACGAATGGCCCCTTTGGGAAGTCTTTATCCGCGGTCAGCACGGTATGAGCCACCGTCATGTCGGCTCACTGCACGCACCGGACGCGGAAATGGCGATCAAGAACGCGCGCGATGTCTACACGCGCCGCAACGAAGGCGTGTCGATCTGGGTGGTCGAAGCGAACAATATCTCGGCCTCATCCCCTAGTGACAAAGGCCCGCTGTATGAGCCCAGCGAAAGCAAGGTTTACCGCCACCCGACATTCTTCGACATTCCCGATGAAGTGGGGGCGATGTGATGACCCGCGACGAAGCCTTCCTGCAGTTTCTGCTAAGAATGGGTGACAACACACTCATCCTTGGCCACCGCGTGAGCGAGTGGTGCGGCCATGCGCCCGTGCTTGAAGAAGATATCGCACTGGCCAATACCGCGCTGGACCTAATCGGCCAAACCCAGATGTGGCTGGGCCTTGCCGGCGAAATCGACGGCGGCCAAAGTGCCGATGATCTGGCATTCCTGCGCGATGCCTGGGATTTTCGCAATGTTCTGATGGTCGAGGTTCCGAACGAAGACTTTGGCCGGACCCTGATGCGCCAGTTCCTGTTTGATGCATGGCATTCGATCATGCTGGGGCGTCTGATCAAATCGTCAGACGACCGTGTTGCAGCAATTGCGGCCAAGGCCAGTAAAGAGGTCGCCTATCACCTGGAACGCTCGGGCGACACGGTGGTTGGCTTGGGCGACGGAACGGTGGAAAGCCACGACCGGATGCAAGCTGCACTGGACTATCTGTGGCCCTATGTGGGTGAGATGTTCGCCAGCGACGACGTGGATACCCAGATGGCAGCCGCTGGTATCGCGCCCAATCCCGCCGATCTGCGCGATGAATATGACGCTTTGGTTCAGCGGGTCTTGGCGGATGCGACGCTAACGATCCCAGACAGCGATTTCGCGCATAAGGGCGGGCGTACCGGGCAGATGCATACCGAATATTTGGGGCACTTGCTGACTCAGATGCAATGGCTGCAACGCGCCTATCCCGGCGCCAGCTGGTAAACCGATATGGAACGGGTGACCACAGATCAGATATGGGACTGGCTGGATGCCGTTCCTGACCCTGAAATACCCGTCATCTCCGTGGTTGATCTGGGGATTGTGCGCGATGTGCGCTGGGATGCCGAAACCTTGAAGGTGACGGTGACTCCGACCTATTCCGGCTGTCCGGCAACGGCGGTCATCAGCATGGATATTGAAACCGCGCTACGGGATCGCGGGATCGAAGACATCCGGATCGAAACCACCATCACTCCCGCATGGACCACCGATTGGCTCAGCGATAAGGGCCGTGCGCGGCTGGAAGAATACGGAATCGCGCCGCCGCAACCGGCAGGCGGCCCGGAACGGTGCCCGCATTGTGGCGGTAAGGCGGTTGAGAAGGTTAGCCAGTTCGGCTCGACCCCGTGCAAGGCACATTGGCGCTGCACTGACTGCCTGGAACCTTTTGATTATTTCAAGTGCATCTGAGGAGGAGCACCGGATGGCACGTTTCCACGACCTGAAGGTCACCGACATCCACAAAACGATCCGCGACGCGGTGGTTTTGACGCTGGAGCCCATGAATGGTGCAGCGCAAGAGTTTGACTTTACTGCCGGTCAATACCTGACGTTCCGCCGCGAGTTCGACGGCGAAGAACTGCGCCGGTCCTATTCGATCTGCGCAGGCAAGGACGACGGTGTCCTGCAGGTTGGCATCAAGCGCGTCGACGGCGGGGCGTTCTCGGGCTGGGCGAACTCGGAACTGAATGTCGGGGACATCGTGCAGGCCATGCCGCCGATGGGCAGCTTCCACGCTCCGATCGATGCAGATTCAGAAAAGCAATATCTCGGTTTTGCCGGTGGGTCCGGGGTGACGCCTGTTCTGTCGATCCTCAAAACCACGCTCGCCCGTGAACCCCAGTCGCGGTTTACGCTCATCTATGCCAACAAAGGCATCAACACGATCATGTTCCGCGAAGAACTAGAGGACCTCAAGAACCTGTATATGGGTCGCCTCAACGTGATCCATATTCTTGAGACGGATTCCCAGGAAATCGACCTGTTCACCGGGCTGGTCACGCGGGAAAAATGCGCCGAGTTGTTCAAGCACTGGGTCGATATCGAAAACGTCGATACGGCGTTCATTTGTGGTCCTGAACCCATGATGCTGGGTATTGCCGCCGCCCTTCGCGAACACGGGCTAGACGACAGCCAGATTAAATTCGAACTTTTTGCCAGCGCCCAGCCGGGTCGCGCAAAGCGCAAAGCAAGTTCGGCAGATGCCGGTCGGACAGACAATCAGACCAACGCGTCCATTACGCTGGATGGCTCGACTCAGACCCTGACCATCCCCAAAGACCTGTCCATTCTGGATGCTGCTTTGGAAAACGCGTTGGACGCCCCCTATGCCTGCAAAGCCGGGGTATGTTCGACCTGTCGCTGCAAAGTGTTGGAAGGTGAGGTCGAGATGGTCGCAAACCACGCGCTTGAGGACTATGAGGTCGAAAAGGGTTATGTGCTCAGCTGTCAGGCCTATCCGATAACGGACCGCGTGATCGTGGATTACGATCAGTAAAGGAGAGGCCGACATGACCGATACAATGACTCTCGACAGCTATCTTGCCGCGGGCGGCGTGCTGACAAACCCGTCAAACGTTCCGCCACGCTATCGTGCGGAACTGCTGAAACTGATGGCAACTTTTGTTGACAGTGAACTAGCAGGCGCTGCCGGTTTTGCTGACGTAATTAACCTCGGGCCGGGAATAAAAGAACGCATCGCTGCCGCGAAGATCGTGCTTGAAAAAACGGATCATGCAAATCGCGTTCTGAACATCATGGGAGAGTTTGGAGCCGACACAGAACGCTACGCCAATCATCATCCGTGGACGGCCCGGTTAAGCCGGGATGCGGACATCGGAGCAACGCGTTCCGAACATGATATGCGCTTGGCTGTGTTCAACTATCCATTCTCGGGTTGGACGGACGCCGTGATCATGAATTTGCTCATGAGCCGCGCCGTCGCCGAACAACTGGCTGAGTATTCTACGATTTCCTATCAACCTTTAGCCGAGGCTTTCCGCTCAATCGCTCCGATTGAAGCACACCATGGCGAATTGGCTATGGAGGGCGCAACTAAGTTGATCGAACGAGGCAAAGCTGAGCAAATGCAAGTCTCGGTCGACTACTGGTGGCCTCGCGTCGCGGTGTCTTTCGGGGGCGACGATCCGAAACGGTTCGAGTTGTTAAAATCTCTTGGTCTGCGGCGGAATAAAAACAGTTCCCTGAAAGAGCGCTGGAGCCAGACGATGAATGACACGCTGAAGACTTTGGGACTGAAAACGCCTTTGTGAATCGCTTGACTGGACCGATTTTGGGTCCGTCCTCTAGTCTGAGGCGGGGCTCAAGTTCTTGGGATAACAAGAAAAATAGCAGTGTAGGGCTGGGGTTTGTCGGACGTGGCCTGACGACTGATCCCAATGGGCCATTCGGTAACACTTCAGATTCTCGACTATCCGGGGGTTCAGAAATTCGCTCAATGGGGAATGAAAGACCAGTTGGACTATGCGAATTCACAGGCTGAAAATTTGGCTCCTCGCTATTCACAACTGAGAACGCGCCGCAACCAATTTGCCAGCCCGTGGTTATCGTCCTACCGCAAACAGTTTGGGCTGAGTTACATATAGTCCGGTGAGTACAAGCGAAATCCCTGCAATCATTCCGGTTTGTAGCCACAAGGGCCAAGTCGGCTGGTCTTCGGTCTGGACTGACGCCAAAGCCTCGGGCCTATCTCGCCAAATCCACCAGTCTTACAAATTGCAAAACGTTTTGCTGAAAACTCACATCACGGGTACTCTTTACGCTGATCCAGTCACAGCAAGCCCAACACCCATGAAGCCACAACCAGACAGCGCATATTTTAAACCGCTTGTGCGGACGAATTTGCGTTCACGATCTGTGGAAGGTTTTTCTCGGGAACTGGAAAAGATCTGCGGGCAGTTTGCTGTCGAGTCCAGTGTTGCCACGCACGGACGTATTGACGGGGATATCTCCACCTTGCCGGTCTCACGCTTTGAGACGGCAATCGTATCGCTCGACGCACAAAGGGTTTTTCGGGACGAGCGTATGATCCGACAAGACCCCGGAGAGCACTTGTTTCTTCTCATCCAGGATAAGGGAAACTGCCGTATCCACCAGAATGATACATCGGTTTTGCTGGGACCGGGCGACATGTATCTGGTCGACAGCGCGAAACGCTCCGAGTTTGTTTATGACGGGATGAACTCGCGTCAGGTCTCGATCCATTTGCCACGCGACGAGATGGTCCACAGGTTCGGTGAGATCTGCACGGGCGGTATTTCGGTAGACCGAAACGACCCCCTGTTTTTCGCCATGCGTGCCGTGCTGGCCAAGATATTTACCGAGGAAGCTGCTGTAGCCCCACATTTGGGCGAAGCCTTTCTGAGCTTGTTAGGCGCGTATTTCCGCTGTGTCAGCCATCAGGAAGACCAACGCGGGCGAGAAGCAAACGCGGTCCTCTCGCGCGCTCTTCAAGTGATTGAACAGAACGCGATGGATCCTGCATTCGGACCGCAGGCATTAGCCGAAGCATTGCAGGTTTCGCCTCGGACACTTCAGCGTCATTTTGGAACCCTTGGGGAAACCGCCAGCAAACGCCTTATGACCGTGCGGCTTGAAACAGCGAAAGCCCGGCTAAAAGAGGTGCACTCTGACGTAGGGCGCGACACGATCGCTGCGGTTGCGTATGATTCCGGTTTCAACGACCTGTCGCATTTCTACAAGGTCTTTCGGGAACGATTTGGTGTCTCACCGGGGGCGGTGCGGAAGAATATGTCGTCCTAAGCCATAATATTTGGCGCAAAACCCCAAGACTCGACCGACCGGTCGGATAATAGTACTCCCCAGCCTTGCTGCGTTCGCGCACAGGCATCGCGATTTAGGGAGGACAAGCCGTGATCGAATACGATCTGACTATCGGGGGTCAACCGGTATCTACCGCCACCAGCTTTGACGTATTTAACCCGTCAACCGGTGAAGTCGCAGGGCGTGCGCCCAACGCGACAAGCGCTGATCTGGATAATGCTGTCAAAGCTGCGAAAGTTGCTTTCGAAAGCTGGTCGGCCAAATCGGACGAAGAACTGCAGGCCGCATGCGAGGCCGTAGCGCAGAAGATCGGAGAGCATTCCGAGGAACTCGCACAGATTATTACAGCCGAACAGGGTAAGCCGCTTAACGGGCTTGGATCGCGCTGGGAAATGGGCGGGGCAGGGGCTTGGGCAGGATACACTGCCGGGCTGTCCTTACCAATGAAAGTGCTGCAAGATAACAACGAAGGCCGCGTTGAACTGCACCGCAAGCCGCTGGGCGTTGTGGGGTCGATCACCCCTTGGAACTTCCCAGTGATGATTGCGATCTGGCATATCATGCCAGCGCTGCGCACCGGCAATACTGTGGTTATCAAACCCTCGCCTCTGACCCCATTGTCGACCCTTCGCCTTGTTCAGATCATGAACGAAGTACTGCCTGCGGGCGTCGTGAACGTGATCACAAGCGACGACAAAGGCGACAATATCGGAGGGGTCATGTCGGCCCATCCCGATATCCGTAAGATTGTCTTCACTGGTTCTTGCGCTACTGGGCAAAAAGTCATGGCCTCGGCCGCGGAAACCATGAAACGCCTGACCTTGGAACTGGGGGGCAATGATGCCGGTATCGTTCTGCCCGACGCAGACCCGCAAGCGATTGCCGAAGGTTTGTTCTGGGGCGGTTTCATCAATAACGGCCAAACCTGCGCTGCGATGAAACGTCTTTATGTCCACGAAAGCATCCATGACGAGGTTTGCGACGCCCTAGTGGCCTTCGCCCGTAATATCCCGGTGGGAGATGGCATGGACGACAATGCGATCCTGGGTCCGGTCCAGAACAAGATGCAGTTTGACAAGTTCAGCCGCCTGGTGGCCGATGCGAAAGAACGTGGCCAGGTCTTGCTGGGCGGTGCGCCGGGCGACGGGCTGTTCTTCCCTCCCACGATCATCGCGGGTCTGAATAACGGCGATCCGTTGGTCGATGAAGAACAGTTCGGCCCGGCGCTGCCAATCATCAAGTATTCAGAAGTGGAAGACGCAATTGCGGCCGCCAATGACAGCCCGAACGGGTTGGGTGGCTCGGTTTGGTCGTCCGATATCGACGCCGCCAAGGCCGTTGCCAGCCGCATGGAGTGTGGCTCGGTCTGGATCAACAAACATGGCGCCATTCAACCCAATGCCCCGTTCGGCGGGGTCAAATCATCTGGCGTTGGTGTCGAATTCGCGGACGAAGGTTTGGCCGAATACACCGATATCCAAGTCGTATTCAGCTAAGAACAAGACAGGAGAGGAAGAGATGAAGATCAGAAGTATCCTTGCCACAACTGCACTGGGCGCCGTTTTCGCCGGCAGCGCTTTGGCACATCCCCTGGACGGGTTAACGCCGGACGAACTCCAGCAAATCAACACGATCCTGAAAGAAAGCGGCACCGTCACCGACGAGACACTGTACCCTTTGATCGATCTGCACGAGCCGTCGAAAGCCGAAGTTCTGGTTTGGAAAGAAGGCGAGGCACTGGATCGCAAGGCGATGGTGCAATACACCACCGACGAAGGATTCAGCGAAGCTATCGTGAACATCACGCAAGGCACCGTTGAAGAAAACTTTGCCATCGAAGGCTCGGGTCAGCCGATGGTATTGTTTGCGGAGTTCATCGGTGCACTGGAAGGGGCTTTGGGTCACCCGGATATGATCGCGGGGCTCGAAGCGCGTGGCCTGACAAATGAAGACGCGTTTTGTCTGCCGCTGACAGCAGGTAACTTCTTTACCCCCGAATTCGATGGCACCCGCCTGATGAAGGTGCCCTGTTATCAGAACCCGACGGGCTCGAACTTCTACGCAAAGCCGATCGAAGGATTGTTCGCAATCTACGACATCGGCAAGCAAGAGGTTGTCGAGGTCATCGACACCGGTGCGATCCCCCTGCCGCAAGACGCCTGGGGTTACACGGCCGAAGAGGTGGCCGAACGGGTCGAGTTGCGCCCGGAAGCCAACAAGGTTCTGCTGACGCAGGAAGGTGGCCCGAATTACACTCTGGACGGCAACCATCTGGATTGGGACATCTGGCGCATGAATCTACGCGCGGAAAAGCGTGCGGGGCTGGTCGTCTCGAACATAGATGTCAACGATCAGGGCAATTGGCGTTCGATCATCTATCAGACGCATCTGTCCGAAGTGTTTGTCCCCTATATGGACCCGACAGAGGGGTGGTACTGGCGGACCTATATGGACAGTGGCGAATATGGCTTCGGTCTGTTCCTGACGCCGTTGCGTGCGGGTGTGGATTGCCCTGAATATGCAACCTTCCTTCCTGCCGTAATCGCGGATGACGCAGGTATGCCGCTGGAAATTCCGGATGCGATCTGCATCTTCGAGCGCAACATTGGTGACCCTGCTTGGCGCCACTTTGAGATCTTTGCACAGACGCCGGACAACTTTGTACCCGCAGAGGGCCGCTCGGAAACCGAATTGGTTGTGCGCACTGCGTCAGAGGTCGGTAACTATGACTATCTGATCGACTACCGCTTCAAGCAGGACGGTCAGATGTTCATCAAGATCGGCGCAACCGGTCTGGACGCGGTCAAAGGCGTGGTTTCGACCTCGATGAATGATGAAACCGCTGCGGAAGACACCAAGTATGGCACGTTGATTGCACCGCATCTGGTTGCGGCCAACCATGACCACTATTTCAACTTCCGGATCGACTTTGACATCGACCAGCCGGTCAACCACATGGGGTTGATGGAAATCGTCCCGGCCGAAATACCTGCGGACAGCCCGCGCAAATCGATGTGGACCTGGCAGCATGTGATGCCGGACAGTGAGCTGGACGCGCGCTATCGCTTCAGCGCGTCCAAACCGCGTCACGTCCATATCTCGAACCCGCAATCAGAAGGGTATCTGGGCCACACTCCGGGTTGGATGATCCACCACGGCTCGATCGCATACGGTCCGTTCGACTTTGAAAGCGACCCTCCGTTCAAACGTAACGCCTATATCGAGTACTCCTCGTGGACGACTGTCTATGACCAAGAGCAGCGCTATGCAGGTGGCAAATATGCGATGCAAAGCGACGGTTCTGACACGCTGGCGGAATGGGTTAAAGAGGACAAGCCGCTGATGGGTCAGGATATTGTGTCCTGGTTTACCGCAGGGTTCCACCACATCCCGCGGATGGAAGATTGGCCGGTCATGTCGACCGAGTGGAAGACGGTTCACATCATGCCGTTCAATTTCTTCGCGCATAACCCCGCACTGACAATCCGCGAGTGATTGATGGCAAATGAAACTAAAAGGGCGGCCTGCAATAGGCCGCCGATTCATTTTGTTTCTTCTTGTTTTCTGTTATTTTTGCAGCGCCGAATGCAGACCATCCAGGATCTGATCAGCCTGCTCGATCGATGTATGATTAGGGGCGGGGGAAGGATGATGTCGTTGGCGTCGATCCGTACCCAACGCCACCATCCTATAGCTATTGATAGATGCGGCGCATTTCGGGCGCGAGTTCCGGGTCTTTCGGGGCGAAATGGTTTCGCTGGTCCCAGTACAGCCGAAAAGTCGACGGGCCGGCAACCAAGAGGTCAGTTTTCCTTCGCGGCCTTCAGTGCCTGGTTAAGTGTTTCTCGATCTCCGATGTGATTGGAGAGGATGAGAATGAGGCGCGCGTTCAGGGCTTCGCTTTCCTCATCCGACAGCCCTTCATGCACTGCGATGAGGTCTGCATAAAAATCATCCGGTGAATACAGGTTTGGTTCGGTAATCAGGGGCATCAGCTTATTCCTTTCCGCAGGCTTTAAGGACTGCTGAACGCAGAGCAGCCTCGTCGTAATCGCGCCAGCGCGCCGCGACATGCTGATCGGGGCGGACGAGGTAGACCGCCTGGCTTTCCGATCCAAGGTAACGTTCCGCTACTGTGTCCGAAGCCGTAAGGGACACGCTTCTGACCGTGATACCGTCGATATCGAGGTTGTTCGGAACTTCGGTGTTAAGTGCCAAAATCACGAAGTCGTTTCCAAGCTGATCCAGAAGGAAGCCGTCGCCAACCGGGGCATCCTTGCATGGAGATCCCACTCTGGACGTGTCAGGACCTCCTGCGAGGTCATCCGCTCCGTTCAGGGACGAGTGATCATAGGTACAGGGCACTGACAGTCGCCCCGAATTCACCAGAGGCCGCGCAAATGTATGGCGTTCGGCCAGACTAAGCACAGCGTCCCGGAAATTCTTGCTTACCTTCGATTTTGGCGTGATGAAATCAGTTGAGCGGGTCGAATTAAGTATGTTTTCGTCCGCTCCGTAGATCCGTTCGTCATCATAGGTGTCCAGAAGGCTTTCCGGTGCCTTGCCCGAGATAACGAGGCCAAGCTTCCAACCAAGGTTGTCGACGTCCTGAAAGCCGGAATTCGCGCCGCGTGCCCCGAAGGGCGACACTTGATGCGCCGCGTCGCCAGCAAAAACAACGCGCCCGTGGCGGAATTTGTTCATACGCCGGCACTGGAAGGTGTAGATGGATGACCAGACCATTTCATATTCGACGTCATCGCCCAACATCGCATCCAGCCGCTTGCGGATGTTTTCCTCTTTCAACTCCTCCTTGCGATCGACATCCCAGCCGATCTGGAAGTCCACGCGCCACACGTCATCAGGCTGTTTGTGCAGCAAAGTCGAGGCGCCGGACTTAAAGTAGGGCTCGAACCAGAACCAGCGTTCTGTCGGGAATGTGTTGTTCTTCATCCGGATATCAGCGATCAGAAAGCTGTCCTGAAAAACCCGGCCTTCAAATCCCAGATCCAACATGTCGCGTGTTGGCGAACTTGCGCCATCGCAGGCGATCATCCAATCCGCCTCAAGCTGGTAAGGCCCGTCCGGAGTTGTGACGGACAGAACAACATGGTCGTCCTTGACGTCTACAGCTTCGACCCGGTTCTTGCCTCGGATTTCAATAGGCGCGCCGCGTTCCTGTTCCGCGCAAATCGCTTCGAAAATGAACTTTTCGAAATAAGGCTGCTGCAAGTTGATGAAGGCCGGGTTGCGATGGCCGGATTCAGGCAGAAGGTTGAACTCAAAGACCTTTCGGTCGTCCTGAAACACCTTCCCAACATTCCAGACGACCCCTTTGTCGAGCATTGGCGCGCCACAGCTATAACGGTCGGCGATTTCCAGTGTTCGCTTGGCAAAGCAGATGGCACGGCTGCCCATGCCGATCCCTTCGTGATCGTCCAGAACCAACGCCGGAATGCCCTGTCGACCAAGGTCCAGCGCGGCGGCCATTCCGATAGGACCGCCTCCGACGATGACAACCGGGTGGCGCACCGCAACGGGCGCGTCTTGATCTTTTGATTTCTCATAAGGGTAAAGCTTGAAGGCGAGGGAATATCGGTCCTGAAGCATCGAAATACCTAGCTTGTTGAGTTCGGAGGAGATGAGTGGGTTCAGCCTTGCAACTGTTCCCACATTTCCAGATCACGTTTGTCAGTCCAGATGCGAGGGTGGGCGATCCCCCGAGCTTCGTCATAGGCACGGCTGACGTTGAATGGCAGGCAGTGCTCGTAGATCGCATAGTCCTTGAACTTAGGATCGCAGGCGTCGCGAACGGCATCCCAGGCGTCTTTCAGACTGCCGCCTTTCATCGCAACCCTTTTGGCGGGTTCGTAGGTTGAGTTGACGAAGTCGCGGGTGCTTTCGATGGCCCGTTCGACCGCTTCTTTGCCGATCAGCGCGCCGCCGCGACCCGGTGCGATGGCGTCGACGCCATAAGTTTTGATATTGTCCAGCGTCTGGCCCCAATCGGCAAAGTGACCATCCCCGCAATAGCAGGCCGAGTGGTCCTCGACGATGTCGCCGGTGAACATGACGTTCTGATCAGGCACATGGATCACCGCATCGCCCGCCGTATGGGCGCGGCCGATCTGTTTGATATCTACGCGGCGGTTGCCTAGATAGACCGTCATGCTGTCGCTAAATGTGGTTGTGGGCCAGGTCAGGCCGGGGATGCTCTCATGACCTTCGAACAGGCGCGGGAAACGCTGGAACTCGCTGTCCCAGTCCTCTTGCCCGCGTTCCACGACCATCGAGCGTGCCACATCCGACATGATCACCTGCGGCGCGTTGAAGGCCGAGGCGCCCAGAACGCGCACCGCGTGATAGTGCGTGAGCACAACATGGCTGATCGGCTTGTCGGTGACTTCACGCACCTTCTCGATCACTTTGTTCGCCAGACGCGGGGTGGCCTGCGCCTCGACAATCATGACGCTGTCGTCGCCGATGATGACGCCCGAATTCGGGTCACCTTCGGCAGTAAAGGCCCACAGACCCTCGCCGATCTCATCGAAGGTGATTTTCTTTTCTGTCATATCGCCTTGCGATGCGAATGCTTTAGCCATGGGTTTCCTCCGGTGCCCGAGCGGGCGATTTTACGTGTCAGTTGCGTTTGTAAGGATCGTCAAGTGCTGCGAGGACTTGCCCCGTGCAATCGCCGAAACCGATCCGATAGCCGTCACCTATAGCGGCGCCCGTCAGGGTTAGGGTGTCTCCGTCTTCAACGAAGCTGCGGGTCTCACCGGTGTCGAGAGTAAATGGCTCTTTGGCACCCCAGCTGAGTTCCAAAAGGGAGCCGCGATTGTCCTTTTCCGGGCCGGAAATTGTGCCCGAGCCCAGCAGATCGCCGGTATTCATCGGGCACCCGGACGTGGTGTGATGGGCCAATTGCTGAGCTGCCGAATAATACATCTCATTGTAATTGGTTCGGGCAATGGTTGTAGCCGCCTTGCCCTTGGGAGCCAACGTGACCGACAGGTCGATGTCGTACAGCATCGGGCCAAAATCCTTCAGGTGGTCCAGCAATTCGAACTCCCGCGCAGGGGTGTCGCAGCGGAATGGCTCAAGCGCAGCTTTGGTCACGATCCAGGGGCTGATCGAGGTTGCCGTGGCCTTGGCCTGGAACGGCCCCAGAGGCTGGTATTCCCAAGCCTGAATGTCGCGGGCAGACCAGTCGTTCAGCAGTACGTAGCCAAAAATGTTGTTATCCGCCTCTTGCACGGAGATCGGACCATCCGAAGGGGTTCCAACGATGGCGCCCATCTCAAGCTCAATATCGAACCGTTGCGACGGGGCAAACCGGGGCAGGGCGTCGCTTGGACCTTTCAGCTGACCCCAGGGGCGTCGGATGTCCGTGCCCGAAACAACCACTGACGATGCACGACCGTTGTAACCGATTGGGATGTGCAGCCAGTTCGGGGGCAGCGCGTTTTCTGGCCCCCGGAACATGGTGCCAACGTTGAAAGCATGATGTCGACCCGCGTAGAAATCTGTGTATTCGCTAACGGCGAAAGGCATATGCATCTCGGCATCGTCTTGCGCGACGAGCAGGGGCTCAACTTTATGCTGTTCTTCGGCGTCTTCGGCCAACAGGCTAATCAGCCGGTCCCGCAATGCCGCCCACACAACCGGACCCTCTTCCATCAATGGATTCCAGAAAGGCAGATCGAAAAGAGGTTCGTTGCTCAGCACGATCAGGCCTTCGACCTCGGCGGAAGAGACGTCCAGTATCATATCGCCGATGGCCACGCCACAACGAGGTTCGCCGCCTTCGGTCGAAAAAACCCCGTAGGGCAGGTTGTTCAAGGGAAAAGGATGGGCTTCATCATTGGCCGATATCACCCAGGAGTTCATCAAAGGCATTCTATATCCAGACTTTGTCACGAGCGGATTAGTTGTTTCACTTTTTGCCGGGCGTGCCGTCGAATTTCTTTTCGATGTCTGCCCAGCAGTCGATGTAATCATCCTGCAAGGGTGCCTCGGTTGCGGCAAAGGCGGTCAGATGCTGCGGAAAGCGGGTTTCGAACATAAAGGACATCGTGTGGTCCAGCTTGTCCGGCCCCAGATTTGCGTTTGAGGCTTTTTCG